>NZ_SIJC01000001.1:0-318720 GCF_010078385.1 Chengkuizengella sediminis
CGGTGATGAACTTGCTTCTGAGGATCATGAAGACGGTTTTACACCGTATTATTTTGTTTATGCTTATAAAGATGGGGAGTATATGGGGACTTCTAAAATTTCGTCTACCACGTACACGGATGAAAATTATGATGGTCAGCCTCATAATTATCAATTAAGATTATATGTAAAGGCGAACTGGGATAACGTTTTATATGACTCAGGTTTGATTATGGTTTCAGACCCACAATCATAAAGTTAATTCAAGCTACACGTAATCTAAACTTTTCACCACCTGAGTTCAATTTTATTGGACTCAGGTATTACATGTTACCCACATCCTATATTAATTAGTGTATTCATAATTGATTCAATATTTTCAGAAAGAGATTGCATTATCTCCAACTGACATCATAACTGGACTACTCATTTCTCCCTGTTGCACTGCGTTTTCCAATATTTATATATCACTATAATAAATACTATATAACTGAAAAATATAAAAAACTTGTATTTAAGAAATGGAAAATGAGCAACCATACATTGAATACTGCAAAGTCACTCTTTATGTCTAGTTAAGGTAACTATCACCAAGTTAAAAGTTCGAATAACTTACAGTTTTTATTTTAGAACTGTATTATTTGATTTTAATGCTTCTGTAAAAAGACTCACTATCGTTTCTTTATATTGATCATTCTCGATTAAAAATGCAATTTTTTCATTTTTAAATCGTTCTTTTAAAATAAAAGACGTTAAGATACTTGAAAAAAATAATAAAGTTAATGATTCATATTCAAAAGAAGATTTGATCTTTCCTTTTTGCTTCATGATATCAAAATACTCCACTAAAATTTTCCCATTCAAATATTTATCGGGAAGGTCAATTTTTTCTCTACAGATGAATTTAATGATCTGCTTATTTTTGTTAAGCTCTCTTTCCATTATAGTCAAAATTTTAGATAAGTCTTGTTCTAGATGATACACAGCTTCATTTTCAAGGTAACTTTCGATGATTGGAAGAGGTGTCGTAATCATGGTATTAATACGTTCAAGAATTTTTTCCTTTTTGCCAAAATGTCGATAAACGGTGAGTTCTTTCATTCCTACTTTTTCAGCAATTTCTTTTATCGTTGTTGCTTTATATCCCTTCTCAGAAAATAATTCAAGAGAAGCATTGATTATTTTTTCTTTAGTAGATAATTTACCCAAAATCTTTCACTCCTTTAAAAAATTATTTTTTAATATAAGGTTTCTTTCTTCCTATTCATTTAAATTAACTTTTTTTGTTTTTTTCACCTCAGCATAAATACTAGAACGTGGTATGCCTGTTTTTTTTACGATGTCATCTAACCTCATTCCATTACTTTCACGTTCATTATATAGTATTAATGCCTGCTGTATTTTCTTTGGATCTTGAGAAGGTCTGCCCATATGTTTTCCTTGTGCTTTTGCTCGTTCTCTTCCTTCAGCTGTTCTCTCTTTGATAAGATCCCGTTCAAACTCTACAATCGCCCCAAGCATGGTGAACATTAATTTACCAGATGGAGTAGAGAAATCAATTTGTTCCTTAATGAATACCAGAGAAATACTTCTTTCATCTAATTCTCGTGCGATTTTATATAAATCAAATGTGGATCTAGCAAGTCGATCAATTTTATAAACGACTAAGGAATCTCCTGTTCTCAAATTATCTAAGGTTTTTATTAACTCTTCTCGAGCTGATTTTATACCACTTTGTTTTTCTGAATAAATTCGTTCGCATCCATATTCATTTAAAGCTTCCATTTGATTTTCTAGACCTTGATCTTTAGTAGAAACACGTGCATATCCAATAATAGACATTATTTCACTCCAGTTTCATCTAAAATTTAAATATGTTTTGTATTATTATTTATTTTAGACTATGGTTTAAATGAAAACAAGAGGTAGGTTATGGTGAAATATTATGCAAATAAAAAGGTGTGTGATTGGTATGGAAAACGAAAATTTATTTAAATGGAAGCATTCCCAACCTAAAATCATTTTTTAGGAACGAGGTTTATCTATTGCTCATACCACGATTATGCGATGGGTGCATCAATATGGACCTGAATAAGATGAACGAGTCGGCCGTCATCTGAAAACAGCCAATGATTCTTGGAGAGTTGATGAAACGTATGTGAAGGTAAAAGGAAAATGGATGTATTTATATCGTGCAGTGGATTCAGAAGGAAAGACGATTGATTTTTATCTAAGTGAAACCAGAGATAAACAAGCAGCCAAGCGCTTTTTCAAGAAAGCTTTGGCTGCTTCTCATAATAGTAAATCTCGTGTCATCACGGTAGACAAGAACCCAGCCTATCCTGTAGCTATTCAAGAGTTAAAAGAAGAGAAAATTTTACCTGGTTGTGTTCAAATAAGGCAAGTGAAATATCTCAATAATATCGTAGAACAAGACCATCGTTTATTAAGAAACGTGTGCGTCCAATGTTGGGATTTAAGTCGTTTGAAACAGCCAATTCTATATTGAGTGTTGTGGAAGCCGTTGAAAAAAGGACAGCTTCACCCAAAGGTGAAGACTGACCAAAATGAAGTTGAATTCCTACATAAATTGTTTGGAATTGCATTATAAATGGTCAATAGAACGGAATTAGTGGCTCTATGTCTCTATCAAAATGTTTTTGCACCAGAACCGCCTCAAACATGTTTCTACAAGTTGGGGGTGAACTGTTTTGTGGACGGGATCATTGGTTCCACGGGCCATACGTATTATTAATTTAGACGGGGATCAGTTGTGGTAGAGGGAGTATTAAATAATAGATTCAAAAAATGAGAAGAGAGTCTTTGTGATAAGGATCATCTAATGGAATAACTGCTTGTCCAATTTAGAAATAATTGTTTTGAATTAAAGGGCAGGATTGTTACGTATGGCAATCATGATTGATCAAAGATGATTAGTTGAAAAACTCATTTGTGCCATACTAGCTACTACAAATTGTATCATTTCCAATTAAAAGGGACTTTACATCCCCAGAATTATATATTATGATAGATATTAATATCTATTTTACCAATAATTAATAATGTAAAAAAATCACTATAAGAAAGTGGGTGATGCTTAGCGTATTTATGAAAGATCAAAGAAATAAGGAATATTTCTAAAAAATAGGAAAGGAGAAATCAAGAAAAAGTTCCCTTGTTTTTTCTATAGTGGTTTATTCTTATATCGTTCAAGTATAAATAATAGATATATATATCTATTATTTACACTTATTTTAAAAAACCTCAAACATGGGTATAAAGGTGTTCAAGTTCAATTAACATTATTGTTAGCGCTTTCATTACTAAGTGTTCATTTCCAAATAGTGGGGTTAATCAGTATCTTCAACGATGTTTACCAGTTATATATTTTTAAATCAAAGAGGAAATAAAAAATGAACATAGTTTTAATGTTTACAATAGCTTTTACTTTGTTACTGACAGTAGAAGGGTTGAAAGTAATGCTGAGTATCCAGGAAATTAAATTAATGTGGAAGAGTCCTACACTTTAGTAGTCCTAGGAAATATAATAAGATTTTTAAAATTGATAGTTAAGATTGGTAAAATGCAACGGTATTACATATTTTGGACTCAAATGGATTAAGTAGACAATAGAAGAATCCGTTTTCTGCTGGGATTTAATGTAATCATAAAATAATTGGGAGGATATACAAGATGAAAAAAGGGTTAAAAACATTATTTGTTATTACAGCTTTAGTTTCAATGTTAGTTTTAACGAATCTGATACCTGATATTGTTAGCGCATCAGAAATGGGAAATCAAAATATTACTGTAAAAGATCTCAAGCTAGAAAATGGAAAAATGATAGAGATTGATGGTAATGAAAAATTATCTGGAATACTTCCACCATTGCAGGAATTATTACCTTGGAATTCTTATAATATCGGACTTCCTTCAGATACTCAAAATTATGCTACAAACCAAACAGGATTACCCCTCGATTATGTAACAGTAGTTATAACTACTGGTGATCCTCAACAATATACTTTTCAAAAAGACCACTTACTTGCTGTAATACCTACAAATGCAGAAATAAAGATGTATAATGCACTAGAATATGGGTTTAAAGATTGGTACTTCTGGAAAAATAATATTTTTCTTGGATACCTATTACCTAATGATATTATAGAAGTTCGTTTACCTGTAAATCACACATATACTCAAGATACAGAAATTCAATTTGATGGGTATTGGAAATTGGTAAATAATAAAACGCTTTCAAGTTCTAATGGTGGAAGGATTTCTGAAGCTTATACTTTATCTAGTGGTTTTAGTGCATCACAAGCCTATTCATTGGCTGAGACATTGGGTGTAAAACTTAGCACAGAAATAGGCGGACCTTTTGCCAAAGTCAGTGCAGAAGTTAATGCTTCGCTAACTGAAACGTTCTCCAACGCTCAAACGATTACAGAAACCGATTCAAATACTACTACTTATAATTTTGGAGAAAGTAATCCAAATGGAATTCCTTTTGCTGCTGGCATATACCAATTAATGGGTCAATATACTGTAGACCCTAGTGAAAATTTACAAGATTATATAGAATATCTAGAACAAATAACTCCTGATAAATTTATGGTCGATATAAAACCATCCATTTCTTATGCTAATGACAATTTTAGACTAATTCAAATTGACTATATAGGACCTGCTATTGCCAGAAATTTAAATGCAGAAGTTGTTGAAGGAGGATTTCACTTAACGTGGGATCATTCTGAGTTTATGGAAGAGTATTTGGTAGGAACTTATAGCTATGAATTATACCGTGATGGAAAACTTATTGATAGTGTATTGAACACGAAATCTTATACTGATGAACTTGATTATTCTGAGATGACAGAGCCTCACGAATATAGTGTAAGATTGATTACCCCATTTTTAGGGGAGATGAGTGATCCCATTACAGTACCTGCAACAATAATAAAGAATTTAAATGCACAGGTCATTGAAGGAGGAGTTCAATTAACATGGGATCTTCTAGGGAATTTGGAGGAGTATTTGGCTGGACAAACTTATAGCTTTGCAGTATATCGTGATGGAGAACTCGTTAATGAAACAATCGAAAAATTTTATGAACAGAGCCTTGAACCTTCAGATATGACAGAGCCTCACGAATATAGTGTAAGATTAATTGCCCCATTTCCAGTGGGAACGAGTAATCCAGTTACAATTTCTGCTCTAGGAACAACAGCAAAGAATGTAAATGCAGAAACTGTTGAAGGAGGAATTCAATTAACTTGGGATCATGCAGAGATTATGGAGCAGTACTTTGCAGGACAATTCTTTAATTATCAAATATACCGAGATGGAGAATATGTGACTCAAACAGCATACAGATCTTTTACACATGAACTTGATCCTTCAGAGATGTCAGAGCCTCATGAATATAGTGTAAGATTAAAAGTTTATGAAGGAGGAGATACAATTTTTACAGGAGAATTCAGTGCACCAGTTACCGTACGATTTGAAGGCGTTTATCTTTTCGAAGATGTAAATTACGGAGGAAGGGTTATTTATTTTGATGAGCCTGGGCAATACATGTTAGAAGATTTTGATTTTGAAAATCAATTAAGTTCGTATATAATCATTGGTGATTATAGGTTGGTCCTAGGTACAGATATACCTGAATGGTTAAGTATTAGAGAAGTTTATGGCTCTGACCCTGATTTAAGAGATGATGTAATCAATACAGGTACCCCTGCTAATGATAATGTAGATTATATACAAGTATCTCGCTAAATAAATAAGATGAATCACTACTTAGCATTGTTAAAAGAAACCACCCTTCTTGTATACATGAGATAGCAATTTTTTCTTAATCAACCGATAGATATAATAAAATTACATTATATTGATGATTTACTAAAGGGTATCGTCAAATGGCGATATCCCTTCTGATTAAAATTATTATCAAAAAGAACTACAAGGGGTAGACCCAGCATCTCTTTCGTCACATTTTGGATTTTTAGAGTGTTATATACCAAGCAGTTTTGTAGTAAGTGAAGAGAAATAGCATTTTCTTGCTCTTTAGGCTGGTTATTTTGAATTTCACCAGTTCTTCCGAAAAAGATAAAATGATTTGCTGAGTTCCAATTTTCTATGACATTAAGTCCTTCGTGAATTTCTCTGCGAATCTCTTCATGTTGTAAGCATTCACACACAAAAATGGTTTTAATTACTTTCCCCAGTTCACTCAGAGCTTTATAGGTAGGGTGAGTTGGGTTTTTACTAAATCGTTTAAGGAGGGCTTCAGTTTCAGCTGTCCCTAATCGAATTGCAGTTGCGTATTTAATCATTTGATCATATTGCTGTTGAATTAAATCCCAATGGATGGGGTTCTTAGCCATAGCAGGTAGTAAATTCATATGCATCACCCACCCTATGATTAGGTTTATATAACTTTTGAGATCCAATATTTTTGAAATGAGGCATCAGCCGAAACCCCAATAAATGACAAAAAGCAAAAGCAACTTCACTTTGACCATGTGTGTCTACATAATTACGGTCTATTCCTTATCTGTACAATGACGAAGAAGTCCCTCGATCATCGATGCTACTGCTTAATATAAAGCAAGTCCTTGTAGTTCACGTCCTGATTACCAGCTGATACTCGTTTAAGCCCTGTATTACTCCCCAGACCATAAAGACTGAGGATCAATCGCTTTCGAATATCTGATTTATTTAACCTTTCATGGGTAGCTAATGTCTGAAAGGCATCTGTAAACCCCATTCGTAAATCTGTTTCCTTAATCATATCGACAAGTTTTACCATCCACCACCGTTTGGAAATCTCCTGTTTTAGTTGACCTAAACAGACGTAATAGAGAGCATCAACAACACTTCAAAAAAAATCGTTACTTTTATTGGTATTGGTATCACCCTGCGGACTAGAGCAGTAACCCTGTCACTAGGCCTAAAGGCTTATGAACTAAGCGAGTATTTAAATCTTAGTAGTCAACATTTAACGAAGTTGATTGATGATTCATATCCAAATCATTTACCCTATATCAAAATTGATAGTAAATAGGGTGTTTTTGCACATCCCCCCGAAATGGTATGTTAAGGAGACCCCCTCTTGAGATTTGAATAACCTAAGAGGGGGACATTGATTACTTCATTTCTGGTATAGCTGTTGATTGGCTCAATTCTAGAATGATTGCATCCATGTCAACAGACTCTTGTTGTTTATTAAACTCGTATCTTCCGTAGAGATTAATATGTTGCCATGCAACTGGAGAAATTTGTTTCATAACATCTGAATCTTGACCATTGTTTTCTATAAGCGAGCATATTAGATAAAATACTAGCATTGAAATAAATAATGCTGTTGGCGAGTAAGCGACTGCACTCCCCCCATATATATTGATCATTTTCGTTTTTGAAGCGTAGTTTGCCGAAATTAGCATAGGCTATTGCTTTGCGTAACTTATGATAACTTTCCCCTCGATTCAATGCCTTCAATTGTCCTAACGCTTTATTCTTAGTAAAAGCAGCTTTCATAAAATGGATTGCTTCAATCAATGGATCTGTACTCGAAGGGGCTACAAAATCGACCAGTATAAATATAGGTCGTAAATATCGTTTGAACCGCCTAGCCAAATAATCAATATGTTCCAATTGGAAAGAAGTTTCATCGAATTTCGTATTTGTGGTGATCTGATCCACTATGGATTTAAGTTTTTGACGTTCTAGGATAGCAAATGCCTGATCTTGAACATCCTGAAAAGGGGTACTCGCTGGAATCTGATCATCTGTAAATATTTTAAGCACTTCACCAGCTTTTTTCATGTTTTGATTGCTTTCTGCATAGTAATCGTATATTCGTTCGCTATGGACGACAGGTGGATATATGTTATTTCTGAAGAGGATCATCTGAATGTTTTGCAGCAATGACGGCTTGTATAGGGCTTGGGATTTCGACAATATACCTTGTTAAATGGACTTTATGAAGAAGGTAAATGTATGTCTATTTAAATAGTTGGCTTGAATCCTTGATATTACTGGGAATGTAAATATTTTTATGTATAAAACTTCGCAGTAGAAAAAACTCAAAAGCTAAATTTACACATATTCTTCTAAATTGGGGTAAAAGATGACCAGCTGATTTAATATTTTATCCCAATTTCTATATCTTGAATCAAATAATCCGACATCTGATTAGTCAAATGATACAATATAAAGAGGAATTAAAATGGCAATTGACCACAAAAATTTCCAATCGAAGTATTTTGATCTTACTAGAAGAGTGTTTTTGCCCATCCTTTCAAGAAATCAAGAAAAAATGAATAAACACTAGATATCAACACTTTTACTTTGTATTTATGTACAAAGTAAAAGTGCATAAAGGAGGTTTTAAGTTGAATTTTTATTTAGTCCTCAATCTTTAAGTATGCAGCTACTGGATTGGATTCCTCTACCTTTTGCCATTCTTATTGGTTAACGAGATTTTCTTTGTAATACCTTGTGTTTTTCTTCCAGCTCTTTTCAATCGCCTCTTGACAATATAAATCACTTCTAAAAAATAACCGTGTTTAGCTAGTTAGAAGGATCATTTGATCTACTTTCCCATCTCAAATCTTGATCAACTATACCTACTAAACATGTGGAAACTACAGCAAAGTCATAAACTCCTCCCAAACTATCAGCAGCATTTTCTAATATAAGGATACCTTCTCCGACCCTCGATACTGTTCCTGCAATTGTATTACTAATAACCGCAAAACTTCCTATCATATTTTTAAGCATATTAGTTGCTGGGTCTTCTATACATGCACACTTACCTTTTTTGTCATTTTTAGGTTGTTTTAATGTAAGTGGATCAGACGCGGAATCAAAACCAACTGAAAAGATAGAATGGATAGGTACATTACCATTATTAGTAAAGAGAACAAAATCTTCAACAGCTTGTATAGTGGCATTAGAAATGTTGTCCATAAGGCTACTATCAATTATATTAACTAGTGGAATAGATAGCTCTTCCAATTGTTTTAGAACACACTCCATCGGACAGACGCAGCAATCACAGATTGTTTTGTCGAAAGCTCCCATTAAAATAACCTCCTTTCATTGTAAGTTAAGATAGTATATGAGTTAAAGAGCTGTTTTGATTGGGTATTTATTGTGAGTTAAACACCTAAAATAAATTTTGATCATAATTAGCAATGGTTAATTCCACGACTGGCATTAGCGGATATTTGAATCTGGGTCCACCGACAGTCAAAATATCTTTTTAACGTTTATAATATCTGCTCAAATTCAAATACAATTTAGAAGGAGTTTTGAGTACTTTGGGACATTTCGATGAATATTTTGATGAGTTTTGCTTCCGTTTTAATCGACGTTTTAATCCGAACAATATCTTTGATCGAATGTTAAATGTATGTGCTTTATCTTCTCCTCATCCAATGTCCTGAGGTAAGTGCATAATCAGAACAAAAGTTCACATTTTATAGATTTTTGATTTTAAGAAAAAATCAGAATAGTCCTATAAACGACCATTAAAAAGAACTACTATTTAATAAGCAACTAGTTTGTAATTATATTGTAAACTAAGTTCTGTACCATATATGAATCATTAATAATGTGTTAATGTTAAGAGCCTAGTTATTAATCGCTTTGTATCAATTATTAATCACAGTTATGAGTCGATATAAAAAGGAAGATCTATTCTTGTAACTATACACAGAAAAGGTCTTCTTTATTTTATTCTGTCGAGAGAACACCTTTCTTGATCTTGATGTTTGGTGACATTAGAGTTTGATGACTTACAAACCACAAAATCCCCAAAACAGTAAAACCATTTTCAAAGAAGCGCATATAATATCTTAGTTTGATTACTTGGCTTACCTTTTTCACCAAAAAAACTTAAAAGGAGATTTAAATTCATGTCAAAATCTCATTCAGATTGTTTCCCTAGTATCACACTTAACTTACCTCAGCAGGTTACTTGTCAAGGAACGCTTACTGGTACTGTTACTAATAATGGATTTCCAGTAGAAGGGGCCGAAGTAACTCTCACCAGCTCAGAACCTAGTGACGTTAGTTTTGATCCAAACCCAGCGATAACGGATGAGAATGGGGACTATACGTCTAGTATGACGATTGCACCAGATACTCCAAGTACAGCTATCTTGGTCATTGCCTCTACGGAAGTCGATAATATTCTCATATCCGCTACTGATTTTACGGTAGGTAGTTGCCCTGCTATAATGGAGACTATTTATATTACGAATCAGTTTACAGATAATTTTTCAGCAATCGATGGTGAAACCAATACACGTATCACGACAGAAGATACTCAAAGCAAGCCCTTCAGAGTTGCCGTTACCCCTGATGGTCAGTATGCCTATATAACTAATCTCAACAGTGCCTCTGTCACCGTTGTACGTGTGTCAGATAACACCGTTATTGATAAAGTGAATGTTCAAGGGGGATCTCAAAACCTTGTCATTAGTCCCGATGGACAGTTTGTCTATGTATACAATATCGATGCACCTTCTGTGTCTGTCATACGTGTAGCTGATAACAAACTAATTGAAAATATTCCAGTAGAAGAAGGGAGCAGGCAAAACACATTTAACAATATTGATATTACTACAGATGGTCGATTTGTTTACGTGACAAATACCAATGCCAGTACGGTCTCCGTCATCAAAACGTCGGATAATTCTGTCCAAACGATCATCGCACCAGAGTTTCCGGTTGCAGTAGCTGCTGGTGAACCAAACAGCGAATTTGTCTATGTTTTGAGTGATGACCGAATTATTTCAGTCATCAGCACATCGACTCAATCAATTGTAGACACGATCGATTTGGAAGTCGAGACACCTAGCCTTCTAAACTTAATTATTACTCCAGATGGCAAATTTCTTTATGTCATTGGAAACGCTCAATTTGTAGATGTCGTTAGAACTTCAGATAACACATTTGTTTCTTCAATCGAATTACCTAACGCTAACTTTTCAACCGATCTTGTCGCTTCCTTATCCTCTGAATTTGTCTATGTAACAGCAAATCAATCTCTTGAACCATTTGGCACGTTGAATGTCATCGAAGTAGCAAGTAATTCACTCATTGCACAAGTTGAAGTAGAAAATTCCCCTCAGCAAGTAACCGTTAACTCGAGCGGTACACGTGTATATGTATCGAATTCAGATCCTGATTCAGTAGATGTCATTCAAACATCTGATAATACTCTAATCGCAAAAGTGGCTGCTGGAGGAAATGGAGGGCAAGGAATAGCGGTTACACCCTAATTAGTCCCTATTCCAACCTCTCTACAGTGCTACTAAAAAAAATCAAGACCTACAGTTCAAACTGTAGGTCCTTTATCGGTATCGTAAACGGGTATATTGTTGCCGATACGATCATAACTGGGCAACTGTTACCAAATGCACAAAATATCATTATTACACCCTCATCAAAATCACGCATACAATACATTAGTTTATATTCTATGATTACAAAAACAATTAAAAAGGAGATTTGCATTTTATGTCACAAAACCAATCAGATTTACTTGTCATTACGTTATGTGTCCCTCCTGGGATTGAATGCGAAGGAACCATCTCCGGTACCGTTACTTTGAACGGAGTACCAGTGGAAGGAGCACAAGTTTGCTTCAGTAGTTCAGCGCCGAATTCTGTCAGTTTTGATCCCAACTCTGCAACAACGGATGAAAATGGAGAGTATACCGCTACCGTAATGATCGCACCCGGTACGGATAGTACCGTCGCCACGATCATCGCCTCAACTGAAGTAAATAATATTCCTGGATCCGATACTCAGTTTACCGTTATTAGTTGTCCCACTCCTAGCATTACGTTAATTGTACCCGATGAGATTGAGTGTGAAGGTACCATTGTTGGAACGGTTTCCGTTAATGGATCACCCGTTGAAGGAGCAGAAGTGTTCTTTAGTAGTTCGGACACAACGGTTATTAGTTTTAACCCGAATCCTGCAACGACCGAGAATGGCAACTATTCCTCAACCGTTACGATCTCACCAGATACTGAAAGTACAGATGCCATGATCACAGCTTCGACTACTGTCAACAATATTCCCGTTTCCGATTCTCAATCTACCACAATAAGTTGTCCTTCAAGTACCCCGAGCATTACCTTAAACGTGCCTGAGGAAATTGAATGTGAAGGTACCATAACAGGAACGGTTTCCATTAATGGATCACCCGTTGAAGGAGCAGAAGTGTTCTTTAGTAGTTCGGACACAACGGTTATAAGCTTTGATCCCAATCCTGCAACGACAGATGAAAATGGAGAGTATACCGCTACCGTTTCCATCACTCCAGGAACAGAAAGCACAACGGCTACCATCACGGCCTCTACTACCGTCAACGATATACCGGTTTCCGACACAGAGTTGACTACGATCAGCTGCTCTACTCCTAGTATTACGTTAAACGTGCCTGAGGAGATTGAATGCGAAGGAACCATCTCTGGAACCGTTACCCTGAACGGATCACCTGTTGAAGGAGCAGAAGTGTTCTTTAGTAGTTCGGACACAACGGTTATAAGCTTTGATCCCAATCCTGCAACGACAGATGAAAATGGGGAATATTCCGCTACCGTGTCCATCACTCCAGGAACAGAAAGTACAACGGCTACGATCACAGCTTCCACCACCGTCAATAATATACCGGTTTCCGACACAGAGTCGACTACGATCAGTTGCCCTACTCCTAGCATTACCTTAAACGTACCTGAAGAGATCGAATGTCAAGGGACGATCACAGGGACCGTTACCGAGAACGGATCACCAGTTGAGGGAGCAGAAGTGTTCTTTAGTAGTTCAGAACCTGATAGCGTAAGTTTTAGTCCTAATCCAGCAACAACGGATGAAAATGGAGAGTATTCTTCCACCGTCACTATCTCACCAGATACAGAGAGCACGACGGCCACTATCACGGCTTTTACCACGGTCAACAATATTCCCGTTTCCGCTACTGAATCAACTACGATCAGTTGTCCCACTCCTAGCATTACCTTAATCGTTCCGGAGGAGATTGAATGCGATGGAACCATCTCTGGAACCGTTACCGAGAACGGATCACCTGTTGAGGGAGCAGAAGTGTTCTTTAGTAGTTCAGAACCTGATAGCGTAAGTTTTAGTCCTAATCCAGCAACAACGGATGAAAATGGAGAGTATTCTTCCACCGTCACTATCTCACCAGATACAGAGAGCACGACGGCCACTATCACGGCTTCTACCACGGTCAACAATATTCCCGTTTCCGCTACTGAATCGACTACGATCAGTTGCCCTGCGATAATGGAAACCATTTACGTGACGAATCAGTTTTCAAATAACTTTACAGCGATCGACGGGGCAACCAACACACCGATCACAACAGAACCTACGCAAACCCAACCCTTTAGAGTTGCCGTTACCCCTAATGGGCAGTTTGCCTATATAGCCAATCTGAACAGTGCCTCTGTTACCGTTGTACGCGTGTCTGATAATACCGTGATCGACACTGTCGCTGTACAGGGAGGATCACAAAACCTTGTCATTACCCCTGATGGACAATTTGTTTATGTGTACTGTATCGATGCACCTGCTGTGTCCGTCATACGTGTATCAGATAACACGGTCATTGCCACTATTCCTGTAGAACAAGGAAACCGAGGGAATACGTTTAACAATATCGATATCACGGCAGATGGACAGTTTGTTTACGTGACGAATACTACTAGCGGTACCGTCTCGGCTATCCAAACATCGACGAACACGGTCGTTCAAACGATCCCTGTTACTGGCCTTCCACTTGGAATAGCTGCTGGTGAACCAAACAGCGAATTTGTTTATGTGATCAGCAATAACCAAATCGTGTCAGTGATTAGAACCTTGGATCAAACGGTTGTCGATACGATCATAATTGGGCAACTGTCACCAAATCCACAAAATATCATTATTACACCAGATGGTGAATTTGTTTATGTGGTAGGGAACAGTCAATTTATTGCAGCCGTTAGAACTTCTGACAATTCGGTCGTTGGTAGCGTAGGGTTAAGCAGAGCAAACTTTGTAACAGATGTGATCGCTTCCCCATCCTCTGAATTTGTTTATGCAATTGCCAACCAAGTCTTTTTGAGATTTGGAACTTTTAATGTCATTGATGTAGCAACGAATACAGTCGTTACTCAAGTACAAATTGGAAATGATCCTCAACAACTGACAGTTAATACGGACGGGTCACGGGTATACGTGTCAAATAGCGCCCCTGATTCTGTAAATGTTATTCAAACGTCTGATAATACACTACTCACTACAGTCCCTTCTGGCGGGAACGGTGGGCAAGGTATAGCGGTTACTCCTTAATTCCTTATTCCCACATTTCTGTAATTTCCTACAAAGATTCAAAACCTACAGTTCAACGCTAACTTTTCAACCGATCTTGTCGCTTCCTTATCCTCTGAATTTGTCTATGTAACAGCAAATCAATCTCTTGAACCATTTGGCACGTTGAATGTCATCGAAGTAGCAAGTAATTCACTCATTGCACAAGTTGAAGTAGAAAATTCCCCTCAGCAAGTAACCGTTAACTCGAGCGGTACACGTGTATATGTATCGAATTCAGATCCTGATTCAGTAGAGTCATTCAAACATCTGATAATACTCTAATCGCAAAAGTGGCTGCTGGAGGAAATGGAGGGCAAGGAATAGCGGTTACACCCTAATTAGTCCCTATTCCAACCTCTACAGTGCTACTAAAAAATATCAAGACCTACAGTTCAAACTGTAGGTCCTTTATCGGTATCGTAAACGGGTATATTGTTGCCGATACGATCATAACTGGGCAACTGTTACCAAATGCACAAAATATCATTATTACACCCTCATCAAAATTACGCATACAATACATTAGTTTATATTCTATGATTACAAAAACAATTAAAAAGGAGATTTGCATTTTATGTCACAAAACCAATCAGATTTACTTGTCATTACGTTATGTGTCCCTCCTGGGATTGAATGCGAAGGAACCATCTCCGGTACCGTTTCTCTTAACGGATCACCTGTTGAAGGAGCAGAAGTGTTCTTTAGTAGTTCGGACACAACGGTTATAAGCTTTGATCCCAATCCTGCAACGACAGATGAAAATGGAGAGTATACCGCTACCGTTTCCATCACTCCAGGAACAGAAAGCACAGCGGCTACCATCACGGCCTCTACTACCGTCAACGATATACCGGTTTCCGATATGCAGTCGACTACGATCAGCTGCCCTACTCCTAGTATTACGTTAAACGTGCCTGAGGAGATTGAATGTGAAGGAACCATCTCCGGTACCGTTTCTCTTAACGGATCACCTGTTGAAGGAGCAGAAGTATTCTTTAGTAGTTCGGACACAACGGTTATAAGCTTTGATCCCAATCCCGCTACAACAGATGAAAATGGAGAGTATACCGCTACCGTTTCCATCACTCCAGGAACAGAAAGCACAGCGGCTACCATCACGGCCTCTACTACCGTCAACGATATACCGGTTTCCGATATGCAGTCGACTACGATCAGCTGCCCTACTCCTAGTATTACGTTAAACGTGCCTGAGGAGATTGAATGCGAAGGAACCATCTCTGGAACCGTTACCCTGAACGGATCACCTGTTGAAGGAGCAGAAGTGTTCTTTAGTAGTTCGGACACAACGGTTATTAGCTTTGATCCCAATCCCGCTACAACAGATGAAAATGGAGAGTATACCGCTACCGTGTCCATCAAAACCGGAACGCAAAGTACAACGGCTACGATCACAGCTTCCACCACCGTCAATAATATACCGGTTTCCGATATGCAGTCGACTACGATCAGCTGCCCTACTCCTAGTATTACGTTAAACGTGCCTGAGGAGATTGAATGCGAAGGAACCATCTCTGGAACCGTTACCCTGAACGGATCACCTGTTGAAGGAGCAGAAGTGTTCTTTAGTAGTTCGGACACAACGGTTATTAGCTTTGATCCCAATCCCGCTACAACAGATGAAAATGGAGAGTATACCGCTACCGCGTCCATCACACCAGGGACAGAAAGTACACCAGCTACGATCACCGCTTCTACTACCGTCAATGATATACCCGTTTCAGATACGCAGTCGACTACGATCAGTTGCCTTACCCCTAGCATTACCTTAAACGTACCTGAAGAGATCGAATGTCAAGGGACGATCACAGGGACCGTTACCGAGAACGGATCACCAGTTGAGGGAGCAGAAGTGTCCTTTAGTAGTTCAGAACCTGATAGCGTAAGTTTTAGTCCTAATCCAGCAACAACGGATGAAAATGGAGATTATTCTTCCACCGTCACAATCTCACCAGATACAGAGAGCACAACGGCCACTATCACGGCTTCTACCACGGTCAACAATATTCCCGTTTCCGCTACTGAATCGACTACGATCAGTTGCCCTGCGATAATGGAAACCATTTACGTGACGAATCAGTTTTCAAATAACTTTACAGCGATCGATGGGGAAACGAATACACCGATTACGACAGAACCTACGCAAACCCAACCCTTTAGAGTAGCAATTACTCCTGATGGACAATTTGCTTATATCGTGAATACCAATAGTGCTTCGGTTTCGGTCGTACGTGTGTCTGATAATACTGTGATCGATACAGTCGGAGTACAGGGTGGGTCACAAAACCTTGTCATTACTCCTGATGGACAATTTGTTTATGTGTACTGTATCAGTGCATCTATTGTTTCTGTCATACGTGTCTCGGATAACACGGTCATTGTCAATATTCCAGTAGGTCAAGGGAATATATTCAACTTTTTTAACAATATCGATATCACGGCAGATGGACAGTTTGTTTACGTGACGAATACTATTGGCAGTACCGTCTCGGCTATCCAAACATCGACGAACACGGTCGTTCAAACGATCCCTGTATCCGGAAATCCCTTTGCCGTAGCTGCTGGTGACCCAAACAGTGAGTTTGTTTATGTTATCAGTAACAATCGAATATTATCTGTAATCAGAGTATCGGACCAAACCGTTGTGGATACCGTAACCGTACAGCAAAATGCTCAAAACGTCATTATTACTCCTGATGGACAATTCGTTTATGTGGTAGGGAACACTCAATTTATTACAG
The DNA here is from genome assembly GCF_010078385.1 of Chengkuizengella sediminis. Taxonomy (NCBI): domain Bacteria; kingdom Bacillati; phylum Bacillota; class Bacilli; order Caryophanales; family Paenibacillaceae; genus Chengkuizengella; species Chengkuizengella sediminis. The sequence continues at coordinate 17,136 of NZ_SIJC01000001.1, forward strand.
CCGTTAGAACTTCTGACAATACGATCGTATCGACGTTCTCGATTGAGCGATTAAATTTTGTCAGAGATATTGTCGCCTCCCCATCCTCTGAATTTTTATATGCTGTTGGGAGTACAACTTTTGTAGCCATTGGCACTTGGAATGTCATTGAAGTAGCAAGTAACACCGTCATTAAACAAGTACAAATTAGTGCTAGCCCTCAACAAATTACAATTAATTCGGACGGGACTCGTGTATATAACTCCAATCAAGGAAATGATTCCGTAGAAGTCTTTCAAACGTCTGATAATACGTTAATCGCAACGGTTCCTTCTGGTGGAAATGGCGTCCAAGGAATAGCTGTCGCTGAGCCCTCTAGTTCAAAGAAGAAATAATTGGATGATATGCCCCTAGAATAAACATCTAAGACCTACAGTTCAAAACTGTAGGTCTTGTTGTTTTTAATATTGCTTCCTGTATTCAATCACGCTTACCCCAGTGTTACATAGATTCTAAATTGCGCTTTTTATCAACAATCAACCGAAGCTTTTCCCTTGGAAAAGCAGTATGTACTATGGATTAAATTTGATAAGATGAAATCCAGCTGCTCTATAAATTAAACTTTACTTTGCACCTGGTTTATGGATATTCACGTGTTTCAAGTAGAGACCAAAACCTAGAAACACAAATAGATCAATTAAAGGCTAGAAGGTGTGATCTCATTATTCAAGAGAAAATGACTGGGGCAACCTTCAAACGTCCAGAATTAGAAAAATTACTAAAACAAACTCAAAGTGATGACACAATTGTGGTAACCAGAGTTGATCGTTTAGGACGGAATACACAGCAACTATTACAACTAGTGGAAGATCTACAAACAAGAAACATTCACTTATATATAATCGAACTAGGTATTGAAGCGACACACAGAAACGGGAAGCTATTTTTAACTATCCTATCAGCACTCGCTGAAAACGAAAGAGCATTACTCACAGAAAAACGAAATGCAGGGCTAGAGAACGCGAAACGTAAAGGTATTAAGCTAGGTCGCAAGGCGAAGTCGAAAGCGAAGGTAGATTTAGCTATACAATTATGGAAGAAAGGTGAAAAGACGATTAAGGAAATAGAAGAAAGTACAGGGGTTGGAAAATCAATTCTATATCGTGAGGTAAAAAAATATGGATTAAAAAGAGAGTAGAGGTAATCGCTATACTGGGGGGGATTGCTATTTCGTTAATATACCTTTTCGGGGGGATGTGCAAAAACACCCAAATACTACTTTTCAAAAAGTGTTCATGGGTTTATGTCATATTCACTATTAATTATTGCAAGTGTCTGATGATCCTCCCACTTACCATTAATTCTTACATTTTCTTTTGCAATACCTTCTTTATGGAAGCCTGCTTTTTCTAATACTTTGATTGACCCCTTGTTATGGGGCATAACCCCCGCTTCTATTCTATGTAGATTCAGTTCTTTAAAAGCATAGTTAACAGCCAATTTCACTGCTTCAGTCATATAACCGTTTCCATTTTGTTGTTTGTCTAAATAATAACCTAACCAGCAACTTTGTAAATCACTTCTGACTACTTCTGATAATGTGATATTCCCAATTAATTTTTTACTGTCTCTAAGAAAGATTCCGAATGAATATCCTGCATCCTCTTTTGCATATAAAATACTTTTCTTAATTCTTTCCCATTGCCCCTCTAAAGTGTAAAACTTCTCATTTCTTAAAGGAGTATAAAGTTGAAAAAACGATTTGTTGTTTAATTCGAGTTTTAATAAATCCTCAGCATGAGTAGTTTCTAATAAATGTATATCAATACTTTGATTGGTTAACATATTTTGTCTCCCTTATTTATTACAAGTTCAGAATCCTCCAAAGATACTTCCCTAAGTATCATCCACAATTTGATGATCATCAGATTTACAATTTACACATAACTCAGACTTTTTTTTATCTTTATTTTCTGCTCATTGATAGTATGTTGAACTAGTATATACAATCATACCATTTTATGTCAATTACTTTAATTTCAATACGATTTCAAAACATAAACAAGAATATGGTATAGTAAGTTTATTGTTTTTATATACAAAAGTTGTGGAGAGATGTTCAATGAAAACTTTAGTACTTGCAGAAAAACCTTCTGTAGGAAGAGATATAGCAAGAGTGTTAAATTGTCATAAAAAAGGAAATGGATTTATTGAAGGATCAAATTATATAGTGACATGGGCATTAGGTCACTTAGTTACTTTAGCCGATCCGGAAACTTATGAAGATAAATATAAAACATGGCGGATGGATGACTTACCCATGCTCCCAGAAAAACTAAAGCTAGTCGTCATTAGAAAAACGTCGAAGCAGTTTCAATCTGTAAAACAACAAATGAGTAGAAAAGATGTAAAAGACATCGTTATCGCAACGGATGCTGGAAGAGAAGGAGAATTGGTTGCTAGATGGATCATCGAGAAAGCTCATATTAAAAAACCAGTACACAGACTCTGGATTTCTTCCGTTACAGATAAAGCAATTAAAGATGGTTTTCGCAATCTGAAACCAGGAAAACAATATGAAAATTTATATGCTTCTGCAGCTGCTCGTTCTGAAGCAGATTGGGTTGTGGGTATCAATGGTACCCGTGCTTTAACCTGTAAATTTAATGCTCAATTATCTTGTGGAAGAGTGCAAACCCCAACATTAGCTATAATTGCAAAACGTGAAGAAGAGATTAGATCTTTTCGTCCTAAATCATTTTATGGATTGTCAGCATTAGTTAAATCTGCAGTGAAATTTACTTGGCAAGAGGGAAAAACAAAAGAAACTCGAAACTTTGATGAAACTTATATAGATCGTTTGTTGTCTACATTAGGTAACCAATCGTTAATCGTACAGGATGTAAAAAAGACACCTAAGAAAAGTTATGCTCCTGCATTATACGATTTAACAGAATTACAAAGAGACGCAAACCGCATGTTTGGTTACTCTGCAAAAGAGACATTGTCCATTATGCAGCGTTTATATGAGACGCACAAATATTTAACCTATCCAAGAACCGATTCCAGATATATATCATCGGACATCGTTGATACATTAAAAGATCGTATTCGTGCTTGTTCCATAACTCCTTATAGAGAAGTGACTTCTAAGTTATTAAAAACTAATATTAAGCCAAACAAATCGTTTGTTGACAATAGTAAAGTTTCTGATCATCATGCGATCATTCCAACGGAGGAAAAAGTAAACTTAAGAGATTTAAACGATAAAGAGCTGAAAATATATGATTTAGTTGTTAAAAGATTTCTTGCGATTTTAAGTCCGCCTATGGAGTTTGAACAAACTGTAGTAAGTGCCACAATAGGTGAAGCGATATTTACTGCAAGAGGGAAGAGAGTCCTTTCTTCAGGATGGAAAGAAGTATATGGGAAGTCTTATGTTGATGAATTAGATGCTGATGGAAAATACGAGCAGGAAAAAGATCAGACTTTGCCAGCGTTTCAAAAAGGGGAGAAGCTAGACGTACATCAGTTGAAAAAAACACATGGAGAAACGAAACCTCCAGAGTATTTCACTGAGGGTACATTACTTTCTGCCATGGAAAACCCCCAAAAATTCATGAATATAGAAGAGGGGAAATCTTCCTTAGCTCGTACATTAGGAGAAACAGGTGGGCTTGGAACGGTTGCCACGAGAGCAGATATTATTGAAAAGATAATAGGTACATTCTTGATTGAAAAAAGAGGGAAGTATCTACATATCACATCTAAAGGAAAGCAATTATTAGACTTAGTTCCTGATGAGCTCAAATCACCTGCGTTAACTGCACAATGGGAGCAGAAACTAATGGCCATTTCCAATGGGAAATTAGCAAAGACAACATTTGTACAGGATATGAGAGGTTATGCTAAGAAAGTCGTTTTAGAGATAAAACAAAGTGAACAAAAGTTTAAACATGATAATATGACTACGACTCGATGTCCAGATTGCGGAAAACCAATGCTTGCTGTGAACGGAAAAAAAGGAAAAATGCTTGTCTGTCAGGATCGTGATTGTGGACACCGTAAAAATGTAGCTAGAACTACAAATGCACGTTGTCCTCAATGTAAGAAAAAAATGGAATTAAGAGGTGAAGGAGAAGGTCAAATTTTTGTTTGTAGTTGTAGTTACAGAGAAAAATTATCTTCCTTCCAGAAACGAAAGGAAAAAGAACAACAAGGCAAAGCATCCAAACGAGATGTATCTCAATATATGAAAAAACAAGGTAAAAAAGATGAAGAACCTATAAATACAGCTCTTGCTGATGCATTAGCAAAACTGAAATTAAAATAAATACATTGAATAATGCATGATAAAATATTTGCAACCTAGATGATAAATTGTTTTGGAGGGTGTAAAAAGATGAAGGAAACTAAACGTAACGACTGGGGAACAATCAGAAAAAAAGGGAAAATAAAATATATTTGGAAACAAGGTATATTAACGTATGGATTTCCTGTAGGAATTCTTATCGTAGTTTTTAATATGAGTAGAGATGTAGGTTTTTCAAATATTTTCACATTACAAAATATGATTGCCGGTGTGATTGCAGTTCTACTAAACGGTTTAATGATCGGATTATTATATGGTTTAATTATGTGGGCATTTTATGAAAGGAAATGGAGAAAAGAAAACAAAACTGTGAAATAAATAGGATAACTATAGGAGAATCACATATTTAAATCGACAGCTGATCCTCCAGATGTTGGAGGTATAATTTCTACTTGTAAAATTACAAGAATTAACCCGAATCCTTACTATTTGCTGTTTGACATATTAAGACTAATATTTCATCATAGGGAATATTAGTCTTATCAAAAACATGATATAATTGGAGCTACAGAACTGTTGTTGCAATCAGACAGAGTCTGATTAAGGGCTAGTGTCATTTTCTAAGATAGCTAAGTTTTTAAACGCAACCTCGTTACTTTCACCACAAATTTCTTTTGATGCTTTAAGTGATTTACATACTTCAGGTCGTTCTGCTTTTCCAAATAGTTTACATTTATTATCATGCGATAGTTGAACACAACGCATACCAGCTGGTTTTCCTTCAGGCATACCTGGAATAGGAGAGGAGATGGAGATGACGATACAACATGCTGCACAACCAATTCTACAATCCATTATTTCACCTCATTTTTTTAGAAAATATTATCATAACATATTTATCTTAACTAATGGGAGGAAAGTAGGATTTACAAAAATATAGATGCTTTATACAAGTGGATATGATAACATTATAGTATCACTCAACTTTACATTTATATTCTCTGTATCTTGCCAATAAATATTTCTAAATGTAATCTGTCAGTTAATCTAGTATTATCTTTCTTCTCACTACTATCTTCTGCAATAAATGTTTCAACTTGAAGAGTTGGATTAACAACTTGTTTATCGAAAACCAACTAGTTTCATTTCTCTTAGTTCCTTCAAATATATATTTTCTATATGATTTCTCTATCATTAAATAAACTCCTTAGTATACCTATAGTGTTTTATATTTTATTCAATTCATCTTAGTATCCTTTTTTATTAAGCAAATAGGAGGGGCAACTATCGAGGTTGAACTGATCTTATTTCCTATACATTAATTGCTTACTAACATCATTTCAAAGTATGTTCTAATTCTTAGTAGAGAGGTGTTTGTTATGTCTACATTAAAATGGGAATTAATAGACAACATAGAACATTTTAATCTTGGAGAGTCTGGTGCTAAACCTAAAGTTTTCTGCGGAAGAGAAGCTTTATATTTTGAAGAATTGCACACAAATCCTGTCTTACTTAGTGATGATATTAATATGAACTGTTATCGTTTAGAGGCGGAAGTTGCATTTCCAGAATCAATTGGATTTGCAGGACTTGTATTTGGCGCACGTGATTCAAAAAACTATGAATTGGTTTATATCACGCCTGGAAATAATACAACTATGGGTGAAATTCAATATGATCCAATTATGAAAGGATCGAGTACATGGCAAATATATCATGGCTCTTCTTATCAAGCACCTGCATTGGTACCGATAGGGAAGTGGATTAAACTTAGTTTGGAGGTTCAATTAAATAGTGCTTCCGTTTACGTAGGAGATTCAACTTCTCCACAGCTTGTAATTCGCAATCTTCAGCTCGGTAGCTCTGTTGGTAAAATTGGAATTTGGGGAAATTTACCTTGTTATATAAGTAACTTTTCCGTGAAAAAAATTGACCCTATATCTATAAAAAATAGATTGCAATCTGATTTTCAAAAACTAGCATATGATACCTTTATTACGGAATGGATGATATCAAAGCCTTATTTATATCAAGATCCGCCTCTTATTCATAAAGATTGGATAAAAGCTACTGTTGAAGAAAATGGAATATTAAATTTAAATAGATTATATACCTTAACTGAAAAAGATACGGCTGTGCAATTGCAATGCATCTTTTCCTTGTCAGAGAATGTAGATACAAATTTACTATTAGGTTATAGTGATAAGATCCGTTTATGGATTAACAATGTAGAGGTATATCAAGGGGAATGTTTATGGAATCCACCTGAGAGTGATGGGAGAATTCGATCTGACCATGTTGCCATCCCAATTCGATGGCGTAAAGGGGTTAATACAATTCGTGCAGAAATCATCAATCATGAGTGCATGTTTGGTTGGGGGTTAAGTATAAAAACAGGAATTTATAAACTGTGGTGATGACCTTCAAATTAACGTGTAAGGAGAAGAATCAAATTATGAATTCAGAAAAGAGTTTTAAAAATGCAATGAACTCAGACAATGGAATGAACTATTGTTTTAATGTAACTCGGTATTCTCAACATTTCGAAGCAGATGAATGGCCAGATAATACTCTTTGTGAAGGTAAGGGTTCAGATTATTGGGGAAAACGATGTTGTGGACTCGCATGTCTTCGTATGATGATTTCCCATTTTAGTGAAAAAGTTCCTTCTCAATATGAATTACTTATAAAAGGGTTAGAACAAAATGCCTATTGTTCTAAAGGATGGATTCATAAAGGACTTGCTGAACTTGGAGCAGAGTATGGATTAAAAGGCACACCTATTGATATAAAAAATGGTGAGCATCTTCAGGATGTTCTTCAAAAGACAGGGCCTATTATAGTCTCCATAACAGAGACATTTCCTAAGGATGGTAGAAAAGGTGGACATCTTGTAGTTGTATGCGGCTTCCACAATAATCAAGGGACGACGATTTCTTTCCGTGATCCTTCAAAGTGGGGTGAAGGTGACAGTGTCGTGACCGAAGAAAGATTTTTCAGTAGTTTTACTGGGCGTGGGATTTGTTTTGGCAAAAGATGAGGTGGAAATTTGACTACTATTGGAATGATAAGGCATGGGATCACGGACTGGAACATAGAAGGTAGAGCACAAGGACAATCTGATATCCCGCTTAACGAAATGGGAAGAAGACAAGCCCAATGTGTTGCAACTAGATTATTTGGGGAACATTGGGATTTAATGATATCAAGTAAACTTTCCAGAGCTAGAGAAACAGCTCAAATTATTGGGAAGACGTTGAATATTTCTAATCTCAAATATGATAATAGATTAATAGAGATCAACTGTGGAAAAATCGAAGGGTTAACAGAAGATGAAAGAGTTTTAAAATGGGGATTAAATTGGCGTGAAGCTGATATAGAAATGGAGAACTCACAAGATGTAGCCATTAGAGGAGAATCAGTTCTAAAAGAAATTTTAGAATCTTATGGTGGTAAAAGAATTCTTGTCATTAGTCACGGAGCTCTTATAGGGATAACATTGCAAAAAATACTTCCCCATAGATTTAGCAAAACTTATATTGATAATACTTCAATTACAATTCTTAATTATAAAAAGGAATCTTGGGAATGTCCATTATACAATTGTATACAACATCTGAATGGAAGATGAAATCTATCAATTTATTTTCCACCTAAATTAAATTAAGTGATATAATTTATGGATACTTATCTATATCTATACTTAATTAAGGTGGAAAATGATGAACAAAAAAACAACATTCTTAGTAATTATTTTTACAATTATCGTAATTGTCATATCAGTATCTATTGTCATGGGTTTTCAAAAGTTGAAAGGGAAACATTTAGATGAAATCGATCGTGTCATCACATCAATCGGAGGAAAGGTAATAAAGGTAAGTGAAGCTAATCCAAAAAGTTCTCCATTTGAAGATGAAAGTGATAGAGATAATATTATTTATAAAATTAAATATGAGAAGTCAGGAAATCAATTGATAGCTTGGTACAGAGGGATTAATCAAGTAAATGATATACATGATCAAACATTCCCATTTGGGGAAAAATGGATATTTGAAGATTAAATAATGAATTAAACAACTTAAACAAAACACAAAGGACTAATTTCTGTAAGAGGGAAATTAGTCCTTTTTTTATATTTCGGTGATATCTTTACTTTTAAAATTATGCCAAAGTATGCATTCAAAAAAACAGGATCTTGTTTTTCTCAAAGATCCTGTTTTCTCACTTCTTATTGATGTTATCTTTTAAATCTCGCAGCATAATTAAAGATAGGATCTTTTAGTTCAAACTCATAAGTGATCCCATCCACAATACCAACAACTTGATTACTATCATAAAGATCAAGCATAAATCCTGCCATTTCTTTTGCCGTATGAAATTTAGGTATTGCACCGTTATAATCAAAATCTTCAACATCCATTGAACGTTTTGCAAATTCTGTTTCTGTAGCAGCTGGAGCCAACACTTTTGCCTTCATTTTTGCACCTTGTTCATTCAGTTCATGTGCAAGTCCTTCGGTAAATGAACTTACATAAAATTTAGTAGCACAATAAGTTATAGCATCTGCAACAAGAGTATATCCTCCACCAGATGAAACATTTATTAACTGTGATCCTTCAACATTTAAATAATCACGTACGTAAAGAGAAGAAAGTAATGTCAACGCCTCAATATTCAAATGTAACATTTCTTCTATTTTATCTAAATGTTGATCAGCAATTGAAGCAAAGTTACCAAATCCTGCATTATTGATCCAAGTTTCGATTTGGAATTCTTGAAGACTTTCATATAATCTGTAAACATTTTCTGTCACAGATAAGTCTGTTGTTCGAATGATTACATCAATGTTTGGATTCATTTGCATGATCTCAGATTTTAAATCCTCTAATTTTTCTTTTCTGCGAGCTACAATAATTAAGTTTTTTTCTCTAGACGCAAAAGCGAGTGCAGTTTCATAACCGATACCTGAACTAGCCCCTGTAATTACAGTATACTTCATAAAAACTCCTCCTATATAAATTCATAATTAACTATATATTTAATTATAATTGTTAGAGTTTACTCTAAGTCAAATGTTATTTATAATATTATTATAGAAAATAGTAAGATGATGTAACTTTAATATTATACAATGTTATGGAGGGTTTTATGTACACCATAAGCGAGGTAGCTAAATTATTAGGTGTTAGTACACATACATTAAGGTATTATGAAAAAGAAAATATAATCATTCCAAATCGGAATGAGAACAAAGAAAGGGTATATACTGAATCTCACCTTAATTGGTTGAAATTTGTTATGAAGTTAAAAGAAACACAGATGCCTATTGCACAAATAAGAGCATATGCTAGGTTATTTAAAGAAGGGGAACAAACTACCCAAGCACGTTTAGAGTTATTAGAAAATCATCAGGTATCCATTCAAAATCAAATAAAAAACTTGTTAACTACCGAAAAAATGTTAGAAGATAAAATCATGGCATATAAAGATTTTATTAACCAACAAGATATGACTCATAACCAATAAATTTAAAAGGAGAATGAAAAATGTCGGAAATGAGCCAATTAGTAAAAAAACAAAAACAATTTTATTTCTCAGGGGAAACAAAAGATATTAATTTTAGATTGAATGCCTTAAATAAATTTAAAAATGCAATCATTGAAAATGAATCTAAAATTAATGCAGCATTAAAGGAAGATTTAAATAAATCAGTAACTGATACTTATTTATCTGAAATAGGTTTTGTTTTACAAGAAATATCTGATATAACAAAAGGACTTCATTCTTGGGTGAAGCCCAAAAGAGTTAAAACCCCTATTTCTCACTTTGGTTCCTCAAGTTATCGACTCCCAGAACCATACGGAGTTACCCTAACAATAGCTCCTTGGAATTATCCATTCCAACTTGCTGTTGCACCAATTTTAGGTGCTATTGCTGCTGGCAATACTGTCATATTAAAACCTTCTGAATTAACACCAGCAGTATCTCACTTACTCAAAGAACTTATATCCTCTACATTTGATGAAAATTATATAGCTGTTGTTGAAGGAGGAGTGGAAACGAGCACACAATTATTAAAAGAACCCTTTGATTATATTTTCTTCACTGGCAGCGTTCCTGTGGGAAAAATTGTCATGGAGGCAGCATCTAAAAATTTAACACCTATTACGTTAGAGCTTGGTGGCAAAAGCCCTGTAATAGTGGATGAAACAGCTAACTTAAAACTAGCTGCAAAACGAATAGTTTGGGGTAAGTTCTTTAATGCGGGACAAACGTGTGTTGCCCCAGATTATATGCTCGTACATCATTCTATAAAAGATGAACTTATGATAAAAATGAAAGAAACGATTAAGGAATTTTATACTGAGCAACCTCTCTCTAATGAAAACTATACTCATATAGTAAATGTTCGCCATTTTAATCGCTTGGCAAGTTATTTAACTGATGGGAAAATCGTACAAGGCGGAAAAGTGAACAATGATTTACATGTCATTGAACCAACAATAATTGACGAAATCACTTGGGATGATCCTATCATGCAGGATGAAATTTTTGGTCCAATACTACCTGTTATGGAATATAACAATGTGGACGAAATAATTAATATGATAAATAATCGACCAAAACCGTTAGCTCTCTATGTATTTTCAGAAAGCAAACAGATTCAAGATCAAATCATTAACAATGTATCATATGGTGGTGGTTGCATTAACGATACTATGTATCACATTGCTACCCCACATCTTCCGTTTGGAGGAGTTGGTCATAGTGGAGTAGGTGCTTATCATGGTAAACATAGCTTTGAAACATTTTCACATATTAAAAGTATCTTAAAACAAACAACGTTGTTTGATTTGCCATTTAGATATCCGACTATGAAAAACGGATTAAAGTATGCTAAAAAAATATTTAAGTAATAAAATATGTAGAACCATCTTCTAAGGAGTAGACCATGATAAAACAGTTATTAATAACTATTATAGTTGGGGTACTAATGGGATTAATAGGTGGAATATTCGAAATCCCACTATGGATTATTCTAAGCATTACAGGATTGATAATGATATCAATCTCAATTCTACCTACAATAATAACTATTTACTTAACAAAAGATATGGAACAAGTAAAAAAGTTTTTAAAAAACAGCAAAAACCCAATTTATTATTTTTTCCACGCCTTACTTAATGATCTTGAGCTTGAAGCGGAAGAAGCGATTACAAAAATAGAAAAGAAGTATAAAAATTCAAAATGGCCTTCTTTATACAAAATATACTATGCTTATAATAAAAGAGATTTTTTAACAATTGAAAACCTGTTAAGTAACATCAGACATGAATCTATTAAGAAATATTATGAGAGCTTATTAGCTATTGAACACAACCAAATCGAGAAAGCTCAAGAAATGGTGAAAGAGCTTTCAAAACCATGGATGAAAGAAGTTGTACTTAGTGAATTAAGTAGAAAACGAGGGAATACTATTGAATCTGTTAAACATATTGATAATGCAATTGAAAGTACTAAAGGACTACAAAGACTTTCTCTTATAAAATATAAAGAACAAAACTTTTAAATTAAGAAATGGACTGGTTTTTATGAGAATCTTAGCAATAGTTTAACATACACAATTTAAGCACCTACTTGTAGGTGCTTTTTTTTGAAAATAACAATATTAATTTAGATTTATTGTATCCTTAAAAGAACCTTTCTGAATATTGAAAGAATAGTGTTTTTAATTACATCTCATTTTAAAAATCTCTCTGTGATTTCAACCATACGTTCTTGATTAACCCCCATATCAGAATATCCAGTTCTTGAAGCTGACCTAAAATGAATTAACTTCCGTTGATCATCAAGATAGAATTCAACATCGTCTACAAAACGAAATATCTTTGTAGTAAAGGTTACATGTAAATAGTTAGAGTCTTGAATAATGATTTTAGTTCCAAACATTTCATTTATGACTTGTATCATTTTCTCCATCGCTTCTTCATTTGTCGTTATGTAAGGAATGGGCTCCATTTTCTTAGTATGATCATCCGTCTGAGTAGAGACACAATTAGGTGACTCTGGACATTCAGCTAGTTTTCCATTTTTAACTTTACTCATTGATGGTTCAGTAAATTGATTGTACAAAATTAATGCCGCGTAAAGAACTAAAGTAGTAATTAGTACTATCACTAAAAGCTTCTTTGTCATCTTTTTATTCCTTTCTTTTTATGACCACTAAAAATATATATAACATAAATGATAGAAATCTCCAATTTATCTTTAGTTAAACATCCAAAATTTGAAAAGATGATATGATTAAAACAACTCTTTGAAAATATCATTAAAAAGGAGAAGGAATTTGGACTAAGGTATGTATTTTCTTCGTTGTCATATTTTATAACTGCAATTGCTTTTTAGGAAAATAGCAACATTAACAATTTAGGTTTTATGGTATTATAAATCTTATATTGTATGAGGCTGGAAGGTGATATTAAATAATGAAACTCAAACAAATCTTGATATCTTTATTATATGTTATTACGATGTTAGTACTTACTGTTTCATGTAATTACATAGAAGAACCTGATATTTCAATTGAAGTTCAAGTATCAGAGTTGAGTGAAGAAGAATTTGAACATGTTGGAACATATGGATTAGACAATCCTAGCATAAATGATTTTCGAAAGTTTACATTTAATCTTGAAATGAATCATTCATATGAAATCACTCGAAAAATTGAATTTCCTTCGTTTTGGACGGATATATGGAAAAAATCAATTGACTCAATTGATGATAAAGATCGGTATTGGTTTGGAAAAGGACATTCACAGGTTAATGAAAGTGAACAATTTACAAAATACTATAGAGAATTTGTATTCTACTCAAATGGATTAAGTGAAGAGGAAATTAAAGCTGCATTTAATTCTATTAATTTTACGATATCTTGGGAAACAAAAGAAGGATTTATGATGAGAAATGATTACATAGCTGGTGATTTAATTGAATTTGTTGGATTACTATTATAGAAGTATGGTGGTATCTATTGTGACAAAAAAGATATAGGAGCAAACTAGATGAAAATAGTTCCAGATATAGTACAAGTGATTCTAAACGAGTACATATCGTTGTTTAATAAACATTTTCCAAATACGCTCGAAGGATTATATTTACACGGATCAATAGTTCTGAACGCTTTTGTTGATAATTCAAGTGATATTGATTTCATAACTGTTGTGAATAGAAATTTAGTCAAAATTGATTTAGAACTACTATCTGAAATTCACAACAAAATTGCTTTAAAATATAAACATCCCAAATTAGATGGAGTATATATTCTTTGGGAGGATATGGGAAAACTAGAATCGGATGATAACAGTTATGCCTATTACAATGGAGGTAAGTTAAGTGTTGGAACATACTTTAACTTTAATCCTGTTACTTGGTGGACATTAAAATCTAAAGGGATTAAACATAATGGGACCCGATATCAGAACAGTGAATCTTAATACAGAAACAGATCAACTAATTTCTTTTGTAATAAAAAATATGAATCATTATTGGACCCCCAGAATACAAAGGATTGAAAATTCAATTGAAGAACTAATTAAATTGTCTACTAAAGAGATTGATTGTGAAATTGAATGGTCCGTGCTTGGATTGTTAAGACAATACTATACCTTAAAAGAACAAGATATCATATCAAAACTTGGTGCAGGAGAGTATGCGATGCAGTACTTTTCAGGAAAATGGCTTAACATGATTAAAGAAGCTGTAAACATTCGAACAGGTCAAAAAGAGATCTTTTTTCATTCTGAAGAAGAACGAATAAAAACAGCAATTGATTTTTCAAAATACATAATTAGTTACTGTAATAATAATTTCAATCAAGCAAAAATAGGGGAGAGGTTATAATCTATTTTTAAATAAAATAAAAGAGTCGTGAGGAAGGTGGTGGGAAGACCTCAACGACTCATAACCCAAGAGAAAGACAATCCAGCTTTTAGCTGTACAGGTAGTATACACCAACTTACAAAATTTGTAAAGATTATAAAAATGATACTTTATTTTTCCATTAATCTTGCATCGTAAACCTTCACATCTAGAGGGGCTGTTAAGTATTCACTCGCTTTCCCAACAAATGCTGTAAAATGTTTACTCGTATTATGACTCTGAATAGCTTCAGCATCTTTCCATTCTTCAACCATCATATACACATTTTCTTTTTCTGTGTCTTTCATTAATTGATATGAAATGTTACCACTTTCTGCTCTAGAGTCCTTAATTAGAGATTGAATTTCCTCCTTAAAATCTTGTTCTTTCTTGGAGTTTACATGAAGAACTGCGTGAATCATGATCATGACCATTATCCTCTCATTTATAGATTGTTTCCTGTATTTTCTGTTTGTTAATTAATATTTATACAGAGAAACTACAGTACAACTACTATCTTATTTAAATGTATTCCAAGTTGTCACTTCATCAAGTGGTAAGCGATTTTTCCCAAAACCTGCTTTTTCAGCTTTTCCAAGGGCAATTAACATTACTGGAGAAAGATTCTCAGGAATATTAAATGCTTCGATAAACTGATCCTTATCAAAACCACCCATTGGAACCGTATCATATCCTTTTGCTTTCGCAGCTAACATGAGTTGCATAGATACTAAGCCACCATCAATCATAGTAACTCGCATCGCATTTTCATGGGATAGGTTTCCATAGTGAGAATTAATTTGATTCACATAGAAGTCTTTAGTTTCTTCTGGAATTGCTCCTATTTTCACTAAATTACCATAAATCTCCTCAGCATTTTTATATGCTTCTAAATCTCCTAACACAGCTATAACCGCAGATGAATCAACGACTTGTTGTTGGTTTGCTGCAATTGGTAGTAATTTTTCTTGTAATTCTTGATTGTGAATCACAAGGAATCTCCATGGCTGTAAATTGCTAGATGAGGGGGCCAGGATAGCCGTCTCTAAAATTTCTCTAATTTCACTTTCATCTATTTTAAACTCAGAATCATAAAAACGAACTGAGCTTCTTTCTTTTGCAATAGTGAAGAAATTTTGGTCCGTTAACTCTATGGGTTCACCAGCATTCTTTTTGTTTTCTTGAACTTTATTTAAGTATTCTTCATTATTTTGTGCCATTTTTATTTCTCCTTTAATTATGAATTATCATGAACTGTAATAAGAACTTTTACAGTATATAATATTAACTGTAATATTGTCAACTACAGATTATGAAAAAGTAACTTGATTGACATAGAGGCAGCGTATAAGTTATAATTATTTCCAATTTAAAGCGCACAAATTTGATGACGAGAACAAGTATTTTATGATTCTGTTCCCCAGAGAGCTGGTATATGGTGAAAGCCAGTGTTCAGAGCATAATTGAAAATCCTCTCCGAGAAGTCAAGCTGAAATGAATTAAGCTTGAACGGGAGTCTACCGTTAAAAGGAACGCGTATGATTGTACGTTGCTAAGTGCTATTGATGAACGGACTGTTTTCAATAGAATTAGGGTGGTATCGCGGTTAAACCCGTCCCTTATAAAGGGGCGGGTTTTTGTGTGCTTTTTAAATAAATTTTTAGGAGCGATATCTAATGAAACAAGAAAATGTTAAAGAAACGGTTCAACAACGAGAAGAACGAGTCAGAAAACAATGGTCTGAAGAAAATACTTTTAAAAAATCTATAGACAATAGAGAAGGGAAACCCTCCTTTGTATTTTATGAAGGACCACCTACTGCAAATGGATTACCGCATGTTGGTCACGCACTAGGTCGAACAATTAAGGACGTTGTTGCAAGATATAAAACGATGACAGGACATCAGGTCATGAGAAAAGCAGGGTGGGATACTCATGGATTGCCTGTTGAATTAGGAGTAGAAAAAGAATTAGGTATCTCAGGTAAAAATGAAATCGAAAATTATGGCGTTGAAGCTTTTATAGAGAAATGCAAAGAAAGTGTTTTTAAATATGAAAAACATTGGAGAGATTTTACTGAACAACTGGGTTACTGGGTAGACATGGATAATCCATATGTAACATTAGAAAATGAATACATTGAAAGTGTATGGAATATCCTTGGAACGGTTCATGAAAAAGGCTTGCTTAATAAAGGGCATCGAGTTTCTCCTTATTGTCCGAGTTGTCAGACATCCCTTAGTTCTCATGAAGTAGCTCAAGGATATAAGATGGTAAAGGATTTAACTGCAACAGCAAAATTCAAGATTCAAGATCGTGAAAATGAGTACTTTCTTGGATGGACTACTACACCTTGGACTTTGCCAGCTAACGTGGCATTAGCAGTACATCCAGCAATGAAGTATGTTCGAGCCAAAATAGAGAATGAAGTATTTATAGTAGCAGAATCATTAGCAGATTCAGTTTTAAAGCAGGATTATGAAATCTTGTCTGTACATTTGGGATCAGATTTGAAAGGCTTATCTTATATGCCCCCATTTGATTTTGTTAATGTAGAAGTTGGACATAAAGTGGTAGAAGCGGATTATGTAACTGAGGATAGTGGTACAGGTATCGTTCATATTGCGCCGGCATACGGAGAAGATGATTATAAGTTGGTTCAAGATCATCATTTTTCTTTTGTAAACGTTGTGAATGAAAAAGGTCAATATACGAATGAAGTTCCAATTTTTGAAGGACGTTTTATAAAAGACTGTGATGTAGATATTGTTCGTTACCTTGCTGAAAAAGGTTTATTATTCAGTAAAGAAAAATATGAACATAACTACCCACATTGTTGGCGTTGTGATTCACCTCTCTTGTATTACGCAAACGAAAGCTGGTTTATTAAAACAACAGCATTAAAAGAACAATTCATTCAAAATAATGAGAAGGTGACTTGGCATCCTGAGCATATTAAATATGGTAGGTTCGGAAAATTTCTAGAGCAAATGGTAGATTGGAACATCAGTCGTAAAAGATATTGGGGAACACCTTTAAATGTTTGGCAATGTGACCAATGTAATCACCAATATGCTCCTAAAAGCATAGAAGAACTAAAAAATCTTTCTATAACACCACTGAATGAAGCGGTTGATTTGCATAAACCTTATGTTGATCAAGTAAAGCTTCGTTGTACTCATTGTGGTGAAACTATGACTAGAACAGATGAAGTTATAGATGTTTGGTTCGATAGTGGTTCTATGCCGTTTGCACAAACTCATTATCCATTTGAAAACAAATCACGATTCAAAAAACAATACCCTGCTGATGTAGTTATTGAGGGAATTGATCAAACACGCGGATGGTTTTATAGCCTGCTTGCTGTATCAACCTTATTTACAGGGGAAGCTCCTTATAAAAGAGTATTATCTCTTGGTCATATATTGGATGAAAATGGACAAAAAATGTCTAAAAGTAAAGGGAATGCACTGGACCCAGTAGATTTAATACAAAAGTACGGTGCTGATTCCTTAAGATGGGCATTGCTTGTGGATAGTGCTCCATGGAATCCGAAACGCTTTTCTGAAAGAGTCGTACAAGAAGCCAAATCCAAGTTAGTGGATACTTTAGGAAATGTGTATAGTTTTTATGATCTTTATGCTAAGTTAGATGGATTTGATTCTAATAAAGAATATACCGTGAAAAAAAATAAATTAGATGATTGGATTCTATCTCGTTTGCATAGCACAATTAAAACAGCTGGCGAAAATCTAGAGCATTATCACTTTACAAATGCGGCGAGAGAAATAGCAAAATTATTAGATGAAGTGAGTAATTGGTACGTAAGAAGATCTAGAGACCGCTTTTGGTCAAATGGAATGACAGCCAAAAAAGTTGCTGCTTATCAAACGCTATATGAAGTTTTAACTAAAACAAGTCAATTGTTGGCACCATTAACTCCTTTTATAGCAGAAGACGTCTACTCCAATCTAACTGGAAAAAGTGTACACCTTTCAGAATATCCAAACTATGATGAAAAAGTGATCAACAAACAGTTAGAAAAAGAAATGGAAGCCGTCTTGCAAGTAGTTGAATTAGGGAGAAGTATTCGAAATACATTGTCTTTAAAAGTAAAACAGCCTTTAGCAAGTCTTTCAATTTTAAGCAACAATAGAGACATGAATTGGCAGTCGTATCAGGACATCATCATGGATGAATTAAATGTAAAATCTTTTCAAGAGATTGACGATGAAGAAAAGTTTGCTTCTATACATCTAAAATTAGATTTTAAGAAATCGGCTGTTAAGTTCGGTAAGTTATCAAATGTCGTCAATAAATGGCTGCAGCAACTGAATCAAGAAGAATCCAACTTATTGATAGAATCAGGATTCTTAGACATGGATACATCTTTAGAGAAAGTAAAAGTGTCTCTAGAAGACGTGATAATTGAAAAAGTAGCCAAAGAAGGGTATTCTTCTGCTTCAAATGGAGAGTACACAGTTACATTAGATGTAGCTTTAACTGAAGATTTATTACAAGAAGGTATGGCAAGAGAATTGATTCGCTCCATACAAGATTACCGGAAAAAATTAAACTTACCTATAAACATGCATATTGATATTGAAGTCTGTGCAGACGAAGAGCTGCAAGAAGTTGTTGGAAAGTATAGATCTATGTTACAAGAAAATTTACTAATGCGTGATTTATTAATTAAGGATCATATTTCAGCGGGGAAAGAAATTAACATTGGCAATAATAAAGCATCTATTCAATTAATACCAATTAACTAATTAGTATTTCCCCTTAAACCCATGAACTAAAAGAGGCGCCTGTTTTGATCTATCAATTTTTCAAATCAGGCGTTTTTTCATATTTGAATGGACTGTCATTGCATCATGATTGATTAATAGCTTCTGTTTAGGAGAACAATATAACGCACCTGTATTTTGAAAATTTCAAATTGGAGTGAATGAATATGAATTACAGAATCGAAAAAGATTCCATGGGAGAAATTAAAGTACCCTTAGATAAATTATGGGGATCTCAAACGCAACGAAGCAGAGAAAACTTTAATATTGGTACTGAATTAATGCCACTAGAACTCATTAAGGCATTCATTATTCTAAAAAAAAGCGCAGCTATTACTAATCATAAATTAGGTAAGTTATCAAATGAAAAGGTAGA
The DNA here is from genome assembly GCF_010078385.1 of Chengkuizengella sediminis. Lineage (NCBI taxonomy): Bacteria > Bacillati > Bacillota > Bacilli > Caryophanales > Paenibacillaceae > Chengkuizengella > Chengkuizengella sediminis. The sequence goes on from NZ_SIJC01000001.1 coordinate 36,511, forward strand.
AGCTATAATTCAGGCATGTGATGAAATCTTATCAGGTAATTGGGATGATCATTTTCCTCTTGTCGTATGGCAAACTGGAAGTGGGACTCAAACAAATATGAATGTAAATGAAGTCATCGCCAATAGAGGCAATCAACTATTACAACAAAAAGAAATAGAAGATATTCTTCATCCAAATGATGATGTGAATAAATCACAAAGCTCAAATGATACGTTTCCAACTGCGCTTCATATCGCGAGTGTCCTTGAAATTGAAAATAAATTATTACTTTCATTATCCGAACTTAAAGAGACTTTAAGGCAAAAAGTTAATGAGTTTGAAGATGTAGTTAAAATAGGACGTACACACCTACAAGACGCTACACCATTAAGCTTGGGACAAGAAATTAGCGGATGGCATCACATGATAGAAAAAGACGAAAGGATGATCATTGAAAGCACAAAGTACTTAAAAGAACTCGCAATAGGTGGGACAGCCGTTGGAACCGGATTAAATGCACATCCCCAGTTTGGAGATATGGTTGCAAAAAAAATAAGCGAAATGCTCAATTCTGATTTTACTTCTGCATCAAATAAGTTTCATGCACTAACAAGTCATGATCAAATTGTTTACGTACATGGAGCTTTGAAAGCACTAGCAGCTGATTTAATGAAGATAGCAAATGATGTCAGGTGGTTAGCAAGTGGACCTCGATGTGGGATTGGAGAAATTACCATTCCTGAAAATGAACCCGGAAGCTCTATTATGCCAGGAAAAGTAAATCCAACACAATGTGAAGCTTTGACAATGGTTGCTGCTCAAGTGATTGGAAACGATGTAACGATTGGAATAGCAGCTAGTCAAGGGAATTTTGAATTAAATGTATTTAAACCAGTGATTATATATAATTTTCTTCAATCTGTAAGGTTGTTGACAGACTCTATGAGCAGCTTTAACGAAAAGTGTGTGATAGGTATAGAACCCAATGTTGAAAAAATCCAAAACAATTTGCAAAATTCCCTTATGTTAGTTACAGCTTTAAATCCGCATATAGGATATGATAATGCAGCCAAGATTGCTAAACTTGCTCATAAAGAAGGGATCACTTTAAAGGAAGCAGCCACTAAGTCAGGATTATTAACTGATAATGAATTTAATAAGTTTGTTAATCCTCGAAACATGATTTTACCTAAATAAAGGTAGAATATCATAAAGTTACTCAAATGAGTACGAAGTATTCCATAGTAGTCAGCATAATTTAAATCTGATAGAATATTTATCATAACAGATTTTCAGTTTAATGAGACAGAAAGGAGTGTGTATATTTGATGAGTATTAACTTTGATTTCAGGATTCAGCCTCATGCAAAGCCTAGTATTGGAAGGCGGTACTTTGTATGGGGTGATATATAATATCGCTTATATAGTAAGATATCATTTCTGATATGTTTGGCTTTGCACCTTATATTTTATTGAAAAATATGAATAAGGGGCGAGCAGAAATGAGTGTAAAAGCAAACGAAATATTACCTAAAGAACTACTAATAGAACTTCAAAAGTATGTTCAAGGGGAAATGTTATATATACCTAAATCTAAAAAAAATTATCAAAAATGGGGTACACTTTCTGGTGGAAGAAAGGCAATTGATGAAAGGAATGCGATCCTTAAAAATGAATTTAAAAAGGGAAGAAGCATTAGTCAATTAGCTGATGAATATTTTCTTTCAACAGAAACCATTAAAAAAATTGTATATTCAAAAAATTAGTATACACGGATCATCTTTATTCAAAGATGATCTGTGTTTTCTTTGTATGACACAATTTGATTATAAACTATTATCTTTAGGTAGTTAGTGAGGATTTATTCTTTTTTAGTGTTCGAAAATTTGAAAACCTAGTAGGTTGATTGTTCATTTGTTGTATACGAACTGGAATAATTCTTATGATTGCACAGGAAGAAAAAATGTTAATATCATTAGGAACAAGAGGATTTCTGCCTACAACAATCCCTTTGCCTACATCTATAATTTCAATTTCAATGAATCCTAAAGAAAAACCAATAAGTTCAACATCTACTATTTTTCCTATCAGCAGCATGGCTAAATTTGTGATTGGATTTTCGCAACAAGCGCAAACACCCTTATTATTATTAGATAGTAGTTTTAAATTTACTTTGACTGTAGGATCAGAAAAAGCAACTCCAGTGATTTGACAAACAGGAAAAATACCTTGATTTGTGAAAACGACAAAATCTTCAACTCGGTTAATTATAACTTCTCCAAAAAATGTCTGAGTTAAAATAGTCACATTATCAACACCCACCAATTGCTCTAAAATACATTGCATTGGACAGGTACAACAGTCACAAATGGACTCATCAAAGAAACTCATAGAAACGCATCCTCTCGCTATATTTACTTATATTGTATGTTTTTAAAAATAGTTTTGAATGGTCACGTGTTCCATAACTAAAAAAATGTACTCTTGCGTATCTCTCTGTATTTTGATATCTTGATACCTATTGTTAAAGATAAAGTGTAAAAAATGATTGACGATATATAAATTTATACATATAATAAAATTTACTATTAGGAAAGGAATGGTATGAAGTTAATGTGGAATTAATCTATTTTTTAAAGTTCTAACTAAATCGTTGCTTATTTTTCTAGAAGCAATCTAAGGGAACTTAGAGAATAGGATTAATATGCCCATTTTCTTATGCTATTTGGATACTAACATGATTAATGATCTAATTCTTCCTTCCTAATAAAGGAAAAGGAATAACCTTGTTTTTTAACACAAAATAAATGGTGAACTAATCTTTTTTATGATTACCATCTATTATTTGCGTATGTGTAGGACTCAAAATATGAGGTTACAATTAACATTATTTGTCTATCATGTGGTTTTTACAATACCATTTTGCATATAAGGCATGTAAAGCCTCTCTAGGTTTCAGCTTCTAGAGAGGCTTTTTTGCGTTTTTAAAGAGAGGGGAAAATAATCGATGAATACTAAACTTATCTTAATAGAAGGGTTGCCTGGTTTTGGCAAATCTACAACTGCTAAATTTGTTGAACAACTGTTAATGGAAATGAACATTCAAACGGAATTGTTTCTAGAGGGCAATCTGGATCACCCTGCAGATTATGATGGAGTTTCAGTTTTTGACAATAACGAATTTGATGAACTGGTGTTATCAAGTGAACAATATAAAAATATATTCATCAAACGTGCCATAAAAAAAGGAGAACATTATTTCTTACCATACAGAAAGATAGAAAACGATTTGAAAATAAAGTTTCCAGAAGAATTATCAAATTTAATCGTTAAAAAAGATATATACGAAATCACACTAGATCAAAATATTGAATTCATATCAGACAGGTGGAGTGAGTTTACTGAAACTGCCATAAATAATAATCAAACCTATATCTTTGAGTGTTGTTTTATACAGAATCCTTTAACTGTTGGAATGGTTAAATATAATGCACCGAAAGAAATAGTAACGAACTATGTTATGCGATTGGCTGAGATTATAAAACCCTTAAACCCTCTATTAATTTATATAGAACAGGACGACCTTGAGTATTCTTTTAAAAAGGCGATTAAAGAAAGACCGAAAGAATGGTCAGAAGGGGTTTATTACACTAACCAAGATTATGGAAAAAAACATACTTTGAAGGGTTTAGAAGGAATTCTAAAAGTACTTGAAGCTAGAAGAAAATTAGAGTTGCAAATATTTGATAAGTTAAAACTAAAAAAAATAAAGATAAATAATTCAAAGTATGGAACTGACACATACAAGTTGAAATTATCTAAAATTTTGAAAAATGGATGATGGAACACTCACTGAAAAAAAGTTCCACTTTATCGGTGAACAAAAAGGATGGTGGTTTAATGACATTGATAAAATTGCATAACATAAAGAAAAGTTATGGCGATCAAACTGTGCTCAAAGATGTAAATCTTGAGATAAAACTTGGAGAACGAATTGGCTTAGTAGGAGCGAACGGTGCTGGAAAAACGACCTTAGCAAACATTATTTCAGGAAAAACTAAAGCAGATAGCGGTGAAATTACGCATTATATTAGAAATCTGAAAATAGGATATTTGTTGCAATCCACTTCCTATTCTCTGAAATCTTTTAATCATATGTTTGAACAGAATCATCATGATTTCCTTGAAGTATCAAGTCATCTTGGATTAGAAAAAGTGCAGGAATGGAATGGTGATCGTATATCAGGTATGAGTGGAGGGGAAAAAACGAAGATAGCTATTGCTCATGTATACGCTTCTAACCCTGATCTACTAATCTTGGATGAACCTACTAATCATTTGGATTTTCAAGGTGTTGATTGGTTAATTAAAGAACTTAAAAATTTCACTACAAATACGATCATTATTTCCCATGATCGATATTTCCTTGATCAAATTGTGGATCGCATCATTGAAATAGAGGACGGTGTGACAACAAATTTTCCAGGCAATTATACTTTTTACCGAGAGGAAAAAGAAAGAAGATACGAGAGACAAAAACAGAAATATATAGAGCAAAAAAAATATGAAAAGAAAATAGAGTCAGAAATTGAACGATTGAATAACTGGTCTTCAAAAGCCCACAGAGAAGCTGGGAAAGTAGGAAAAATGGCTGATATGAGAAGTGGTAAAGAATTCTATAGATCTAAAGCTAAGAAAATGGATAAACAGGTGAAATCCAGAATAAAACGTTTAGAAAAGATTGAACTGGAAGGGGAAAACAAACCAAAAGAAGAAGCGAAAGTGGATTTTGATTGGGAAAAACAAAACCACCGAGGTAGACGTTTCATCGTAGCAAATCAAATTATGCAAAGCATTGAAGGGAGAATTTTGTTTAAAGATAGCTCTTTTAGCATCTTAAGAGGAGAAAAAATCGGATTGATAGGACCCAATGGTTGCGGTAAAACAACTCTTCTTAGATTGTTTTGTAATGAGGAAACGTTGGAATCGGGAGATTTGTGGATTAGTCCATCTTTGAAAATTTCCCATTTAACTCAGGATGTCAATGACTTGGAATCTCAAAAAACGATAAATGAATTAATTCAACAAACGTATGTCTATCGTGAAGAAGCTCAAAAAACAGTGAATTTACTCATAAGTATGGGGCTGGAAGAATCCATGTTAAATAAATCGATTAAACAATTAAGCCTAGGGGAAAGGACAAGGTTTAAATTAGCACAACTAATGAATGAGAATAAGGATCTACTTATTCTTGATGAGCCTACAAATCATTTAGATTTAGCTAGCAGGGAACAACTAGAGAAGACATTAGTATCATATGGTGGAACTTTATTGATAGTATCACATGATCGATATTTCCTTGAAAAAACCTGCGAAAAATTGTTGGTATTTAAAAATGAGAAAATACAAAAAGTAGAAAATGGCTATAAAAACTATTTAGAAAAGGTTGAGCTTGAGAAAACTCCAAATTTAAAAATTCAGGAGAAAACACTAGAAGAGAAGATGATTATTGAAAATCGCCTCATACAAATCATGGGAGAATTGGGGCGTTTGAATCCGATAGATTCAGAATACCAATCTTTAGATGAAGAATTTAAACAACTTATGAAACGAAAAAAGCAGCTTTTCGATTGAAATTCAATATTAACACCGTCTAATTATACTGACGGTGTTAGTCTTAAATATATAACAAGTGAAACTTAATATTTATTTAATCGTATATTAATCAAAAGACAAAAGCATTTTAGTAAACTATCTAAAAAAAGATAGTTATTAGGAGGAAACAATGAATATTAGACTTGCTGGAACAAAAGATATTGAACAATTAATTAAAATGAGATGGGATTTTACACTTGAAGATTACCCAGATAAAAAAATACAAGATAGTGATTATAACCAATTTCATGAGGAGTGTGAAAGTTTTTTACTAAATGCGTTTAACAATAATCATTGGTATATATGGGTTGTGGAAATTGAGGGAAAAATAGTTTCTAATATTTACATAGAAGTTATTCATAAAGTACCTAGACCAGGGAGAATTACTTATCCATTTGGCTATATGACTAACGTTTATACTATTCCAGAATCTAGGGGATTAGGTTTGGGAAGCAAACTAATGACGGAGATTAACAAATGGGCGGAAGAATTAAATTATGAATTTATCATTGTTTGGCCAAGTGAGCAAAGTATTGATTTTTATAGTAGGAACGGATATATACATTGTAAAGAACCTATGGAAAACACCTTAAGTTAGAAAATCAAAATCAAATTAATTTTGATTAGAGGGGAGAGAGGAGAGGAGATTATCAATATGGAATTAAATAGGGATTTTAATGAAAAATGATGTCAAGCTATCATCTGAAATACAGCTTATTTCTCCGTTATACTTTTCAATAATATTTCTACAAACATATAAACCGATCCCTGTTCCTAAATCTTTTGTTGTATAAAAGGGTTCAAAAATAGCATCTGAAACTTCTTTTGGAATTATAGGACCGTTATTTGAAATGATAATCTCAGCTTTCCCATCTAACGTTTTACAGTTGATATCAATAATTCTTTTATGTTTAACTTTTTGGAGCGCATCAATAGAGTTTAATAAAATGTTTAGAAAGACTTGTCTTAATTCATCTTTATTTGCAAAGACCCTTATATCAAATTCAATATTATTAGTAAGTGATACATTACCGTCAACAATACTTGGGTAGATGAAACTAATTAATTCTTCAAACAATCCTTGAAGAGAATTACTTTTCTTTTCACCACTCACTAATTCTTTCTTAGATACATGAAGAAATTGGGTAACTCTAGAGTTTAATTGATGTAATTCATGTTCAATAATATCGATATATTTCAATGAAGGATACTCATTATTTATGAGTTTTGTAAAACCAAGAAGGCTAGTCAAAGGATTTCTGAATTCGTGCACAAAACTAGAAGACATTTGACCTAGAATTTTTAACCGCTCTTTGTGGGTTTGATCTATAAATTGATTTTTTTCTTGTAATTGTTCTTCCTTTATTTCCGTATACTTTTGTATCGCAAAATAAGTAAATTGATCAAATACAGTATTGATTTCTTCAATAATATTTGGAAACTTTTCAATTGGTAATCCTGAACTGAGCACCCAATTAATGATTTCGCTTCTCCCAGCATTTACATTATGTACAAAATCTTCAATATTTGTATTAGCTTCAGCTCTTTCAATAGACACTTTATAAGCTAATACTCTTACATCCTCTTCACTCAATGAATTTTCAAGTCTTAGTACTACTAAATCATACATTTTCAATCCATTATTGAATTCTCGCTCTTTATGTAAATAGGTTTCAGAAATGAAAACCTTTTTTCTCCAAGACTCTATAAAAGTAGAAACATTCTTTTCTAAAAAACAAACAAGTTGTTTACGAATCTCTTGCATTTATATTCCTCACTTTCAATTTCTTAAAAAGCTTGAAATTTTTATTTATATGAATCTAGTAATATTATATCAGTAAATTCTATATACAACACAAAAAGATTGAAAGATTCTATAGTCTCTCTTGTGTGGAATACACTTGCAGTTATCATTATTATCAGTATTTATGCATCACTCTTAGTTGTATTAATAAAGCAGAAGTTGCTCAATGAAACTTACTCATATTTCTTATTTTCATATTCACCTCCGTAGTGAAGTTAATCTTTGGATAAACTTCTTCCCAATTTATACTTTTCCATTCATTATAAGATAAATTATTTCTAACCGCTTCACCTACCCCAACAGGGTCTACATTATTTTTTTGAAGGTAAGCAAGCATATCTTTCATTTCACTATTTAAAACGTTATTAATTTTACTTTCTATCTCCTTTTGCACAGTGTCTTTGCTTAATGTTTGTTTCCCTGAATATCCTTCTAAATTTCCGGTTATATGGATATCAAAATTGACAGAAAAATTGTTATTCTCTTTTTTAACTTTAATTTTATGTTTAGTTCGTACATAGGATAAATGAACATCTTCCTTTTTGCCTCCAATTTCTATTTCTAGATCAATCACTCCTTTTTTAAAATCTTCACTTAACAAAAATAAATATATCGCTTTTGCGTTGGTTATTGAAGCGACCATCCGATCATCTTTAAAAAGAGCAAAACCATCTAAAAGTATGTTTCTTTTTGTAGTTAATATCATGGGTAAAATAGGATCAATACCATCGTCATAATAAGATCTAGAAAACTGTAATATATTTACAGAAGGGTAAACGTATTCTTCATCTAATCTTTCTAACATGGTTTCAATATAAGAACCTGTATTCGGCTCTTTTTCTAATTTTGTAATCAATATCTCTTTGGCAGTTCCTTTAGCGACCGCTAGACTCACTAGTGGTCCAACAGAGGGATCACGAAGAAAAGATAAAATAATTGGGAAAATTCCATCTTTAGCTAATTCTTCTCCGAATAAACTAATACGTAGTTGACCATTAACTACTTGTCTCTTTGTTTGTGACATCATCTCAATGTCTGCATTTTCCAACGAGTTGGAAGATGCATGTAAATATTCAAATACATCCATTTCAGTTGGAACCTGATACATGGCAGTGATATCTAGATGTTTGTCCTCATGTTTAGAAGCATCGAAACCAATCCCACTTATCATGGCTAAATCATCAATACCATAATTATTCATACAACCCGTTAAAAAAAATATAAAAATTAATAAAAAAACTAATTTATTCATAGAACTTCACCATTTTTTGACTCATTCCTTTTTCTTTTTATAGTTGTAATTCCAATGATAAGCAATAGGATAATTGGTAAACCCATTGCAATAATTGCTTCTACTCTTCCAATCAATTTTAACCAGTTCCCTACATCCAATAAAAATCGAGGGATATATGAAATACCAAAAGAAATGATGATTAGGATTATAATTGACACTTTTGGTTTTATTTGCGGTATTGAGTATCTAAAGACTTGATCACCTGCCCAATAGAACATAACAACTGTGATAAGTGCTTTCAAAGAGAATAGACTAAATATTAAACTTTCTATTCTTTCAATAAAAGGAAACTTTATATACTCAAATAGCGTTAAAACTGGAAATGTTTCGTTTTTTAATTGTTCAAAGCTTAAAACTCCAAAGGCGATAAAGCAAATGGGTACGTATATTACAAATGTAGTAAATAGATTTCCGTAGAACATGGCTTTTATTGATGATCGAGATTTTAAAATGTAAGGAAATATAAGGATGATGATCTCATATCCTAAAAATGCATTTAGAATTTCTAAACCTTGAGTAAATAATTCTTTTTCACCTTTGAAAATAAAGGGTGTTAATCGAGCTAATTTAAATTCAGCGACATAAAGTGCCATTATAGAAACGGACCATATCGTCATAAAGAAAAAAATAATGGTTGTTTTACCGATTTGATATAGACCTTTACTCACAAGAAAGTAAACAAAAATTAACGTGAATATTAAATATACAGTGGGAGATAACTCAGGGAAATACAACATTTTGAATAACAATCCGAAATTCTTACCAACTAATATGCCAAGAATACACCATAGGAATGCCAAACAAAGAAAAAAGGGTCGCAGTAAAAATTTTGGAATTAAGTCTTCAAAAATCTCAAATATAGACCTACCCTTACCATAATGGAAAACCAACGCGATTAACAATATATTTATCATTGGAATTATTGAAATAATAGCAACTCCTATCCATCCATTCGTACCAAATGCACCAGCTGCTATCCTAGGCAAGCTAAATATTGTAATTCCTGATTGTATCATGTAAATAAGGACAGCGATTTGAAAAGGATGGAGTTTTTCCTTCATCGTAAATTCCCTCCTAACGTTTATTTTTATTAGAATTCTTTTTCTTTTTACTTATGTTAGACTCATTATTTAAAGTTGATAAAGGAGCACGTATTAATGTATCTAACCAATTAGACGGATGTGTAGGTGATATTGGCCAAAGGTATGGGGTTTTTAAACTTGTAAGGCTTGTAAGTGAAAGAACTAAGAAACCTAGTGCAATACTGATTCCAAGATTACCTAGAAAACCGGCCATTAGTATAAATCCAAATCGAATGATTCGTACTGAACTACTCATCACATAACTAGGAATGACAAAAGAAGAAATAGCAGAAACGGCAACAAAAATAATTAAGATGTTACTCGTAATACCTGCCTCAACGGATGCTGATCCGATAACAATCCCTCCAACAATCCCAATGGTTTGTCCAACTTTTGTTGGCAAACGTGCTCCTGCTTCTCTTAACAACTCAATGGTAAACTCCATAATAAGCGCTTCAATGATAGGAGGGAAAGGCACATTACTTCTAGATTTAACTAAAGTAGGCAATAGTAATTCAGGTACCATTGCATAATGAAATGTAGTAATGGATACATACAATGCCGTCAGAGTAACTGTAATAAAAAATGCAAATAAGCGAAATATTCTAATTAATGACCCTGTGAGCCAACGTTGATTGTAATCATCAGGCGAATGTACAAAATCAAAGAAAGTTGCTGGTGCACTAAAAGCATATGGACTATTACTCATGAGTCCAATGATTTTTCCTTCGGTTAGTTTAGAAGACATTACATCTGGACGTTCAGTTGTAAAAATCTGAGGAAAAGGTGAAGTAGGGTACTCCTCAATCAATTGGACTAACATATTCACATCATAAATGGCATCAATTTTAATGTTTTCCATTCTATTTTTAAGTTCATTTACCAAATCTTGTTTTGCAAGGTCCTCAATATATAAAATATACACAGTGTTTTTTGTGATTTTCCCAATAGAATATTTTAAAACCTTCAATTTAGAACTTTTTACTCTTCTTCTAACAAGAGATAAATTTGTGTTAATATCTTCATTAAAGGCATCATGTGAACCCGTAATTATGGTTTCAGATTCAGCTGTCTGTATTGCTCGAGTTTGTAAATTAATAGCGGCAAAAATATAAGTTTGATCTTGGTGGAAAATGATCACATTTCCAGCTAAAAGAGCATTCACAACTTCTTTACCATCACTACTAATTTTAAATTGACTATGTGAAAAAAAAGACTCAATCTCTTCCTCATTTAATTTATCAATCTTTGAAAAAAGCACTTTTTCAACCATATCTTTTGCAATCATATATTCAAAATACATTAATTGAATATGAATTTGAGGATACTCTTTCTTTGTAATATCAGCACATTTTGAAAATTCTTCTTCAATGTGAGAGTATGTAGGTTTTGGATTTTTTTTGTTTTCTTTGTTTTTAGAATTTTTAGCTTGTAAGTCATTAAAAAAAATTTTTTTAAGTAATTTAAGCAAGAGATCACCTCAATTTAGATGAATTAACAATTTTTTCATTCAGAAGAAGGTACTTTGTTAAGTAGTATGAGCAATTGTATCATTCTCAATTCAGATTTTAGTAATCAACTTTATTTGTACACAATTCAGAAAACATCGTCTTTTATTCTCTTACAAAAATGATAAAAAACTGTTGACTCGAATACTTGTATAAATTAATATTAAAAATTCCAACAAATATTTGTTTAATTCTTGATGATAATCCTATCTTCTTTAAAAAGATGATTGGATTTTTATATTTATAGTTGAAAAAATAATGAGTATGGGGGAGAGTGACCTATCATGAGTGAGTATCAATGGGTAGGAAGTCAAAAAAACTATGTTGATGAGATTCACACAAAGTTATTGAATAACACTTTTGTAATAGGTCATTTTGGTGGTAACTCATCAGCAGGACAATACAAAAATGAAGATGGTTGTTTAATATGGATTAATCAAGAAGAAAATTGGGAATTTGTTATTATTCTTGATGCACATCATACTGCTCAAAGTGCAGAACTTATTCTTTCTACCTTTGAAGATGAAAAGGAAACAGTGCATCAGATCTTAAAAATGAAATATAACGCTTCGTTTGAAAATATTCGTAATTTAATTCTGAATACATTCAATGGTAAGAGATTTAAAGAGTCTTGTAAAAAGATTCAAGGCGAATCTGCTTGCCTCTTTGTAATAAGAAAAGGTAATTTTCTTTGGTGGTTATCTATTGGGGATTGTATTCTTCTTTTAAATCATCCTGATTTATCTGCTCTTGGAGAGTACCAACAAAACCACAGGAGCTTTTTCGAATGGGTTGGTCAAAAAAGCACATTTAACAATGGAATTCCATGTTTTAGTTCCGGAACAAAAGAAATAAGAAAGGGAGAAAATCACATATTTCTAACAACAGATGGACTGGTGGAATGCCCTAACACGAATTTTAAATATCCTGCAGAAATATTTAATATTTTTGAAGGAGTTAAACATCAAGAGGGTGTGTTGAAGTTGTTAGAAGAAATAAAGAAAAAGAATGTTCGAGATAGTACTACAATCATCTCTTGGAAAGTAATCATTAATAACAATTCAACTATGCCAAGTGATTTCTCTGAACAGACATCTTTAATGCTTTAGTTGAGCTCATCAGCACTTGCATAATTATCCTAATTTAGGTGAATAATGGGCGTATATCCATTAGGTATTGGGGTGTGCGTAGATGAGCTTTGTGGGGAAAATGTTGAAATCAATACTAAAAAGGAAAAATAATGAACATAAATATGTAGATCGTAATGATAGCAAATTTGAAAAATCCCTACTAAACTCTAACCTTCAACAAAATATTAGAAAATTCAAGTCTATGTTAGGTAATAGTACAGATTTAGAAATAAGACAGTTCCGTTTAGGGAAAAATGGTTCCTATCAAGTAGCTTTCATTTATACTGATGGTTTAGTTGATAGAGAAATTATCAATGATCTTTTAGAAACATTAATGGTTAACTTACGAAAAGTCGATGATCAAAATCCCATGGAGAAATCTTCAACGATATTAGAGTACTTAGAAAATTATGGAATTACTATAGGTGGGATAACGGGAGTAAACGATTTTGAGACTGCCTTTGATGCAATTCTTTCAGGGGACACGCTTTTACTTATTGATGGTTATAGTGAAGGTTACTACTTGGCGACGAATGGATGGGAAGACAGAGGTGTAACAGAAGCAACATCTCAAACCGTCGTAAGAGGACCACATGACTCATTTACAGAAACATTAAGAACAAATACAGCTTTAATTAGGCGAAGGATAAAAAATCCAAATCTATGGTTGGAAACTAAGCAGATTGGAAAGAGAACAAGAACAGATGTAGCAATCATGTATATTAAAGACATTGCCGAAGATAAAGTTGTACAAGAAGTAAGAAACCGTTTGGAACGAATTGATATTGACGCCATACTTGAAAGTGGGTTTATAGAAGAACTAATTCAAGATGAGACATTTACTCCATTTCCTACTATTTATAACAGTGAAAGACCTGATGTCATCACTGCAGGTCTTTTGGAAGGAAGAATTGCAATCTTTGTGGATGGAACTCCTTACGTTTTGTTAGTTCCAGCTTTATTTATTCAATTTTTCCAGTCTCCAGAAGATTATTATTCCCGTGCAGATATAGCAACTGCCATTAGAATTTTGCGATTTTTTTGTTTTTTTATCACCTTGTTATTTCCTGCTCTTTATATTGGAATTACAACTTTTCATCAAGAGATGATTCCTACACAATTGTTAATCAGTTTGGCCGCGCAAAGGGAAGGAATACCTTTTCCTTCATTTGTAGAGGCTTTAATCATGGAAATTACTTTTGAGATTTTAAGAGAAGCAGGGATTCGTATGCCAAGGGCTGTAGGACAAGCTGTTTCTATAGTAGGTGCACTTGTCATTGGACAAGCAGCGGTAGAGGCAGGAATTATATCGGGTGTGATGGTTATTATCGTAGCGATGACTGCAATCGCTAGTTTTGTTTTACCTACATACAATATGGCTATTTCTGTCAGGCTTCTACGTTTTGGATTCATGATACTTGCAGCTACATTCGGATTGTTTGGTATTATCGTTGGTCTCATCGCACTAGTTCTTCATTTGTGTAGTTTAAGATCATTTGGAGTTCCATATATGGCTCCTATGGCACCTTATAATGCTGCCAATCAGAAGGATAACTTAATACGATTCCCGATATGGGGGTTAATACAAAGACCGCACCTAATTAGTCAAAAAAATATAGTAAGGCAACATAATAATGTTTCTACAAAATCAAAAAAATAAGCTGAACTTACTTTCGCTTTAAACAGTCGACAAAAACCCCTTATTTCAGAGACGAGACGAAATGAAAGAAGTGAAATAAACCTTGATCAGAATAGCTAATTGTTCATTCATTATGATACTCTTGATTACTTCTTTGACGGGTTGTTGGAGTCGCAAAGAAATCCCAGAATTAGGTATTGTTTTAGGTATGGGTATCGATAAGACAGACGATGATAACTTCTTAGTTTCTTATCAAGTTGTTGATCCTGGAGAAAACACACCTAGACAAAGTAGTGGAAACAGAACACCTGTATCGCTTTTTCAAGCAAAGGCAGATAATCTCTTTGAAGCTGCAAGGAGAGCTACCATGACAATCCCGCGCAAATTATATTTTTCACATATACGTACTCTCATTATTGGTGAAGATCTTGCGAAGGAAGGAATTAAGAATGTGCTCGATTTTATGTCTAGGGATCATGAAATGCGTCCTGATTTCTTTGTTATGATAGCAAAGGGACATAAAGCTGAAGATATTCTGAAGGTTTTAACCCCATTAGAGAAGATCCCAGCTAATAATATGTTTGACTCATTACGAATGTCTGAACAGAACTGGGCACCAACGTACGGGTTACATTTAGATAAACTGATAAGTGAGGTGGTTACAGATGGAAATGAAGCAACTCTTTCAGGGATTCGAATTGATGGAGAGATAGAGATCGCTGAGAAAAGATTAAATGTAGAAGAGATTGACTCTCCTGGTAAATTGGTCATTGAAGGAATCGGTGTGTTTAAAGGGGACAAACTTATAGGCTGGTTTAACGAAGTCGAAAGCAAGGGTTTTAATTACATCATTGATAATGTTACATATACGGCAGGGCAGATAGAGTGTCCAAACGGTAACGGAGATAAATTAGCTATTGAAATTAGCAGTGCAAAAACAAAGGTAAACGTAAAAGTGCAAGATGAAAAGCCTTTCTTCGATTTAGAGGTTAATATTTTAGGTAATATTGGTGAGGTAGCTTGCAAAATTGATTTGACTAAAACAGAGAATATTTATGCAGTAGAAAAGTTAGTTGGAGAGAAAGTCAAAAAACTCATGGAAGTAGCTATCACAAAGGCTCAAAAGGAATATAACTCTGACGTCTTTGCTTTTGGCGATACAGTGTATAGAACACATCCTAAAGCATGGAAGGAACTATCTGGAAATTGGGATAAAGAATTTCCCAATCTAGATGTAAGCATAAAGACAAATGTGACACTTCGTTCAACAGGAACGCTTAATAATAGCTTTATCCAAAAGCTCCCCCTTGAAAAATAGATGTGTACTTCTACGAGGATGGAAATATGTATGCTAAAGGAGATGGCTAAAAGTTGAAAGTAGTAGGAATCATTATTGTTGCAGCACTTATTGCATACTTTGAAATTTCACCTATGGCAAACAAAAAAGAAATAAAGGATTTATGGGTTTTTTCCTTTCTGTTATTGATAGGAACTGTTTTAAGTATCATGCTAGCCATTGGAGTACCAATTCCGAACCCCTTAGATGGAGTGACAAAGGTGTTGAAACCAGTCACTAATTTCATTCTAGGATTATTGGAGTAATTTCATCCATTCATTACTCTCAGTTACAAAAGATGTAAAGAAAGTTAGGAAAGGTGAAAATAATGCTGGAGCAAGGTAAGATTTCGAATAGACAATTAACAATTTTAATTGTTCAATTCATTATAGGAAGTAAAATTTTGTTTGTTCCAGCTTCTCTAGCAGCAGATTCAGAACAAGATGTTTGGATATCTGGATTGATTGCTATTGTAGTAGGTGTGCTTGTGGCTTGGTTTTATGCTCATCTTGCACTCCAGTTCAAAAATCAAGGTATCTTACAGTATAGTGAAGCAGTATTAGGAAAATGGTTAGGTAAGCTTGTAACTATTGTTTTATGTTTGTATTTTTTAATTATTGCAGCTTTTCTAGTTAGAGATATAGCAGATTTCATGACGATTCAAATCATTCCTGGTACACCTATCCTCGCAATTATGATTGTTTTCATGATAGTAACAATTATTGGTGTTAGGCTAGGTTTAGAAGTGCTTAGTAGAGCAGCTGAGATATTTAATCCCTGGGTTATTTTATTATTATTATTATTATTAGTTTCTGTCTCTACTCAAATTGAATGGAAGAATATACTTCCAGTTTTTGACCATCAAATGAAACATATTATGAAGTCATCCCTCACCTTTATCACATTCCCATACTTAGAAATGATTATCTTTCTACAGATCCTCCCATATGTAAACAAACCTTCACTTGTAAAAAGAAGCATGATTGTGGGAACGATTCTTGGAGGAGGTATGTTAGTTGTAGTTACTCTTTTTTGTGTCTTGATTTTAGGAGTTGATAGTACGACACGTCATATATATCCAACGTATGCCCTAGCTAAAAAAATTACGATTGGAGAATTTATTAGCCGGATTGAAGTCATCGTTGCCGGAGTATGGTTTCTTACTATATTCATAAAATTATCTCTCTGTTTATATTTCATAGCAGCTTCCATCATGCAATTATTTGCATTAAAAAATTACAAACCCCTCACTTTACCAATCGGTATTATTCTCATTTGTCTTGCTATTTTACTTGTACCCAATATGACCTACTTAATCACTTTTGACGCAACAACATGGATCCCTATTGCTATTATCGTTGGTTTTATCCTTCCGCTTATTATTTATATCGTGCATAAACTAAAATTAGCTACAAGCGGTAAGAAAACATAACAAGTTACCCAAATGATAATCACCCCTATATCCCTTCATTAAACTAAAGCGTTTTGTCTTTGCAGTACATTCTTGAGAAGAACACCATAATTTACTATTATTAAATTGTGAATAATTAAATACTTTTAATAATGGGGGATTTTCAATGGAGAAACAAGTACTGGAAAGTCAAGATCTTGAACAGTTTTTCCCTGTAAGTAACGTAGATTATATTGAATTTTATGTAGGGAACGCAAAACAGGCATGTCACTATTTTTGTAAAACATTTGGTTTTCAGCCAATTGCTTATTCTGGATTAGAAACAGGTAATCGAGAAACGGTATCATATGTTATACAACAAAATAATATTCGCTATATTCTAACTGGATCATTAAATGAAACAAGTCATGTTACTTCGTTTGTTAAAAAACATGGTGATGGAGCTAAAGACGTAGCTTTAGTCGTTGAAAATGTTGAAAGCGCTTATATTGAAGCAGTTAAACGTGGTGCCATTGAAATTTTACCTCCAACAACAATGAAAGATGATAATGGATCAATAAAAAAGGCGATTATCGGTACTTACGGTGACACAATTCATAGTTTAATCGAGCGCACCAACTATAATGGAACGTTTTTGCCAGGTTATGAACCAATTAGCATGAACATTCCATTTGAAAGTACAGGTTTAGTAGCTGTTGATCATGTAGTAGGAAACGTAGAAGAAATGGATGAATGGGTTAGTTATTATGAGAATGTCATGGGATTTAAACAGCTCCTTCATTTTGATGATGACGATATTAGTACAGAATATTCTGCACTCATGTCAAAAGTGATGACGAATGGCGGTAGAATAAAATTCCCAATTAATGAACCTGCCGAAGGGAAGCGAAAGTCACAAATACAAGAATATTTAGAATTTAATAATGGGGCAGGTGTTCAACATATTGCTCTATTAACGGAAGATATTATAAAAACGGTTTCATTATTAAGAAAAAATGGTGTAGAATTTTTAGACACTCCTGATTCGTATTATGATATGTTATCTGAGCGCGTTGGGAAAATTGATGAAGAAGTAGAAAAGCTTAAGAAATTAAAAATATTAGTTGATCGTGATGATGAAGGATATTTACTACAAATTTTTACAAAACCAATTGTAGATCGTCCTACATTGTTTATTGAGATCATTCAACGAAAAGGTGCTAAAGGTTTTGGTGAAGGTAATTTTAAAGCATTGTTTGAATCGATTGAACGTGAGCAAGCGAGAAGAGGTAATTTGTAGGTACCCCAAAAAGTGAACGATATTCAAAGGTGCATATACCGACTACTTTTCGGGGACCCCGGTAACCATAAAACGAACGATTATTTTTGACCGTTCAATTTTTAGACAATAATATGGAGGTGATTCTTTTTGATTGTTGAACCCAGTACCGTTCCCTGGCAAGATGCTTATAAGTTATTAATTGGTTCAGTCTTACCCCGCCCAATTGCATTTGTTTCTACCGTTGATCATGAGGGTCGTGCAAACCTCGCACCATTTAGTTTTTTTACATGTATAAGCGCTGATCCGATGCTCATTTGTTTTGCTCCTATGGTTCGAGGTAGTGATGGAGCTAAAAAGGATACGCTAAAAAATATTGAAGCAACTGAGCAGTTCATCATAAATATTGTAAGTGAAGATATCATTAATCAAGTGAATGAATGTGCAACAGAATATCCAAATGAGGTAGATGAATTTATTGTTTCTGGGTTAAAAAAAGAAGCTGGACACAAAGTTGATGTACCTAGAGTGAAGGAAAGCCAAGTTCATCTCGAATGCACATTATATGAATTACACCATTATGGATCTCATCCTGGTTCAGGTAGCTTAGTCGTTGGCAAGGTTGAACTTATAAATGTCGCAGATCACTTATATGAAGATGGGAAAATAAATACTAGTAAATTAAATCCTATTGGAAGGTTAGCTGGTCAATCATATACAAGAGCGATAAGTGACACTTTTATTTTAAATAGAAAAAAAAGTGGTGATTCAAAGTGAGATATGTCACCTTTCGTACAGAAACAGGAGATATGCGAGCTGGGTGGTTAAATGAGGACAAAGTCATTGACATGAATATTGCTAGTAATTGGAAACTTCCAAATGATTTACTTACTTTTATTGATAAATATGACACATATTATACTCTATTAGAGGATATACAAGCTCATGAGGAATCTATTTATGCATTAGATAATGTTAGACTTTGTGCCCCGTTACCAAATCCCCCAAGTGTACGTGACTTTTATGCATTTGAAGAACATGTAAAAACGGCGCGAGGTAAACGTGGTTTGACTGTTATTCCTGAATGGTATGAGATGCCAGTATTTTACTTTACAAACCACAGAGCAATAACAGGACCTGAAGAATCGATAGAAAAACCGAAGAACTGCTCCTGTTTAGATTTTGAGCTTGAACTTGCTTGTGTAATAGGTAAAAAAGGGAGAAACATTACAGTCGAACAAGCAGAAGAGTATATTTTTGGTTATACAATCATGAACGATTGGAGTGCACGTGACATCCAGGCGAAGGAAATGAAGGTAGGTCTAGGTCCTGCAAAAGGTAAAGACTTTGCCACCTCAATCGGTCCATTTATAGCTACTGCAGATGAACTAGAGCAATATAAGGTTGGAGATCGTTATCAATTAGAAATGACTGCGTCGGTAAATGGTACGCCATTATCTAAAGGAAATTTCCAGAGTATATATTACTCCTTTGCAGAAATGATCGAACGTGCTTCTCAAAATGTAACATTGTATCCTGGTGATATCATTGGCTCAGGTACAGTAGGAAGTGGATGTATATTAGAGTTAGGAACTGATATACACCGGTGGTTGGAACCGGGTGATGTGGTTGAACTTGAAATTACAGGGCTTGGAGTATTGCGAAATAAAATAGTTGAGTAAGGGAGAGGGGTACATTGTACTACCGTCAAATGGGCTCGATTCCAAAGAAACGTCATACACAATTCAAAAAAGAAGATAACTCACTTTTTCGAGAGCAAGTAATGGGTACGAAAGGTTTTTCAGGAACACAATCCATTTTATATCACTACAATATGCCTACTATAGTAAAGGAATCTAAAATTTATCCAATAAATAAAATAAAGTATGAGGAAGACACTCCATTAAAACACAGACATTTGTTAACAGAAAAGTGTGGAAAGAATAAAGATGCTGTATTAGGTCGGGAATATATGTTAGGAAACGATGATTTAGTTATTGGAGTGGTCAAACCTACAGAAGAAATGGAATACTATTATCGAAATGGTGATGGTGACGAGTTATTATTTGTACATCATGGATCAGGAAAAATTGAAACGATATTTGGCAGTATTTTATACAATGAAGGGGATTATATCGTTATACCCATAGGGACGATTTATCGTATTCTACCAGACACTAGCAAACAACAAACACTTCTCATCGTTGAAGCAAACAGTCAAATAACCACCCCTAGAAGATATCGGAATGAATATGGGCAATTGCTTGAACATAGTCCATTTTGTGAGCGAGATATCCACGGACCTGAAATATTAGAAACATATGATCAGGCGGGAGAGTATAATGTTTTAACGAAATCAAGAGGAATGATGACTGATCATACGTTTATTCATCATCCACTTGATGTAATTGGTTGGGATGGATATTTATATCCTTGGAAATTTAGTATTCATGACTTTGAACCCATTACGGGACGTATTCACCAACCACCGCCAGTACACCAAACTTTTGAAGGTCATAATTTTGTTATTTGCTCCTTTGTACCTAGACTTTATGATTATCATCCTGATGCTATTCCAGCACCTTACTATCATAGCAATGTAAACAGCGATGAGGTTCTATATTATGTTGATGGTAATTTTATGAGTCGTAAAGGAGTAACTGAAGGTTCGATAACTCTTCATCCTAGTGGTATCCCACATGGACCCCATCCTGGAAAAATAGAGGGTAGCATTGGCAAAAAAGAAACAGCAGAACTTGCTGTCATGATTGATACATTTAAACCATTAAAGGTTGTATCTGAAGCAATACGGATTGAAGATCATGAATACATGTCAAGTTGGATGTAAAAGAATTTATTTTAAATATTATATCAAAATTAAAAGCATAAGCGCATTTTGCTTATGCTTTTAATTTTGCTTGAATTCATACATATAAGAATCCTTAATGAACATACAGACTTCACTAAAAAACCCCCTATTGATAGACTTATTTACTTTACGTGTCTAATCAATAGGGTACTACTTTGATCTATCTATTCATATATTCTTCTCTATTTGAATCTCCATATCCATGACAATCGTTGTACATATCCTCTAGTTGTTCATCTGACCAATTTGGGTGCATTTGTTTCATAAAGGGAAGCATTTCATCAAAATTAAATATACTAATTTCTTGATCAGTTCCGTGAGCGTATACTGCAGTTCCAACGGTAAATAACATGATTACAACCAATAAAGATATCCATTTTTTTTTCATTTTCAACACCTCACATCGTATTTATACTTATAATTTAACAAACAAATGTGCAGATTCTATGAGGAAAAATTGATGAAAATTTGAATGATTTGAAAAAAGTTTTTAAAGCGATACTTTTGTACTTTTTTAAGTGGATAAAGTTGACAATAAAATAAACTTAGTGTACTATGTAACTAGATCACTAAAACAATAAAACACATTAATACATGTTTGAGGAGGATTTATATGGATTCTTGGATAGGATTATTAAAAAAAGATTTTTTATTAATGAAAAACAGACTATTGGTTTTTTTATTAATTGATTTAGCTGTATTTGCCTTAGGTTGGTATTTGCATATTCGTGAAATTGGATTTGTTCAACAACCAGAATTAAATTGGCTGTTGTATGATAATGATTTGATCAAATTTATACCTCTCGTAATAGCTATGGGAATACATGTGCTTTTTATAGGGAATTACATTTTGATGAGTTTAAACAAAGAAGGGAAACAGTTACATTTGTGGCTTCACAATCCACAGTCAGCAATTGCTTTGTTAGGAAGCAAATTAGTGAACGGTTTCATTGCATTGATTGTATCTTTAGGACTGTTAATCATTCTTACGATTATCAATTTAATTCCTTTTTTATCTGAATTGAGTTTTTATTTAGGAGACTTAACAAAATTACTACTTTATTTTGTAGTTAATATTATTTTGTTGTCACTTTTAATCGGTATATGTTTCATGTTTTTCTGGACGATTTATCATGTGCTTAAAAGTCGAATTGGCAGATGGAGTGTGTTAGTGATTATCATTCTCATTAATTTATTCATATGGATTTTTGCAAGTTTTGAAAGCTCTGCTGTTTATGATCAATTGATTCTATGGGGTGAATATAATCTTGAGTTTTCAACACTTGAATCTTTTAACCATAGTGATGAGGAATTTGGAGAGATGGTTAGCAATCATTTAGGTGAAAACTTGTTTGATGCTTTAATAGGTGTTTTATTCTTTGTAATTGCAGCATGGTTGATAGAAAAGAAGGTCGAGGTGTAAAAAATGGAGGATTTTCAAGCCACAAAACCAATATATATGCAGTTAGTTGATCGAATTAATCATAAAATTGTACGGAATGAATTACGTGCAGGAGAGAAATTGAAATCTGTTCGAGAAATGGCTGTTGAATCCGGAGTGAATCCAAATACTGTACAACGTACGTATAGTGAGTTAGAAAGGATGGATATTGTGGAAACGAAAAGAGGTCAGGGAACATTTGTAACGGAAGATGAGATGAAATTAAACCAATTGAGAGATAATTTGAAAAACGAGCACATCTCAAGATTTATTTCTCAAATGGCAGACATGGGATTTAGTAAAGATGAAATGGTGAAAGGTTTAAAAGATTACATTGAACAGGAGGGAGAATAAAATGATTACATTTGAAAATGTTTCAAAAAGTTATTTAACACAAAAAGCATTAAATGACGTAAACCTTAAGTTACCTAACGGAAAAATCATTGGCATCATTGGAGAAAATGGAAGTGGGAAATCAACGATGTTGAAGTTGATGGCCGGGTTAATCCGTCCTTCAAAAGGATCAGTGAAAGTGAATGATATACCAGTAAACCGGAAAATAAGTGAAATCGTTACTTATTTATCAGAACTTGATTCATATTATGTGATGTACACTGTAAAACAAACGATTGATTTCTTCTCCACTCAATTTAAGGACTTTGATTTAAATAAAGCATATAAAATTATGGAGTTTATGAAATTAAGCCCAGAGCAAAAGGTGAAAAACCTATCAAAAGGAAATAGAGGACGTTTAAGAATTGTATTATCTCTAGCGAGAGATGTCCCTTATATTATTTTAGATGAACCATTCTCAGGACTAGACCCTATGGTGCGTGAATCTGTAGTCAAAGGATTGCTTTCTTATATCAATTTAGAGAGACAAACAGTAATTATTACAACCCATGAAATTCAAGAGGTGGAAGCGCTTTTGGATATGATTGTTGTTATTCGAAATGGGCGAATTCTAGATACGAAAAATGTAGAGCAATTGCATGAAAAAGAACAAAAGAGTGTTGTGGAATGGTTGAAAAAAGTATATGAGGCTAGTTGATGAATCTTAATTGTTGAAGCTCATCGTTATGTGGATAAAGGGCATAAAAAAGGAAATGTCACAATAACTGTATGATTTGTATCCAAATCAAAGATATCTTGGAGGTGAATTATGAAAGCGATCGTGTACGAAAAATACGGACCACCTGAAGTTCTTGAACTAAAAAATGTAGAAAAACCTATTCCCAAGGACAATGAAGTACTGATAAGAATATATGCGACTACGGTTACGGCAGAGGACCCGAAGCAGAGAGGTTTTACATTCCCACCTCTTTTTTGGCTCCCCACAGGCATACTATTTGGTTTCAGAAAACCTAGAAAAACAATACTGGGATTTGAACTAGCTGGGGAAGTTGAATCATCAGGTAAATCAGTAAAACGATTCAAGAAAGGGGACCATGTTTTTGGATATACTGGTCTCAGTTTTGGAGCTTATGCAGAGTACAAATGTATGCCAGAAGATGGGTTGTTGGCATTTAAACCAGCCAATATAACTTATGAAGAAGCAGCAGCCGCTCCCAATGGGGCATTAAGTGCATTAGTTTACCTTAGAAATAAAGGAAATATTCAGAACGGAGAAAAAGTTCTTATTTATGGTGCTTCTGGATCGGTAGGTACTTTTGCAGTTCAGCTTGCCAAGTACTTTGGGGCAGAAGTTACTGGTGTATGTAGTACTGCAAATCTAGAACTGGTGAAATCTCTCGGAGCAGATAAGGTTATTGATTACACGAAAGAGGATTTTACTCAATGTGGTGAGACTTATGATATTATTTTTGACACGGTAGGCAAGAGCTCATTTTCTCAAAGTAAAAGCTCACTAAATCAAAATGGACGTTATCTCTTAACACATTTTGGTCTAACAGATATCTTTCAAATGCTATGGACTTCATTGATAGGTAACAAAAAAGTAATAGGTACTGCAGCAAATTTTAGCTGGAAACTAGAAGATTTAAATCTTCTCAAAGAGCTTTACGAAGCTGGAAAGATAAAATCAGTCATAGATAGGCTCTACCCATTGGAAGAAACCGTGGAAGCGCATAAGTATGTAGAAACAGGACACAAAAAGGGAAATGTAGTCATATCATTGGAACATAATAACAATCTAACAAGTTAAACTGCATAGAACAAATCAAATAATAAATAGAATGTGGGAAAAAAATGAATTCAAATATACACCTGACACAGTCTTTCAAAAATAGGTGCAGTAGAAGTTACTGATTTTAATCATATGATTGAAGAAATGAAGAGTTATGTACTAAAAGGTGGGAAATATGCTGTTATCATTCATAATGGTCCTGCAAGTACCTTCTTAAGAACACTTCAATATATATTAGAAACGTGGTTGCCATCTTCAGAATATGAATTAGATAATAGAGAGCATTTTGAACGTTTAAGTCAAGATTATAGCCCAACAGACCCTAATGCAACAGAGGAAGTATGGGTTCCTATAAAATAGGAAAATTGTGCTTCATGTGTGATCCTACTTCTTCAATAATTTTTCTATACTTTCTTCACACCATTGGATGGTTGCCTTAACGATATGCTGACCGTGAGATAGTGTTAACATCCAATAATCAAAGTGGGGATCTGCTTTTCTCCTTGTAACTAAGTACTTCTCAGTAGTATTTAGGGTGTGTAAAAAATCTTCCATTTTCTCCTGGTATTGAACAATTTGCTCAATGTTTTGTTTCACAGTAAGGTGTTGACCATAAAAGATTTTTAAAAGTAATTCATTTTTATGAATAGGTATTTTTCCAATTGGTTTTTCAAGCCAGTTAATGAATTCAACCCTTCCTTGCTCTGTGATCGTATACAATTTACGTTCTGGTTTCCCATCCACTTTTTCAACATGAACAACTGCAAATTCAAGATCTACTAACTTTTTTAAGGTAGGATAGATTTGTCCGTAGCTTTCTTGCCAAAAGTGTTTAATACTGTTTTCGATGGATCTTTTGATTTCATATCCCGTTAAGGGAGAATACATCAACAGTCCCAATATAGTATACATCGTTTTATTTTCTCTAGACATTTGATCCCCTCACTTTGCCTAAATAAATCAGTTATATCTTGCTGATATATTTATAGTCAACTGAAACTGAATTTCTATAGTATATCATGGTTTTTATTTATTGACATTTTTTTCTGTAACTCATAATATTATATCTATAAGATATATATCTTTTTGATATTAAAAGGGGGAAACATATGTCTAGTTATGATGTATTAGTCATTGGTTCAGGTATTGGAGGATTGTGTGCTGCAGCCAGATTGTCAAAGCTTGGTTACAAAGTAGCTGTTTTTGAACACCATGTACGTCCAGGAGGTTATGCTACCAACTTTTCTAGAAAAGGCAAATATTCATTTGATGTATCATTACATGGAATTGCTAGTTTAGATGAAGGGGAAATATGTTATGAGGTATTTTCAAAATGTGGCATTATGAACCGAATTACACCACTGAAAAAGGAGCATCCTTATACAGTTGTTTGGGATGGAAAGAAGATTGTCATTCCCCAAAATTCTGAACAGTATTTAAATCTTTTACATGACATGTTCCCACAGGAAAAAGAAGGTATATCGCAATTGTTTACAGACCTATATTCTTTCAATAAAGAGATGATATTTTTACAAGATTCAACAATACCCAAATCGGAAAAACAACAATCCTTTCCTATGAAAGCAAAATTCTTTATGAAGTGGTCACAGATGACCACTGAAGAAGTAATGAAACAATATGTGAGTGATGAAGAATTTATTTCGTTTTTCACATTGTTATGGCCTTATTATGGTCTACCACCTAAAACTCTCTCCTCACATTACTTTTTCGTCTCTTGGATAGGCTACCATCTTGATGGTACGTATTATGTAAAAGGAGGTGCACAAGCAATTGCCGATGCACTAACTGATGTAATCAATGAGAATGGTGGCAAAGTGTATTTACGTCAAGAAGTAACAGAAATTATAGTAGAAAATAATAAAGCAACAGGGATAAAGACGAAAAAGGGAGAGACATTTGAAGGGAAATGGATTGTCTCAAATGCTTCTCCTCAAATGACTTTTTCAAAATTAATGAGTGAAACATACACAGATCCTTCATATCGTGAAGATTTTGAGAAGCTAGAAGTAGGTCCATCGGTTACCCAGCTTTATCTTGGGTTAAAGGATGATCCTACGAAATATAATTTAGTTGATGAAGATATTGTCTTTGTTAAAGAAAAGGACCCGAATAAGGATTACCATTATTTACAGAATGGGCACTATGAAAAAGCAAATTTGGGGATAACAAATTATTATAAATTAGATCCTGAATTAAGTCCGAATGGAAAACCTGTCATTGTATTGGCCTTTATTGATTTTATAGAAAATTGGCCTGAAAATAAGGAGGATTATCAACTGAAAAAGGAGGAAGTGACTAATTATTTGCTAAAGCAACTAGAAGAACATTATCCAGGAATCACTAGTTCTATCGAAGTACTAGAGTTAGGAACTCCAAGGACGATGCAAAAATATACAAAAAATCCTGCTGGTGCAGTTTATGGATTTGCCCAAACTGTTGAACAGTCTGGGTTACATCGGTTAGAAAGAAGAACACCATTAAATCAGCTCTCATTAGTAGGTGCATGGACACGACCAGGTGGAGGTTATCAAGGGGCTGCCGTATCTGGCACAAGTGAAGCTGATAAAATTCATAGAAACTTAAACCAATTAATTAGTAGTTAACAGAAATAAAAGGTAGGGGAAAAAATGATCATTTTTTCCCCTATTTTTAAATCAAATAACAAGACAAGGTAAACCTGTAATCTTAAAGTCAAACGCATTAACTTTTGCCGTTCGAAAAAAATAAGTTTATTGTTTGATATATTCTGCGCACTTCTCTAAGAAGGGTGCTTTTTACATTTAAAGAGTATTTAATGGAATAACTCCTTGTGTAATTTTTAGGAATTTGAAGAGTTTTTCTAAATTTAAAAGGTAATAGGTGATAAGATGATACGAACGTTTAGATTAGAGGATGTAGATTACATTATTAATTCACATTTTAGGATCTACAATAGGGAGTTCAATTATGATTTATCTTTCCGAGACTTTATTGGAGATAGTGTAAAGGGGTTTATAAAAAGGGCTAATAATAAAGAAAACATTTGGATTTTAGAAATCCAAGGAAAACAAAATGGCTCTATAGGTATTAAGGAAATTAATGATGACACTGCTCAGTTGGGTTTATTTCTTGTTGAACCCAATGTAAGAGGTACTGGTTATGGACAACAGTTGGTACAAACAGCTATTGGTTTTTGTAAGGAATTAAGTTTCAAAAATATCATCCTCTGGACAAATAGTGAACTCACATCAGCAAGAAGAATCTATGAGGGAAATGGATTTGAATTAAAGGAAACTAGAATTCAAACGCTGTCTAACAAAGAACTTACTGTGATTTTAAAACAAAGTTGCACCGAAATATTATATTGAATACAGTTTGATCAAAACTTATGAATTAGAATGTGATTCATGAGTTTTTTGACTTTCATATTAGACAAAAGGGCCAGATTGTTGAGTAACAAAGTCACTGGAATTCACTAATTTTAGGTTGAGGTTGGTAAATAAAACAATCGTTATTTCTACATACAGAGTAGTAATTTGAAACATTAATCCAACATATTCGTATAGGTATAGATTTCTAAAAAACGAAAGAACTATAATAAAATAGACAATTATATTAACTACTTGAGGTGATGTTATGTGGAATTTATCAAAAAAGGTTAAAGATAGATTTTTAAAATCTAATCTACTACCAATTCAGGAATGTGACCAGGATTGGGAAATTGCACTTGAAGAAGCAAAAAAAGAAGGTGAGAATCTCACTGAGCGTTTAAAAGCAGAACTTGAAGAAGTAAAAGACGAATTGCTACACGTCTTGCCTAGCCGTTTCATTCCATATATAGAAAATAGTACATTAAATCAACCGACATTACCTAAACAAGTACGTGAAGATTATTTACAATGGATCCGAGAAAGGCACAAGGAATTTGAACAAATTTTGGATGCTGCATATGAACAGACAAAGTGGGGGGTTACATATTTACCAACTACAGTTCAAGAGGTCTTTGCAGAAAGTTTGCATGATTCAACTATACAAAGAATCGAACGACAGAATAATACACTCCATCTATACATTAATACAGAAGGTGGATTTTCATCCAAATCATTTGTGCATTTCATTTTTCGAAATATCATTTCTGAAGAAACAGATGAACCAATTCAAGTTGGACAATGGTTAGTTTACAAAGAGCTGAAAAAAATAGATGATGGATTTTCTTTCCGCGTGTTGTTTGAATGTCCTGATGCTGAGTGGACAATTACAATGAAGGAAATGGATGCTCAGTATTATTATCGTCCTATTTTTTATGTAACCTTGAGAGATGAGAATAAAATTGAAGAGACATCATTTGCAGAATATGTCGCACAGTTAAATCCAGCATATCACTATTGGTTGATTACACCAGATGTGAAGTGTTATATTAAATCCTTTTCGAGAGATATAATATTAGGAAACGGAAAGATTGAATTTATACAGAATAAAATGGTTGTTACAGTTGGGAATCAATGCTTTACATATGAGTTAAATAAGTACAATCCGATAGAGTTCATTTACACAAACGTATATGAAGATCCGTATGCATATTTTAGTAAACCTGTGCCAACAGAGCAACTCGAAGAAGCAGCATTAAGTAATGAAATAAAATTGAAAGTTCGTGCATGGAATACTATGCACGCAAATCCTGAAGAACTTGCAGATATTATCAATCATGTACTAGGGAAAATGAAGATTACGGAAGAAAATGAAATGATGGTAAGTGTTTTTGCGAATCATTTTTATAAGGCAGGGATTTTGTCAAAAGCGGTTATTGAAAAGTATCGTACAGTAATTGATTAACACTTTATTTAGTAGCATAAGATATTGTGAAGAAATGTATTTAAAGAAGAGCTTTAAGATTGGATAGACTACATGATAATAGTGCAAATTACCAAAGTGAATTACCTGACTTCCTGAATCTTGCCAAACCACATAAAATGTTCCGTAATTATCTTAAAATCTATAATTCTTATAGTAGAGAAGTTGTACTTTGTGGGAGTAGGTATATTAAGAGAGAATTAAGGTAATGTTGGTGATATTACAAAATATTTTTGGAGGGTATTAATAGTGAGTGAAAAATTACAGTTCTTTTCTATTATTTTTTTAGGGGGATGCATTCTTTTAAGTTCTTGGCTTATTTCACAATCATTACATTCAAATCAAGAAGAGAAGGTAGGTATAACACAAGAACAATCATTAAAATATGAATTAATTCCAGTAAATGATAATAATATTATTATATTTGATAAAGAAAGTGGGGAGTTATGGCGAAAATTTATTGCTAGTAATGAAGGACCAACTGATTGGACAATGGAAAACCCATTTGAATAGACTTTAATTAATTCAAGAAAAAAGAACCAGGGGGAATTAAAAAAAAGCTATCAGAAAAAAAATATTTAGATAAAATGCTAAAAAGCCTTCCATTACAGAAGGCTTTTTAAGCTTATTTTTCGTGGATATCGGGAAGTTGATCAAAAGTGGATATCTCTAGTCCAATGATTGTTTCTACAACTTCAAAATTTTCATTCATAAAATTTAATTGATAATTTTCAGGAGATAAAAATATTCATTAATTGATTCATATTCAAAAACTTCTCCAGATCGTTCACATCCACTTAATAAAAGTATTCTAAGAGTAATATTTATAACATTTCTTATAACATACAATAAGTAAAATACAAGATTACTTTATCACTCTTCTTCAGAAGGTAAAACAGTAGATGAAATATTTGAAGAATTATAAAATATCTATCTAATGGAAGAAGAAGCAAATCTAGAAAAGAAAGGGATTTACAGTTAGAGCAGATAGAGTAGTTAGAAGTTAAAAGATTAAGCTGCTAAGTAAATGAGAGCGAATAGGTTAATTAAATAACCAACTTACTTATGTATAAAAAAAGTAAATATACGATTAATTTTGAACAAATATAATATCTGGAGTTGAGCCTTGAGCGCAGCTCTTTTGAATCTGTCTTTGAAAAAGATAAATTTTTCCAATAATTCACTTGACATAAATTATACTACGGTTGTAGTATGTATTTAAAGACTACAATTGTAAGGAGGTGATCCTATTAAAGATCTCCCAAAGATTTCTGAAGCTGAATGGAAAATAATAAAAGTATTGTGGAGAAATTCACCATTAACTTCATCTGAAATCATCGATGCATAAAAAAGATATGAGTTAGAGCCCTAAAACGATTCATACTCTCAGTGGAACAAGATCATCGTTTTATTAAGAAACTTGTGCGTCCAATGCTGGGATTTAAATCCTTTCATACAGCGAAATCTATTATTTATGGAATAAAAGCCATGCACATGCTCAAAAAAGGACAGCTTCACCCACAGGTTGAGTCTGCCCAAAATGAAGTTGAATTCCTACATAAGTTTTTTGCATCATAACCATTCATTAGAACAGTTAATGTAGATTCTATGTCCCTATCAAATGATTTTTGCACCAGAACCATTTAGAAAATTAATTTCCGAGAGACTACTAATACTATTAATTAAAGGGGGTGGAAAATCATGTAATGCTAATATGATTATTTATTATTGATTTTATGATCTACTCTATTTTTTAAAGTAAAGGAGGGATATTTTGAGAGGAATAGATTAAAATCTACTAGTTTGTTCCTACTTTAGAAAGAAGACTTTCTGTTTGGTTTTCGATTCAGTTATTTAAAAGTTAGTTAAATTTTAACGTTTTCGCAATGTAATCAAGAGTACAGCAGAACCTATATCAGGTACAGGCACTTATTGTGAACATGGAAAAGTGAATGCATTTCTTGCATTAAATGGGGGGGACATCCCTGATCCCGACCCAGATCCAACCGTAGTTTTGAAGATGATTTCGAAACGAATAAAGGATGGACTTCAGATCCTAACGGAAGTGATACTGCTACAACAGGTTTGTGGGAGCGTGCTAATCCTGAATCTACAAGTTATAGTGTAACGAAACAACAAGGAACAACACCAAGTGGAAGTTATGATCTTGTAACAGAAGGAAGTGCAGGAAGTTCTGCAAGTGTCAATGATATTGATAGTGGAGTGACTTCTATTCAATCACCAGCTGATGGTTCACTTACACTATCTTTCTCTTATTACTTAAGTCATTATTCTAATGCGAATAGTGAGCAAAAACGAATTACAATCGATTTTACTTCAAACAGTAGGCTATTATTTTTTAGGGTGATAGTTGCGTAGTTTAAAAGTTTAAAAAAAATGACTAATGTCACAAGTAATTATCAGATAATAAGAGGAAGTGATGATAGTGAAGAAAGCAAGGCAAATTTTAATTACAGGTTTAATTTCGATTATGATCGCTAATATTTTCTTTATTCCAAATCATGCACAAGCATCGGAAGAGATTTCCAATGTTCAAAATAATTTGATTCAGTCTATTCAAAGTTTAGAAAAGGATTTAAGGGAATTTGGACAACAACAAATTATGATTACTCAAAGTGCCCTTGAACTATTAAAACAACCAGATATATCTATTAAAAATTATAAAAATTTAACAATTTTGCAAAATTCATTGAAAAGTAATGCTAGAAATTGGCTAGATGGTATAAAACCACAGAATATTCAAGTCGTTCAGAATGTCATTTCTTTCAACAATGTAGTAAATTCGTTTTATGAACCACTTGTGACATTATCCCGTAAAGCTAATGATGATCCTGAAAGTAAAAAGCAACTTATTTCAGGACTAACCCTTATACTTGACGAAGTGAAGCTCATACAAAATCATACAAATACGACTTTATTGAATACAAAATTCGCAAACGCTTCCATTAACAGAAAACATACAGAGTTTTCTAATGCTGTTTCGAAAGCAAGAGGTGAACTTACAAACGGAGGAAGTAGGTTACAAGCGTTAAAAAGTGAACTTGATGAATTAAAAGAAGAAAGAGTCGATCTAATTTTTTCCTTATCAGGTGCTACTGTAGGTGCAGTAGGAGCAGGGCTTAGCTTAGTCTTAGTAGCAGCTACCGTTTCAGGACCTGGCTTCCTGATTTTAGGTCTTATTGGAGGATTAGCTGTTCTTATAGGTTCAACAACTGCGTTAGTAGTGCTAAGTAAGCAATTACATGAAAAAAACAAAGATATTGCGTCTAAGGCAAAGAAAATTGCCCAGATCAATTCTGATGTATCTGTTTTGGATATCACTGTAATTTCGATGGACCAGTTTGCAAACAAAGTAGATGAGACCCCCATTCAAAATGTGAATAACACATTAAATTCAATTAAGGATGAATTACAAAATACAATTACTCAAATTCAAGTGACTAAATCTATTAATAGTGACTTTTTGGTAAATTTATTTACACAACTTAGAGATTCTATGAATCAAGTTTCAAATCAGGCAGAGACTATTCATTCCTATAATCAATTGCCTGTAATAAAGGTAGATCTAGATAAAGAACTTTACGATCAAATAAAGTGAGAGAATGATTTAAAATATTGATTTAATTACTAATTAAACTGAGAGGAGATTGTTATTTATGAACAAGTTTACAAAAAAGGGGCTTTGTTTTGTACTAGCTATTGTAGTAGGTTTTGGTATTATTAGTCCAAATTTTAGTGTGTCTGCTGATGAATTACCTCCTGAAGAGGTTATAAGCCTTGCTGGATTATTTAAGGATTTAGAGGATATGGCAACTGGTTTTGCTGTAACAGAGGCGTATGCAAGGACTGCTACTGTAAATACGAAAATCGTGTTTGATAAAATTAAAAAGATTTCTCTTAATGTAGGATTAGTTCAACCCTTAGAGACTCATCTTAATGATATTAATACAGCTTCGAAAAAATGGCTAGATGATATAAAACCAAAAATGCAACAAGTAAATCAAAATATTATTAGTTGGACTAACACGCAGACAGCTTTTATTACTCCACTGAGAAATGCCTTACAAAATAACGATAAAGATACTTTTGTACTTGGACTCGGTCTTTTGCAAAATGAGGCAGAATCCTATCAGAAAGATATCGACGGCTTAGTAGCTACATTAATCTCCTACAGAGGGACACTTGAAGATATCGTAGGAAAACTATCAGCAGATTTTAATAAAATTAAAAAGGAAGTGGAAGGAAAAGATGGTAGTTTGGCAGTATTCAGAAGTGAAATAGAGACTTTAAACCTCGAACTTAAAGCAATAAATCAACAACTTACTGGTCTTGCCTTCGGAGCAGCTGGAGGAATAACTATGGGTATAGTAGGTGCGGTTATCTCGACTGCTTTCCCTATAGCTGGTGGAGTTATGATGTTAACAGGTGTAATTACAGTCGGGGCTCTGTCAATAACGATGATAGTTTTATCAGAAAAAAGAGAAGACGTTTTAAGAAAAATCGCCAATAAGACTAGAGAAATAAACCAAACAAAGTTTGAATACGGGGTTTTATCACACATTAACGACGACACAGCTATCCTACGAGACAATACAAAACTAGCATTTGATGCATCTGAAAACATGAAAAGCCAATGGACAGTTATGGGCACGAAAATAAAGAACATCATAAGAAAGCTGAATCTTGATTGGGATAAAAATAAAGTCTTTTTACCAGCTCAATTAAATAGTTTAGAAAAAGAAGGGGCTCAACTTAATAAGTTCGCACAAGGTCTGCAGTTAGAATATCAATTTAAAATAGAAGACCTTAATAAAAAGACAGAAGGGTAAATCCCTGTTAATTAAACCCTCTTGGACAATCATTTTAAATGATTGTTTCAAGAGGATTTGACTAGATACATTTATGAACAAAGGGAGGTAAGGTGCATTTTTTAATCATTTGATAATGAATGATTAAAGCATATAGCACCAACTGTGATGTATTCCTATATAAAAAATTTACTAATTATCATCTTTAGTCTGTTTCTATTAAGTGGATGTTCAACGAAAGATCCCATAAACATTTTTAAAATGATGTCAACTCTAGAAAAAAATGGTGTTTCTTTGAAGTTTAAAGAAAAAATGGATCTCTCTATCGGGGAATCGTATAAATATATTATTGACGGTGAAAAAAGTGAAATCATCATCTATGTTTTTAATAGTGAAAAGGAAAGGATGAGAGCGATGGAAGAAATTCCTTGGATCTTTTCAGATGAAAACGTAAGTTACGACAATATCTATATCACATATACTCCTTTTGGTGAAGTTGAAAGAGTAACGCTATCTGAAAAACTCAATCGTACGTTAGATGAGTTAAAAACTGCTGATTGAATCATATGAACAGCTATATTAAATATTGATTTTACTATTTATCATAGATGCATAAAAGCCTAAAGGAGATATAAAAATGAGGAAACTACTTATATTATCATTCATTAGTGTGTTGCTCTTAAGTGCTTGTACAAACACAAATTCAGATGATTCAGAAGTGATAGCGGAGACGAAATTTGGAATTGTAACCAAAGAAGAAATGTATAACATTATGAAAGAACATTATGGCGAAAAAATATTATCAGATGTATTATACGGCAAAATTCTCTCGCAAGATTATTCGGTCACAGAACAAGAGTTACAAAAAGCTTTTGATGATTTAAAAGTACAACTAGGATTATCCTATCAACTCGTGTTGAAACAGATGGGTTTGCAAAATGATGAGCAAATCAAGGAGATGTTAAGAATACAACTATTACAGCAAAAAGCTATATTAGAAAATATAGAAGTACAAGAAGAAGAAATAAGAGCGTATTATGACAATCTTGTCCCTGAAGTAAAGTTAAGTCAAATTGTTGTGAAAGATGAAGAAACAGCAAAGGATATGAAACAAAAACTAGGGGAAGGTGCTCATTTTGAACAATTAGCAAAGGAATATTCTACCGACTCTGAATCGGCATCTGAGGGTGGTAATATTGGATGGCATGCTCTTGAATTGGGAACTGAATTAGAAAAAAAACTTTCTTCTCTTGATATCGAAGAGGTAAGTTCTCCTATAAAAGAAGGCAATGAGCACTTCATTATAAAAATTACAGATCGACAAGCGATGAAGTCGTTTGAAGAAATGAGGGATGAAATAGAAGAAGAACTAAAGCTTTCTAAAGTGAAATCAGAAGATATTGTTGCAGTTTTACAAGAAAAAATTGATAATGCGGATATCAAAATTAAAGACAATGATTATAAAGATGTTTTTTCAGATTTAGACGATACGATTATAAAGTAGATCTAACCAATATTTAAGTAACCTGAGAGGAGATTGTTATTTATGAACAAGCATACAAAAAGGGTGTTTTTTCTTGTACTAGCTATCATATTAGGTTTTGGTACTATTAGTCCAAGTTTTAGTGTGTCTGCTATTGAAATCCCACATCTAGAAGAAGATGTTATAAGTCTTAGAGGATTATCTGAAGGTTTAAGGGAGATGGCAACTAGTTTCGCTGTAGCAGAGGCGTATGCAAGAACTGCTACTCAAAATACGCAGATCGTGTTTGGTGAAATTCAAAAAATTTCTCTTAAAGCAGGATTAGTTCAACCCTTGGAAACTCATCTCAATGATATTAATGCAGCTTCGAGAAAATGGCTAGATGATATAAAACCAAAAATGAAACAAGTAAATCAAGATATTATTAGTTGGACTAACACGCAGACAGCTTTTATTACTCCACTGAGAACTGCTTTAGCAAATAACGATCAGTCTACTTTTATACAAGGAGTCCATTTTTTGCAAGTTCAGGCAGAACGCTTTCAAACAGATATCGATGGTTTATTAAATGTGCTAATCTCTCATAGAGGGACACTTGAAGATATTGTAGGCAAACTAACAGCAGATTTTAATAGAATAAAAATAGAAGTGGAAGGGGAAGATGATCAATTAGCAATATTAAGAAGTGAATTAGAGACTTTAAATATCGAACTTAAAAATATAAATAAACAACTTACTGGTCTTTCTCTCGGAACAGCCGGGGCAATAGGTATGGGTATATTAGGTGCGGCTGTCTCGACTGTATTCCTTCCAGTTGGAGCATTTATGATGTTTACTGGTATAACTGCAATTGGGACTCAGTCAGTAACTATGCTAGTATTATCAGAAAATAGGGATAAAATATTAAGAAAAATCGTCGATAAGACTAAAAATCTAAGCCAAACAAAATTTGAATATGGGGTTTTATCACACATTAAGGATGACACAGGTATCATACTAGAAAACACACATCTGGTATTTAATGCTTCTGAAAACATAAAAAGCCAATGGTCAACTATGGAGGTGAAATTAAAAAACCTCGTGTTTAAGCTGATGTTTGATTGGGATACCCATAAAGTCTTTATACCAGCTCAATTAAATAGTTTAGAAACAGAAGCAGGTCAACTTAATGCGTTCGCAAAAGGTCTGCAGTTAGAATATGAATTTACAATAGATACCCTTTAAGGCAGAAAAGTAAATTACATGTTAATCGGTTCTGATGCAAAAATTTATTATACTCTACAGGTATCTTTAAAGATACCTGTAGAATCTTCAGATTTTTTTATTGAAGCAAAAGAAGCAGGGATTGAAGCAGAAGGTAAAACGGTTGAAGAAATACTAGAAGAATTGGATACTATCTATCTAATGGAGGAAGCAGAAGAACAATTGGAATTTTGTTAAGAGTATAGTCCATAGAGTCCGAATGATCAGATTCCATGGATTTCTCTTGTTACGTTCGTTAGTACATATTTTTTGTCTCATGCCCGTGTTTCATTAACATGTTTTTACACATTAACTTGGATGAGCTGTTTCATCCTTCTTCATTTAGCGATTTGATCTATGCTTCGCATTTAAAACGTTCTGACTTTTGATGAGAATTAAACCCTAAATGTTTGAGAAATACAGTAGCTCCTCTCTCCTAAAGATCAGGGAAACAATACACCCAGATTTATGCAGTACCCAAAATCCTTTTAACGATTCCTTTGTTATTTATCTTTCCTTATTCTGTAATATTTTTATTATTTTTTTTGCAATGTTGGAATTTTTAGCCCTTCTTCAGATGAAGCGATCAATATTCCAAGCCTTCTTAATCGTGTTTCTTCTTTCTTGGCGCTCATTACCCACCAGATAGAATCTCTTTTATAGGATGGTGCTAAATTAGTGAAGAATAGCCAGGCTGTTTGATTTGCCTTGATTTGTTCTTCATATTCTTTGGCAAGTTCCACGTTTCTTTGTTCAGAGGAATAGCCTTGTGCATCGGTTCTGTTGTTAAAGACGTGCATTCCTTCTGGTCTCATCTTTCCAAGCTGTATTAGTGCTTTTACCTTCTTTACGTTCACAGCACTCCATACACTATTTACTTTGCGCGGAGTAAAGCGAATCTTATAGCTTTGTTTATCAATGGTTTTTCGTATACCGTCAACCCACCCAAAACAAAGAGCGGCATCTACTGATGCAGACCAAGTAAGGCTTGCACGCCCTGTACTTATCCTGAAATACCCCACCCAAATTTCACTAGCTTCAGCATGATGTTCTTCTAACCAATCGTTAAACTCTTCTTGGTTGTTGAAAAAAATTACATCTCCCATTGTTCCAACCATTTTAAAATCGCTTGGTTTGTTTCTACTGGCTTTTCTTGCTGGATCCAATGACCGCAATCTAGATTTACCACTTCAACATTGGGCACGAACTCTGTTAGTTTTTCAGACTTCGCGACCCCATCCCGGTCGCCATAGATCATGAGTGTAGGCTGTTGGATGATAGGGTTCACGTCCGCCAATAAGTGCCAGTTGCGATCAAGGTTTCTGTACCAATTTATACTCCCCGTGAACCCTGCTGATTCGAAGGCAGAGACAAAAACAGCCAGTTCGCTGTCACTCATTATGGGTTCACCGAATGGTGTTTCTTCTTTGGCGAGATTGATCAACGCCATACCCGGCTGAGGCTCTCTGAATGGCTCATTCTTTCGGTACATGTTGCGAAGAAACTGGGATGTATTTTCTTCGAATACAGCGTCTGCGACGCCTGGCTTTCGATTGAAGTGGACAAAATAGTGGTCAGCGCCAAACATATCTTCTATGAACTCGAGCCAGGGTTTTTCTCCTCGATCGAGGTAAGGCACGCTCAGGTTTATCACTTTATTTACACGGTTTGGATGCAATAAGGTCAGTCCCCAAACGACAGTTGCACCCCAATCATGACCGACAAAGATAGCATCTTCGTATCCGTAGTGATCGAGAAGTGCGATGAGATCACCCGACAAGTGTTCAATGTCATAATCGGTTACTTCAGTCGGACTGGATGAGTTGCCATAACCCCGTTGGTTTGGGACGATGACATGGTAGCCTGCGTCGACAAGGACAGGCACCTGATGGCGCCAAGAAAAGGCATGTTCTGGCCAACCGTGACAGAGTACAATAGGTTTTCCTACATTTTGTTGGCCTGCTTCAAAGACTTCGAGTTCCACACCGTTGACTGAAATAAGGGTAGCCTTGGGAAAATCAGTTTTATTAATCATCATATTACCTCCTATACTAACTGTACTAAAAGACTGTTACAATTAGCATAGTAGCATAGTGGTGTGACACTAGCATGTCAGGTTTAAAAAAATAATTTTATTGATATTTTTCATGCATCGATTTTATTCTAGATGCAACAGCTTGGCGTACCCTTTCAGGACCTAACACTTCGACGTGTTCGCCAAAACTGAATATCAATGCGAAATACCATTCCTTCTCTGGAAATTGTGCAGTCACAATCAGTTCACCTGTGTTCAGAATTTCAATATTTTCTTTGTCAAAAATATCTTCAACTCGGGACCTCACCTGGGGTACGAATTTTAATGTAATGCTGGTTAAAGAGACCTGCTTTTTTGATGCCTCTTCAATTTCTTGATATGACTTTTCCCTACGCTTGAATAGTACATCTTCAACCTGCAAGTCAATAATGCGTGAAATCCTGAATAACCTGAAATTTGTTTTTAAGTGACAATAGCCAAACAGGTACCATGTATAACCTTTAAAGATTAATGACATCGGTTCTATCTGCCTTGTACTTGTTTCGTTTGCATAGTTTCTATATATAATTGTAATCAATTGTGATTGAGTGATAGCATTCCGGATGTTTTTGACCAGCTCTTTTTGTTTTGAGGTGTATGCCCAGGGCTGCATACCAATTATGATTTGCTCCATATGCAGGTCAAGATGATGAGTTTTATCCTGTGGAATAATATTTCGCAGTTTTTCTATGGATGATTCAAGCTCAACATCCTCAAATATTGAGTTAACACCTTTAAGTGCTGAAAGTATGGAACACAAATTGTTTAGTGTCAGCAACTGATGGTTTAATTTATAATTCTCCCTAATACCAAAACCGCCATTATTCCCAGGGTATGATATTATTGGAATACCAGCCATATTAATAGCTTCAATGTCTCTGTATATCGTTCGAACTGAAACTTCAAACTTTTCCGCAAGT
Source organism: Chengkuizengella sediminis (assembly GCF_010078385.1). NCBI lineage: Bacteria > Bacillati > Bacillota > Bacilli > Caryophanales > Paenibacillaceae > Chengkuizengella > Chengkuizengella sediminis. The sequence goes on from NZ_SIJC01000001.1 coordinate 76,462, forward strand.
TCTTTTGCCGATATTCGACTTCTATTAAGTAATATAACAATGATTGTCAGCATACGGTCTATTTTCATATTCATCTCCTTAATATATGTTTGGCATATTCTAGAGTATAAGGTATTTTTGTCAAAGCATTTTTTAACATATCATGCTTATGATCGCTGAACGTCTTGATGCCACGTAATATTTATAAATATTATTTATTATCTTGCTACTATCTTTTTTATCCATTACCATTACATCCTAATAAAATTTAGCTATTTCAATCTAACATAGCATCTAAATAATGAATGTCAAGAAGAGTTCAGAAGAAATTTATTTGACCAACAATAAATTACCAAATGAATGAATTTGTAAGTAATGTCGTGTTGAGGAGTAATGCATCTCCTGTCCTTTTTCGGTCATTTCAAGGCTTTTTGGATGGGGCAGTTGTTGCCAGCAATCCTAGTACATTGGCAGTATCATTTGCAGTGGGCACAGCCAAACAGAAATTAAAAAAAATATTATTATTCTCCATTGGTACAGGTAATATTGAGTATAGTATTAAAAGAAGCACAAAAGGATGGGGAATGGTAAGCTCAAATAATTTTTACCCAAAACGTAGGGACAATCTCCCCGCGAATTGGGTAGCCATTCTTAATACCACTATTTGACTCTTTCCTTGAGGGAACAGAAGAGGGCGCAGCCACCCAGAGTTTCCAATTGCTTGGGAAAAAATCCTTTCGTTTAAATCCTAATGCACCTGCTTCAATTGGCTTTACAAATGGAAATAAACTCAATGATTTTTTTGCAGTTGCCGATCAAGCTAATTTGGATTCTGCAGTTAAGTTTCTACAGAAGTATTGGCTTTAATTAAACATTTTAAAATGGAAAATTTCTCTCAAAATATACTAGAGTAATTTACCAATTATTTACACATTTATTAATTGTACAAAGATTTTACGAGTATACCAGATTATGAAAGATAAATTATCTATTATTCTATAGTAAAATAAAAGCTACGAAAAAGCACTTTGAAAGCTCAAATAAATATATATAAGAGAGGTATAAATGGACAGTAAAGAAGAACTTATAGGTGGTAGAATCGGGAAAATTCATAAAATAGGAGAGACAGTTGTTCGACCATCCAATAAATGGACAAAGGATATACATTGTTTTTTACAATTTCTTCATGAAGAGGGTGTTGATATTGTTCCAAAACCATTTGGTATAAATGAAAAAAAAGAGGAAATTCTTTCTTTTATACCCGGTGATGTTTTTAATTACCCTTTACCTGAAAAGCTTTTAATCGATTCTATGATAGTTTCCTCTTCGAAATTATTGTTAAAGTTTCATAAGTATAGTGAAAGATATGTATCAAGACTTACTAATTATGAGCAGTGGATGTTACCTGTATCTTATCCTATTGAAGTTATGTGTCATGGAGATTTTGCACCTTATAACGTAACTATTGTAAACAATGAAGCTGCTGGTATAATCGATTTCGATACTCTCCACCCAGGACCTAAAATGTGGGATATCTCATATGCCATTTACCGGTGGGTGCCGTTTGATTCCCATGGTAACCTAAAGGAACAAATAAGAAAGGCGAAACTGTTTCTGGATACTTATGGAGTAGACTCTGAAAGTAAAACCTCTTTTATTAGTATATTAATAGCGCGGTTAAATAGCCTAACAGATTTTATGCGTTCTGAAGCAAGTAATGGGAACAAAGATTTTCAATTACATATAGAAGAAGGACATATTCAACTATATCTGGATGATATTGAATACTTAAAAGGAAATGAGGAGGAAATAACTCTTGGTATCAAATAAATATAATTCCAATGGAACTGAAGTGAAAATATTTTCCCCTGATAACTTTATGCAATACTAATGATAAAAAGTAGTATAATATGGTTAGTAAAGTGAATGGAGGTCACAACATGTACATTCCATTAACATTTTTTATTACCGTATCCGCTGCTTTTTATTTTTATGCACTATTTAATAACTTGACCATATGGAAATATATTTTAAAACCCGGAACGACGCTGCTCATCTTAATGTTGGTTGTAGTTAATCTTAATCAAGCGGGTATCTATGGCTGGCTCATATGTCTGGCTTTAATATTTTCCATTGTCGGTGACATTCTATTAATGTTACCTTCTGACCGTTTTATTCAAGGACTAATCTCATTCTTTATCGCTCATGTCGTATATGTAGTCGCTTTTCCAGGCATTCATGAGATAAGTGGGTATACGATTACGGTAGCCATCCTACTTATACTGTTCACAATACTGTTTGCTCTAGTCATCATCCCTGCTGTAAGAAGAGAAGGGGGGATGTTGCTTATTATTGCTGTTCTAGCTTATATGGGTGTTATAACCTTAATGGTATATAAAGCAGTGATAAGTGGTGAGATGGTACTTATGCTGGGAGCAATCTCTTTTTATATTTCAGATGCTATACTAGCTTGGAATCGTTTTATAAAAACGTATCCGCTGGGTGAATACATGCTGATGTTTACATATTTTTTAGCACAAACATTCATTGCCTATAGTGTAATTGTATAGATTATTTTTAACTACCTCTACTATAACCTCACTATTCATTTAATTAGTGAGATTCTCCTATGTTGAATTCTATATTAATAACTTTCTATTATGGAACAGAATTTCTACTTAAAAGGGAAAAGAATTATTTCTTGCATAAATCCACCTTTATTCGCAGTGTTTCAAACTGTAGGGATTGATTTAAATGCTCTGCTTGTTTTAACTGGTTTACTTTTTCCTACAATTCTTAATTTAAAATCAAGGTTTTCAATTCTGTACTCCATCTCGGTATCCCCTTTAATAGAAGTTTGAAAGGAGATTCTCAGAAAAGCTTTTAACTGTACTCCTCTATTACGAGCGTTGGAGGGGGTTATTTCTTCATCCAGAATATTTTCAATGTAGTCCAATACATTTTCATTCTTTCTAACCAATCCATATTTGACATAGGCAAATGTGGTTTTGTTAAACTTAGGAAATACGTCCAATCACAAATGAAATTCCATTCATAAGATATCTCATTAAAATGAAAAGCATCGAAATCGTGGATTAACGAATTTTATACAAATGTATTGAAATGTGCAAATCGATGAATCAGGAGCTCTAGTATCAAACAATATGTTTTCCCTACCAGACTTCTGATTAAAATCTAAGAACTTTTAACTTATAGAGGAGTGAATTGCATGGAAATTCATTTATATGCCTTATGCTGGAACGAAGAAAAAATGCTTCCATATTTTTTCAAGCATTATGACAATATAGTTGATCAGTATTATATTTATGACAACTATTCAACAGACAATTCAATTTCAATTCTACGGTCGCATCCCAAAGTGATTATGAACAGATTTAAAATACAAGGTGATTCGATGATATTATCAACACAACATATGCACAATCAATTCTGGAAACAAAGCAAAGTCGACTGGATTATCACCTGTAACATGGATGAACATTTATATCATCCTAATCTTAGAGGATATCTACAAGACTGTACTTACAGTGGGATCACAATCATTGAATCCGAAGGTTATGACATGGTTTCGGATTCATTCCCGAATAGTGACCAACCTTTGTATGAAAGTATAAAGGTTGGTGTTAGAACTCCATTTTATGATATGACTAATATTTTTAATCCGACTGAGATTAAAGATATTAACTTTTCTGTTGGTAGGCATGAGGCTAATCCTGTAGGAAATGTTAAAAAAACAATCAAAAATGAAGTCAAACTTTTACATTATAAATTTTTAGGTTTTGATTATTTTAACAGCCGACTTTCAGAATTAAAATCAGGGCTTCGAAAAACCGATATAGCTAAGCAATGGGGAGATCATTATTTATGGGATGAAAGAAAAAAACTCCAAGTATTTGAAAGTGTTAAAAAAAGAGCTGTTAAAGTTTTATAGCTCTTTGGAGTTATCTGGAGAAGTGATTACAACACCTTTTACATTTCCAAATGTAGATTTATGGATTGACCAAGTTGAATTCCCATTAATTACTAAATCACGAGGAGCTCTGGTTCAAATTTATTTTAGAATAGGTTCCTAGGGGTACAGAATAACGGATGGTTCTTATCCCACTTTGGATACTAGCTATTGTGTTTGGTTATATCCCCAACAAAGAAAAATAAGTTGTTGATGCACTAATTATGTCTTGTTTTCCCAAGGAAATTTACTATAAGGGGATTTAATATTTAAAAATTCACAGAATTTTTTGTACGAGTTAGGTTGTGATAAATTAATGACTAATAAATCATTTGGTCTATTTTTGAAATAATTTATTATTTCTTGGTTATGTTTTTCGTAATTCTTAATTAATATTTCCTTATTAAATGGGTCATTTTCAGGAGTACCATATACTGCTTGAATATAATTCCACAAATAACCTTTATAAAGATATGTAGAATTCATTAGATCATCTTTTGTTGGTGTTTTTCCTTTACCAAAGAATTTTGCATGGAATCTAATCATTGAATTATACCATTGTTCAGAATTATCACGAATACTTAAAATAAACTTACTATCAGGATATGCTTTGTCAAGATATTTATAAGTTTCTGGGAGACTAAAAGGAACATCTTGAAATACGTTTGCTGTTTTACAGAAATTTATAATTTTATCAAAGTTTTTTCTAAACATATAATCATTCATTAACAATTCTGCTCCTAGTTGATTGCCAACTGTATACCCTAAATCTCCAAAAGCTTTTTGTAGAGATGTCGTTCCGGTCTTATTTCTACCAATACAAAATATTTTAGTCACTTTTCCACCATCCCACATTTTTTACTTATCAATATTAAATTGAATAAAACAATAGAACTTTAACAGATGCTTTTTAGAAATTTTCAAAACTTTGGAGTGCTCTCTTTTCGTCCCAAATATTGAAATTTCCCATACTTTTCGTATATCGATTTCATGTATCCCTGGTTTCAATTTTAAATATCGATTGTTTAAATAATTAAATCCTAATATTTATAATGTAAAAGGGGTATGGCAACGATTCAAGGAATGAACCTCCACATCTGAAAAATATATCAAATAAGGGAAATAATTCACCGTGATAATGGTTAGTTTTTATTTTGTTATTGAAGAGTAACAAAATTAAAATAATAAAATAAAAATAAAATTGTAACAATCTACATATATCTTTTGTATGTATTTTGAATTTTTTTATAAGGAGGCAGTATAGATAACAAAAAAGAATTAGAGGACTAAATAAAAGAAATTGGCTGTTCAACTTCAAACCTTACAGTTTAATCTTTGTATTTTAGTTTTCTTTCAATAGAAGGAGGTGAATTATATGCCTAAACAACTTTCAAGAAAATTCTATGATCCAACCATTACGCTAGAAGTCCCTAGTGAAATAAATTGTCAAGGTTGCATTACTGGAAATGTCACTTCTGATGGAGTGTGTCCAGTAGAGGGAGCAGATGTCTTTTTCTCGAGTTCTTTACCTAATAGCGTCAGTTTTGACCCGAATCCCGCAATAACGGATAATAATGGAGAATATTCGTCAATGGTGACGGTAGCTCCGCCTCTTTCGGGTACGGTTATTACAATCATAGCTAGTACAGAAGTAGATAATATCCCAATATCTACTACAGAGTTTACGATTGTAAGTTGCGAAATTGAAGCTGAAACAGTGTATGTCACGAATTCATTATCAAATAATGTTACAGCTATTGATGGACAAAACAATACTCCAATCACAACTCTACCAGTTCAAACTCTACCTCAAAGAGTATTAGTTACACCAGATGGAGAATTTGCTTACGTTGCTAATGCTGCTAGTGCTTCTGTTTCAGTAATTCGTGTGTCAGATAATACTTTAGTTGGAAATCCAATAACCACAGGAGGGGGTTCTGCAAATTTAGTTGCAACACCTGATAGTAGGTTTGTCTATGTCTATAATGTAGAGGCTAAGACGGTTTCTGTGATAACAGTGAGTGACAACCCTAGTGTAATCAAAAATATTGATGTTGGAGAAGGTACAGGAGGACCAATCCCATTCAAAAATATTGCGATTACACCTAATGGTCAGTTTGTTTATGTAGCTAATACGCCAGATAGCACGGTGTCTGTTATTCAAACTTCTAATAATGTTGTTATTAAAACGATTCCTGTGCCTAACTTTCCTCTATCAATCGCCAGCACACCTGATAGTAAATTTGTCTATGTTGTAAGTTCAAATGGAGCAATAACCGTTATCGAAACTTCAAATCAAACAATATTTGATACTATATTTAATCCGGCTCCGAATCCTCAAAATTTAGCAATTACTCCTAACGGTGAATTTCTCTATGTAATTGGTAATTCACAATTTGTAGAAGCTTTTCGAATATCTGATAATACACGGATAGCAAATATAGAATTATCTCGTGCTAACTTTTCACTTGATATTGTCATCTCTCCATTATCAGATTTCGTATATGTCATTGCTAATCAAAATTTTCTTCCGTTTGGTAGTTTCAATGTTATTGATGTAGCGAGTAACACAGTAATTAAGCAGGTGCAGCTTGGAGTTTCGCCAAGACAAATAGCTATTAATACAGATGGGAGTAGAGTTTATGTTTCTAATGCTGACCCTGATAATGTAGAAGTCATCCAAACTTCTAATAATGAACTGATAGCAAATATACCAGCAGGAGGAAATGGAGCTCAAGGTATAGCTGTTACTCCTTAACTAATCCTTTATATTAGGATTTCTGTTATGCCAATTAGAAGTGTTTTTTCGCCATATGGCTTGATGAAGTTCTAGGTACTCCTTTTTTCGTGTTTGTTAAGCCTTGTGTTGCAAGGGATGTGAGTTATGAAATTCATTCTAATATGAGATTTATTTTAGATGTGGCGGTTCATTCCTCGAATCGTTGTCATACCCCTTCAAGGTGTTTTCTATATACTCATTTTGTTGTTTAAGGATTTGTTTAATTTCGTCTAAATCTTGTTTCATGGCTTCCAGATCGTCTTTAGTCGCAATCTGAATGTTATTCATCTTCAACCGTAAAAGGAAACTCTTGCTGTAATATTTTTTCTGTTTCTTCACTTTCAAAACTATTCGTATATATATTTCTTGAATTTGATTCGTTGATACAGATTCAGGTGATCCAGGTGTTACAAAAGTGGATGCACATGTAGATTGAATGCATGTTTCTCTACTTTGCATTTCAATTATTACGATACCTTTACCCACTTTTCTTATAAAACCAGGAATTTGAAACTTTTGAGGAGTAGTAGTACCAGACGTTACAAATTCATGTAATAATGATCTGTATTTTTTAGTGGCTGCTTCCTCAGTGCAAGCACATTCCCCTTTCACATTTGTTTCAATTGAGTTCAAATTAATTTGAGAAGGGGAGAGGGTGTTTGATTGAACCACTACAATTTGACTTATAGGAATACAAATAGGAGCATTGAACTGCATCATCTCCATACCATAGAAACTCACTCCTTTGTTTTATGATTCTAAATCATTTACTTTTTATATAGTATTATTTATAAATAATAAGAAATTGATTTTTCAAACATGCCTTTTACCTCTTTCCTTTTTTGAGAATTTATCTCAAATATTTTTATACCTTCACCCTCTATATTATGAAAATCATAATTTTATGGTTTTAAAATAAAGTTGCACCGTTTAAAACTTATCAAGACCTAAATCGTAAAAAACCATAAAAAATAAAGGGTGGTACATATTAGTCATGACTAATATGTACCACCCATTTAATTCTTGTTCAACATTTGCGCCATATTGTTAAATAACCTAATCATCTTTACGAATACCGCTCGCAGTTAAAATAGCTTTCTTTATAATCACTCTATAATGTTATTTTATGCATTTTCGATATTAATATCTTCAAACACAATTTGTTCCTTCTCTGTGTAATTCCAGTATCTTATTAACAACCATTTGTGCAGTATTCTCTGAGGGAGGCATCCAGAGGTTTGTAATAGGTCCATATACTACTGGATTAAGTTCTACTTCGTAACCACCATAAGGATATGCTTCTTTTGTTGGTAAATAACCGAAATAACCACCATAAAATGTGAGATTATTATTCATTTTTTCTTGGATATCAAGTGCTGACTCTGAGAAAGGCCCATGGGGATGCCTGAAAATGACCCTTCGTTTATCTGGAATAATTGAATCTCTAGATCAATAACTAATTGCCTACAGTTCTGTTCGTACATTTCTAATACTTTTTCAAGCCAATTGTTTGTACTCACTCCCCATTGCTCTTGGGCTAATGAAGCCATGTTTTTTATTCTTTCTGGTTCTGGTATCTCTATTAATTTCATTGGTAAAATAGCTGAGGTCGTATGTAACCTATATATTTTATTGTAAGAAATTGAAGGAATCATAGTTAATACACTACCACTTAAGGCGTAAGCCATATGCTTAATTGCATTCATTGACCCACGATATTTTGCATTAACGTTTCCAGACGCACCTTGTACGATGATAATGGGGCAGTTTAGTATTTGTTCAAGTATTCTTCTTGTCATTCCAGGATAATCTCCTGACAGAAAATCACTGTCTGACTTTAAGACATTTGGATGTGCGGTACAGAATACTATTGCTCCTGAGAGCTGTTGATCATTTTGATTTCTTATTGCCAAAATCCCAATTCGTTTATCAACAACTCCATATTCATTTGTACCCATCTTTACTCTTCCTTCAGACGTTTTTTCTCTACGATTCACCCCTATCTCTCCTAAGGTAACGTTCCAACCTACTTCAGAAGATTGCAAATGTTCATTTGCCTTAACAGCTGCATTAACAGTATTTTTAATAAGAAGTGTTTTATAAGCCTTAACTACTTCACTATTACTAAATGTTGAGGGCCCAGAATGTGTATGAGTAAAAACAATAGTGATATTCTCAATACCTATACATAATTCACTTGCAATTTTTTTACGAATCTCCATAGTATCTTCTACTAGCATACCAATATTATCTATACTAACAAACACAGTTTTATGATTATTACTTTCAAATACGAATGCAGTTGAATAAATATGTACTGTTAACAATGAGACATTAGCTGAATTATTACAAATAAATTCCTTTTCCCAAGATAAGAGCCCGCACAAATAAATTGGTTTTTTCATAAGTAATAGAAAACGGGAGACTTCCTTAAAAAAGAGGTGGAAAAATGTTTGAAAAAACTATTTGTGATTGTTGCGCATGTCCTATACAACGTGTTTGTGAGCAATTAATAGGGGAAGAAGGTGTCAGTATAAGAAGTGATGGTGGAGGCTTTGACATAATAATACAAGAAGCAAAAAACTTTATTGTGTCTGGACCAAGTACAGATATGTTTAATCCAGGAATTCTTCATATTTCCAGTAGCACTATCAATTCAGTTACATTTCCTTCTTCAATAGAAATTGATTTAAAACCAATTCAAAATAATTCTAAAGGAGAATGTATTTGCTTGGAGAATCCCATGACTAATTTAGCGAACTCTTTATTGAACAAGGAGTTTGTAAGTATTCAAGGGATAATTTTAGAATTAGAAGAAGTTGTTATTTGTAAGGTTGGAAAAGGAGTGATGATTGTAAAAGAGAAAGATGACAACGAAAACTTTATAGCTGTCTCCACTTGCAAAGTCTCAACCATTACTGAATTACCACCAGATAGTTAAAAAACAAATGTGAAGTTATTGATCTTCCATAACATCTTCATCTAAATTTCAGCTCTGAGCAGTCAGACAAATCACCTATTAACATTTTGTTATGTATAAATTTAATATTCTTTTAAACAAATGAAGAACTCCATCATCTCCAGAATCAAATGAACATGATGGAGTTTTCGATTGAAAAGTGCTCAAACTTTTCTTAATTTTAAATAATAAACCCACCTTCTATTTAAAACAACTATATTAACAGAATTATGCATATAGAGGACTATATTCCCAAGTTTATTCTCCACAATTTTTATCTGTAACAGCCTAACATCATTCCTGCTATTAAACCAGATTTTTTTCTAATGAGAAAAAACACATATGTTTTATCGCTTAAAATGTTCTTCTAGAAACCCTAAAACTTTAATAATCCCCCTTTTTTCCATACCTTTACTATAAATCTTTTGATACCAATAACAGATCTGCTTGAAACCCTTCACTTATGCTTCCAATTTGATGTTCAAGCCCCAACAATTTTGCTGGATTGTAACTTGCTAATTTGCTAGCTTCTGTCATGATAATGACCTGTAGACTCAAAAATGACAACCGGATCCTTTCCAGCCTCAACTTCTACCTCTTTATAAAACTTGTAAAATACATCTAGACCCTCTAAATGATGTTCAAATTTAAAACTTTTTTTATATGGATGTTTCTTTCGTAAAAAGGCTTGAACTTGACTTTCCCCTTTTGCAATATCCAGACCTAAGAATGGATCCATGCTTAACACTTCCTCTCTCTTCGTCATTGCCGGTACCTCTAATTCCCCTTGTAGTGTCATTTCTTCTCTTGTTATACAAGATCTCCGTCCCAACCAGCCTCACACATGTTTCTACAAGTAGAGGGTGAACAGTTTTGTGGACGGGATCAAGTCCCACTGGCCCAAACGTTCTACCCCGGCTACCTAAAGAATACTCACCTATAAAAAAATGAGGTCAACCAGAAATAACTGGCTAACCTCATAATACAATCTGGCCCGATTCTTGAACATGCAGGAAACGGAGTACCGTTAGATTTTTTTATAAACCTCTGCGTAAGCAAATTTTAGCTGTTCACGTAACTCTTTATTATCTTCTTCTAGACTCTTAATTTTTCTCTTCAGAGAAGCAATAATTGCGTCTTTGTTGTTCTCATTAATCTGGCGTTTAACCTGTTGTTTGGTAGGAGATTGAGCTTTCTGTTGCCGTAAGGAGTCTATACGTTCTCTGATTTTCGGATTGTTGTAAAGTGTTGCTTTACTAACTCCCGATTCACTTGCTACACTATTAAAATTTATGCTTTCCTTCGCTTTTATAAGACGTTTTATAGCTTCATTGACTTTTTGAAAAGTATTTGCTTTTCTTTTTTCATGAAGCTGTTTTAAATGCTCTCTACGGTCATATTTAGTCATTTGTAACACCTTGCTTTCGTTTAATCCGTTCTAATCGTCCAAAGATAATATTACCTTGTTTAATCGTGTTGTATATGTCCTTTAATCTTTCAAGGTTTTTCCGATTTTTCTCTAGAATTTCTTTTCGACCATATTGCTGGGCAACATCAATCATTTTGGATGTCGATTGAATATGAATCTCATATTTGGCTGCGTCCATTTCTGAAAAACCTACAGCTAAATCTTTACATGGGTTACCACCGTTACAGGTTAAACATGGTGGTTCTTCTGCATATGGGCAATCTCCATTTAATCGTGCCCGACATGACCCGTAAGGGTTATCAATGGCTGTTAGCTTATGATCACGCCACAAAGTATCTAAAATGTCTTGAGGAACTTCATCTTTATCCGATATCTCATACATTTTCCCATTTAGATCAAAACTAAATACTCCTTGTTCTATTGCGTTTTCAAATGATTTTCGCTTCGTATCATCTAATAATCGTGCGTATCTCATAGTCATTTCAGGAGAAGCATGTGCTAATAATTCCTGAACTGTTAAAATGTCAACGCCACTGTTTAACATTTTTACTGCATATGTATGACGAAATTGATGGGTTTTAAAGTAAAATATTTGACCATTTTCATCAACAATGTTTTGTTCATTAGCGAGTATATTTAAATATTTTCCTATTGTTTGTTGTCCATATGGTAAACCTTTTCGAGATCCACGATAACGAACAAAAATGAATCTATCTGGGTTATTATCTTGATTACTATTTTGAACAGAACGATCAATCAAAGATGCTAACATATTAGCTAACTCTTCATCTATTGGAATTCGATGTCCTTTCACATAAGTCTTTTCAATATCTGTTTCAATGTAATATTTTTTGTTCAATTTGACTAAACAATCTTGTTTTAATCCCAACACATCAGATATCCGTAATCCTGTTTTAAATGCTGTCCAAATAACAGGCTGAAAGTCTTGATGTAAGTGGTTTAGATTTTCAAATAATTGCTTTAAAATCGACTGAGGAATATAGTTAACATGGTCATAAGATTTCTTTTTTGATTTCGGTTTATCTTCTGGGAAAATCAGCTTTCTAACACTCTGTTTAGGTGCAATAGCGAATTCATAACGTTGAATGTCTGATAAAAATTTACTTATAATTGTTAAAGACGTTGAAATATAACTTTCAGGATGAGCATTTCTTCGTTTAAGATGACTTCTCGCATATTGATTAAGCCATTCGATGAACCGTTCAATATGTTTTCGGCTTAAACCACTTATATTATTCCAAGATGGCTCAATGGACGAAATGAAATTTAAAAAGTTAGGAAGAAATCTTATGTAATTCATTGCAGTACACCATGTAAAATTGTGTTTACTTAATAATCGCTGCTTTATGTAACTCTTTACCTCATTTTTTATAGGAATGTTCTTGATGTTTGAAAAATCTATAGAAAAATTTTGCTTTGATTTGTTATATTTAATGACATATTGCTCATTTAAAATTCGAACATCCCAACAATCTTTTTCCCATTCTTCACGCGTATCTGTTAACTCAAATAAGGAATTGTACATCAGTCTTAAGAATGTTGCTGAGTGAGATTTATATGTCAAATCTCCATAGAGTTTATCTTTTCTTGTTGTTTGTGTCTTAAAGCCGTTTTTTTCTAACCAAATGAGCCATTCACGTTCTAATCTATCAACATCTAATTCTAGTAAAGAATAAAGGCTTGAGTATTTTTCATTTAAAAATGCCGTTAATTTTCTTAAATAAGGTGCCTGTCCAATAAAGAAACTGTTTAAATTCCATTCATCTCGAAATAGTTTGTTGTACCATACAAATTTCATTTCAAGGTTAGCAGAAGGACTGTTGATATTAAAACTCAAATTTTGGCTTAAATTGTTATATTTTTGATATTGATCTTGGAAGTTAGAAATAGTACTAATAAATTTGATACTCCAAGTGTCATTTACCAAAAAATAAGGATTATGAATTTCCTGTTCTGTAATTGAACCATCTTCATTTATAAACTTTTCTGTATAGGTTGCCAACTGCCTCTGTAATCGTTTAAGATAGTCTATTTGTGTTATGTTACTGTGATCAATCACCTTCATTTAACTGACTCCTTTTCATTGTTCACTTTTCCCAAAATGGAATGCATGTTGTGCTTTTTCCCAATTCTTACGAATATCTTCATCAGAAGGATGAAGGTACATATTCATGGTTGTTTGTATTTGGGAGTGTCCCAACCGTTCTTGTACCTGTTTTATATCCTTTGTCTGTCGATAGAGCATTGATGCATGTGTATGACGAAGTAAATGAGGGTGCACGTTAATTTCTGTTTTATCTCTTAATCTCTTAAACAATGCACTTACATCTTGATAATTCATAGCTTGCCCAATATTTTTACCATGCAATTTTACAAAAACAAAGTTAGTATCTATCTCTAATTCATCGATGAATTCGTAAAGGTAATCATCAAACAAGTCAATTAACTCCTGTGAAATATGTATTTCTCTTTCTCCCGTTTTCAACTTAGCACCGTTAGGCAATTCCCCTCTATCTTTTAATTGAATACGGTGTCCATTTTTATGATCAAACATAAAGTCTTCTATAAACAGCGATAGCACTTCTCCAATTCTCAATCCGGTTTCAAACAGCAGTTTAATAAGCAGTCTATCTCGTATGTTGGTTGTTGCCTTATAAATCTGTTCAACTTCCGCTTTAGACAATATTTGTACTTTTTTTCTTGGTTCTTTTAGTTTTAGGATATTCTTGCTTGAAGGTTTATCTTGATTAATATGATAGAGAAAATCCTTGTACCTTGTACGCCCTCCAGTAAATATTTGTTTTATCAGTTTTTCTACCATATCATTTTGTATTTCTTGATTCCGATATAAATAATCATAAAAGTTAGTTACTACTGTGATAGTAAGATTCACTGTCTTCTCTGTCTTTTTTGCTTTAGTTTGTTGTAACGGAGTTACTTTGCTACTTGAATATGGACTCCTTAACCACCCCATAAAATCTGCTAAATCTCCTATAGTAATATCTTTATAATCTTTTTTTACTTCTTCCAAATAGTCAAAATACTGCTTTAGGGCATAACAGTATGTTTTTAATGTATTGCTGCGTTTTCCTGTTACATCTAAATACTTCAGATACTTCATTACAGGGACTACTGGTATTCCATCTTTATCAAGAAGCATATATCTTTTCTTATTACCATCAAGTAATACTTCCTGTGCTTTCATAAATATCCTCCACCTTAAAACATAAGATCATAAAGTAAATATATTATACTAGAATATTTTAGTATAGTTTATAATTCAAATATGTATCAAAAAAGAGGATATTAGCTCATATATTGAACTAATTATCCTCTAATAATCATAGTACAGTTAATAAAATAAAGTTGCACCGAAATATTATATTGAATACAGTTTAATCAAAACTTATGAATTAGAATGTGATTCATGAGTTTTTTAACTTTCATATTAGACAAAAGCGCCCTATTGTGGAATAACGTAATTGGAGAAATAGTTTAAAATTAGGAAGGGAAGTGATTGTGGAAGGATGTACTTGAATTAAAGATGTAGTTAAGTTTAAGAAATATCGGTTAATTTATATTCATTTTTTTGATACACTTTGAAAGTAATCAGTCATTTTAAAAGGGAGAGAAAAATAATATCACAATCATTAATCTTTGACATGGATGGAACACTATTTCAAACAGATAAAATATTAGAATTATCACTAGAAGATACTTTTAACCATCTAAGGTCACAAAATAAATGGGATACAGTAACCCCTATTGATAAATATCGTGAGATTATGGGTGTACCTTTACCAAAAGTATGGGAAACTTTGTTAACTAATCATTCCATGGAAGTAAGAGAACAAACTGATGCTTATTTTCTGGAAAGATTAGTTGAAAATATAAAAAGTGGGAAAGGTGCTTTATATCCTAATGTAAAGGAAGTATTCAGTTATTTAAAAGAGAATAATTGTTCAATTTACATAGCAAGTAATGGTTTGACGGCATATTTAAAAGCAATTGTGAGTTATTATAATTTGGATAATTGGGTTACTGAAACATTCAGTATCCAACAAATTGAATCGTTGAATAAATCAGACTTAGTTCAGAATATTATAAAAAAATATGGTATTACCAATGGTGCTGTAGTAGGAGATCGACTATCAGATATAAATGCAGCTAAAGATAATAGATTAGTTTCAATAGGATGTAATTTTGATTTTGCACGAGAAGATGAACTTTCTCAGGCTGATATCGTAATTGATGACTTAATTGATCTACAAACAATACTACCTAAATTAAATAAACAGCTTATTGAACAAACGGAGGAATTGATCCAGAAGAATTAATGCCTTTCGTCAGTTTCCGCAATACCAGCTAATAGGAAGTCAAGAATAAACTCTAAAAAAATTATTTTAGTTGTGTTAAGATAAAAATAAACATACCAAATAATCTTCCTTTAATATAAACGGAAGAATCTTCTTTTAATTGATTATTTTGGTAGTAATCATATTACAAATGTTTCTTTTCGTTTTAGTAAAGCATAAATCCAGTGAATGAGCTTATTCGCACAAGCAATGACTGCGACTTTATGTGGCTTACCTTCTTCTCGTTTTCTATCATAGAATTCTTTTAGTCTAGGATTCCGAGTGTTTATCAAGCCACATTGTACAGCAATATATAAAACCTGTCTGAGTCTAGTAGATCCTCTTTTCGTTATACGATTAATTCTG
Organism: Chengkuizengella sediminis; assembly: GCF_010078385.1. Taxonomy (NCBI): domain Bacteria; kingdom Bacillati; phylum Bacillota; class Bacilli; order Caryophanales; family Paenibacillaceae; genus Chengkuizengella; species Chengkuizengella sediminis. The sequence goes on from NZ_SIJC01000001.1 coordinate 92,320, forward strand.
GCTTTGAATTGGCCTGATTCATGGACACTAGGATCAATGCCAGCAAAGGCTACGAGTTTCTTAGGGTTATTAAATCGGTCAATTTCACCGATCTCGGAGATGATTGTGGCTGCAATCTTGCCTCCAATACCAGGGATTGATCGAATAATAGGATAGGCTTCAAACGCTTGAGCCATGGCATCTATTTCCGTCTCTAATTGGGATAGGTGTTTTTGGTATTGTAGAAGCATTTCAATATACATCTTTACACTAATAAGATGACTGTAGTATAGCGTTTGTTTATATGGATTATTTCTTGCGGCAGATTTCAGTTTCTCTGCCTTCTTCATGGACCAGGACTTCGAACGACGCTTACATAATTGGTGAATTTCATGTGCAATTTCACTAAGGTTCAGTTCTTCAACCTCTCCAGGTGTTGGAAAAGCGAGTAGGGTATGTAAGGAAACCTTTGAAAATAAGTCTCCAAATACGCCCTTATATTCGGGAAAGACTTGATCTAAAATAGTATGAAATTGCAACTTGGTTTGTACGTAGGTTCCCGTCAGAGAATCATGTTGTCTACAGAGATTACGAAGATTTAGCGTTTGAATATTTTTCTTTTGAAATGCTTCTAGGTCTTCTTTGTAATACAGCTCACAGAGGTGATAAGCATCTATTGCATCTGTTTTGACTTTTCGTAGACTCACTTTTTTGGCTTCATATGAGATGACAGGATTGACCAAATAATAGGTTACACCATGGTCCTCTAAAAACTGCAAGACTGGCTCGTGATAGTGTCCTGTTGATTCAAAAATAACACTCGGAGATTGTCCACTTATTTGCTCTACCTCCTGATAAAATAAATAAAAATCATGTAAGCCCATTCGATCGTGTTTAAACTTAAAGCTCTTTTTGTAAGGATTTTTCTTTTCTAAGAAGGCTTGAACTTGGCTTTCTCCTTTTGCAACATCCAGACCAATGACTGGATCCATGTCGTATCACTTCCCTTTAATAGATTTGCCGGCAGCCCCTAACCTAACTTGTAGTTTCATAGCTTCGCTTGTTATACGGGATCTATGTCCCAACCAGCCTCAAACATGTTTCTACAAGTAGGGGGTGAACAGTATTGCGGACGGGATCGAATCCCACTGGCGCTTACGTTCTGCCCCGGCTACTTAAAGAATAACCTATAAAAAATAGACCAACCAGATTATTAACTGATTGACCTTATAATACGATCTGGCGCTTTAATGGGACACGAGATAACACCTAAAGAAGTTGATTTTGAAAGCAATTCAAATATTAACTAAACATAAGGGAGGTTACAATATGATATACGGATTTAAAACTAAGGAAGTACCTTCATTGTCTCAAGTAGGTGGGAAAGCAAAGGCGTTGATTGAAACTACTAAAGCAGGTTTTGATGTACCAGAAGGTTTTGTTTTATCAGTTGATTTCTTCGATTCTTGGATAAAAGAAATTATGTCAACTAGCGAGTGGCAACAATTTTTGACTTCTCCAACTAAAGAGATGTGTGACAAACTCAAGGTGCGAGCGGGAGAACTTGAATTCACTAATGTGCAAAAAGAAGCACTTAGAAGTGAACTTAATGGTCTGTCGGAAAAAGCGGTTTTTGCAGTCAGATCTTCATCGCCAGAGGAAGACCTTGAAGATACCAGCTTTGCAGGCCAGTACGATACTATACTTGGTGCTGTCAGAAGCAACCTTGAAAGTGCAATTGTTGAGACTTTTACTTCAATGATGGATACGAGAGTCGTGGAATATAAAAAATTGAATGAACTACCTCTAGATAATCCGAGGATTGCCATTATCATACAGAAGCAGATTGCATCAGACATAAGTGGTATTGCATTTTCTTTAAATCCATCAAACAATTGCTATGATGAGGCTATGATTAATGCCAGTTTCGGGCTCGGTGAAACCATCGTATCTGGTCAGGTAACACCAGACACTTATGTGGTAGAAAAAGTTAAAAGTCAGATTTTGGACAAAAAGATTATGGAAAAATCTTTAGGTCTATGGTTAAAAGAAAATGGTGGTACTGTAGAAGAAGATAACAAGGACCCAAAAGCACAGGCTCTATCAGATAATCAGATTCTTATGGTTGCAGAACTTGTGACTAAATGTGAAGAATACTACGGTAGGCCAATGGATATAGAATGGGCAATAGAAAATGATAAACTTTATCTTTTACAGTCTAGACCAATTACAACCTATCTACCTCTGTTTCCTGAGCTTGTAACAAAACCTGGGGAAGAAAAGCTAATTTATGTTGATGTCATAGGGATGACCCAGGGATTTACTGAGTCTATGAGTGTTCTTGGAACTGAACTTTGGGGATTAAGCGTAGAGAGTATTAAAGGTGAGGTGATGATTTGTTCTGAGGATGGTACGTCACCAACCCTTCATGGCAGACAGTATTTTAACGTATCTCATACTTACAAAGCTTTTGGATCAAAAGTCGTTTCGAGTTTTTTAGAAAACTATGATGGCAACGTAAAGAGAATTTTTACTGAAGTAGATATGAATGATTACATTCCCAAGAAGGTATCGCCTAGGTTAAAAGGTGCAAAAAAGGGTTTGGTGAAAATGACTTTTAGAATATTGCCATCGATGATGAAAGCTGTATTTATTAACTATAAAAAAGTTATGGCAGACTATGAAGCTTTAGCTGCTGAACTAATGAACTTTGCTGATGATATCAGTCCGGAGAATGATTTCAAAAAAACAGCAGAAGAGCTTACTGGCAAATTCGATGTGCTTATGAATGCTGGTGGCGTGATTGTAGGTATTCTATCTCTAAGAAATGTTAAAAAAATGTTTAAAGGACATGACATTGAAACAGAAGTAGCTGCTTTAGGAATGGAGTTAAAAGGCAATCCAACAAGCGCTATGGGACGGCTATTATTTAAATTAGCCTCTTATGATGAATTTCAAAATACGAAGGATAAAAACAATTTTTTAACCAAGATAGAAAATAGAGCGTATTCTACAGAGTTTTTATCAGACTTTGACGAGTTTATATCCAAATATGGCGTACGTGGATTTATGGAAATAGATGTTGCTTCTGAGCGCGCCTATGAAAATTTGGGGAGTGTTTATGATCGATTAAAAGAAATAAACATAAATGATAGTCAGATTACTATGGCAAAACAGAAGAGAAAGGTAGCCTATGACAAAATGTATGCTGTAGCTAAAGAAAAAGGATTAGAGAAGAAATTTGAAGAAGGGGCAAGGAAATTTCAGAATACGTTCGGATATAGAGAACACCCAAAATATATTATGGTATATGGTTTTGCACGCCTGCATGATGTTTGTTTGTCATTAGGTGAGAAGTTTGTAGGGCAAGGAAGACTTGAAGACAAATATCAGATATTTGATTTGCATTTGGATGAAATCAGTAAAGGGCAAAAAAATCAAAGTCTTGATTTGAAATCCCTTAGAAAAGCTAATCTTGAACCTTATAAAAAAGTTAGTCATATAAAAGAATGGCCGCTGGTCATTGATTCAAGAGGTAAGATATTTAAACCTAAATTAGAGATTAAGGATGGCGATATAGTAGGTGATCCAATAGCTCCTGGCAAAATAATAGGCAGAGCAAAAGTGCTTCATTCACCATATGAAAAACCGTTGAACACAGGAGAAATACTCGTTACAACATCAACGGAACCTTCTTGGACACCAATATTTATTAATGCGGCAGGAGTCATAATGGAAATTGGGGGACCGCTTCAACATGGAGGCATCATTGCTAGAGAATATGGCATTCCTTGTGTCAGTGGACTTATGGGTATTATGGATATAGTTAAAGATGGTGACTTGCTCGAGGTAGATGGATCGAATGGCATAGTGAAAATATTAGAAGCATAATTGAGCATTAATCCAATTTACAGTACAGGATTTGTAGAATCTAGAAGATCTAAAAAGTTTTACGGAACAGTTATTTATTAAGTAATAATATAAGCCACTATGCGGTATCAAACATAGGCTTACTCATTGTAATATCTCATGCTAATTTGGACTTAGCATGAACATTGATTCAACCTTTAGCACTTTTCGCATTTTTGCTCTACAGTTTAATTGAATAGCTGAATATAATGTGATTCATGAGTTTTTTGACTTTCATACTAGACAATAGGGCCAGATCGTATTTGTTGAATAAGTGCTGTCTTTTTTGTTTAATTTTGAAATAATACTATTTAAGTAAAAGGCAGGTGAGATTATTTTAAATAACATAAAGGAAAGAAAATTAATAAATTCTGATGCGATTGGTTGTTCAATTGAAACAACTATTTATTATTAAATATACATCCACTTATTTCCATTGTCTCAATTCTATTTTATTTTCTATAATTTAGTATGTATAACTACGTTTTCACTATTGAGGTTTAATTATGACAAAAGACAAAATTGAGATTTACCCTAAAAAGAGAAAGTTAATCAAATTAACAGTAATTGGCATATCCTTAATACTGATATGTGCAATTACATCATTCATATCTCTATCTGAGGTATCCCAAGACAATAAGTATATACCAATCTTCTTTTTTTTCTTTTCATTGTGTGGAATCTTTATGTTTGGAATGGCAATTTTATTTTATTTAAAGAGATTAAAATATCCTGCACCATCAATTATTCTTAATAAAGAAGGTATTTATGATAATTCTTCAGCATTTAAAACAGGAATGATAAAGTGGGAAGAAATCAATCGTATGTACATATATGATATTAAAAAAAATAGGTTTTTAGGTCTTGAAATAAATAATTTTGATCAATTTGTTTCCAAACAAAATCGATTTATGAAATTACTTATAAAAATAAATCAAAAATTTTATAGAACACCTATTACGATTCCAGAATCAATGTTATCAATACGCTTAGAAGAATTAATAGAATTGATCATTCATTTTGAAAAGCCAAGTGGAATAAAAGTACAGGAGTATGAAATGTAGAAATTGCTAAAAAACCTATAGTCATGAATTGAGGTTATTATGAATAAAGATACAATTGAAATTTATCCACCGAGAAAAAGTGTAGTTAGGTTGTTTATTGGTACCATTATTATAAATCCGATGGGATTAATCCTAGCATATCTTGTTTTGAAGTCTATTATGGATTCTTCAACATTCTTTGAAATTATTATGTCTTTATTATTATTAATAATAGTTCTTATAGCCATTGCCAGCATGCCATTTACATACTATTTAAAAAGATTAAACAAACCAAGCCCCTCATTAATAATAAATAATGAGGGAATTTATTTCGATATATCTCAAATTATTATGGGAATGATAAAATGGGAAGAAATTACCGAATTATCATTGACTCCTAAAAGTAAGTTTTTTGGTGGAGAATCCTCACTAAACATACAAACAAATCATTTTAATGAACTCATTTCTAATCGGAAGTTTTTTTTTAAGATAATGCTAAAATCAGAAAAATTATTAAATAATAATTCAATTTCATTGACAGACAAAATGATATCAATGCCACTGGAGGAAATAATGGAGATAATTTTAAAAGAACTAAAAGATAGAAATTTAATAAATATAAATGAGCACAATTGAATTTGAGCAACCAACAAAGTAAAAAGAAAATTAATATTGTCTTACACGATGGAACAAAAATTCATATCGCCAATTTACTTCAAATAAAAAACTCTCACGAGCTGGTTTCCCCTAAGAGACTGATTGGTATAAAATCAATTGTTAATTAAGGCATTCCTTGAATAATAGAGCACCATGGAAAATGATCTTCAACAAATATGGCGCTTTTCTCTAAGAGAAGCGCTTATCTTATAACTACTATTTTCATTGACTACTATTATGTCCTAATATATGATTAAACAGATATTTCGAACTATTGATATTTAGAAAGGAGAATTTTATGGTTAGCTTCGCAAATTTGTTAGCTTTTGCATTGATATCACTTGGTATTGTATGTTCTCCAGGACCTAACATGATTTATCTTATTTCTCGTTCTATTACTCAAGGACGTATTGCAGGAATCATCTCTCTTTTAGGTGTTATGCTTGGATTTGTGATTTACTTATTTGCAACATTAGTTGGACTTGCTTCATTATTTAATGCAGTTCCCTTTATTTATGAATTAGTCAAATGGGCAGGTGTTGCTTACTTACTTTGGCTTGCTTGGAATTCATTTAATTCAAAGACTTCAATCCTAACTCCGCAAACTCTCTCTATTGAAACCCCGAGAAAATTGTTTCTAATGGGATTCATGACTAATTTACTAAATCCTAAAATTGCAATTTTGTATGTATCTTTACTTCCTCAATTTCAAGATCCAGCACAAGGTTCATTACTTCTCCAAGGTGCTACCCTAGGTCTCACGCAACTTATAATTAGTTTTATAGTTAATCTGTCCATCGTTCTAACAGCTAGTAAAATATCTACATGGTTTTCAACACGTCCGACATGGCAAAAGATTCAACGTTGGTTCATGGGTAGTGTGTTGACTGGTTTAGCTGGACACCTTGCTTTTGAACGAGTAGGCAAATAAATAGTTGTTATTCGACAATCTGGCGCGATTATGGAATAACATGGATAGAAAGTGATCAATCTTTTTTATAAAAATCAAATAGTCAATCTCAAATCTAGAATCCATTTTGATCTATCTTTTATTCAAAATGGATTCTTTTGTTTGCCATAGAATACGGGTTTTAATGAAATTTTTGATCAAACTTTATTTTAAGGTTACAAATTTTTTGAGTGGACTCCTGTCCTTAAAGGAAGCTTTATTTAAAAAATTCCACGAATGTACCGGTATCAATAGTAGTCTCTCTCTTTATCAGTTACTACCTCGAATAAAACTGACAAATTTGTTAATGGAGGTTGCACATTGGACAGGTTTCCATAAACAATTTCTTCATGCCTCTACAAATCGATCACCTAACGAAGACGAAACAAAAATTTTAATGGCTACTCTCATGGGTATGGGTACAAACCACTGAAAGAAGTGAAACACTTAAGACAACAAAAATCACAAGTGCCCACACGAAAGCAAGTAAATCTAGACATGTATGAAGACAACAAGGATGCCTTATTGTACAAATTATCAAGATTTAAAATATTTGTTATTAGCTGAAGAACGGTAATAGAAGAAGAAGGATAAAAGAAGGGAAGAAAATGAGATACAATATGGAGCGATTGTTGGACAATTCAGATTGAAAATGATCAAACTTTTTTTAAATGAATTCTTTTGTTTGCTGTATTATGTGAGTTTGTATTAGACAAAGTAAATAAAATATTCAGAATTTTATTTACAATCACTCATAGAATCTATACAATATAAAATATACTATAGGGGGGTAAGGTATTTGAATTAAAGTTAACTAAATGTTAAAAGTATGCGAGTTTTATTGTTAGTGTTTATGAAATGGAAGTAGTGTAGTGGGGAGGTGCTTTAGCTAAAAAAGTAGAGAATGGGGAGAATCTTACGTATCCATAATGCTTTGTAGAGAAACAAGCCAGCAACAAGTTGGAAATGCAGCAAAAGTATTAGGGGTTAAGGTACCTCTTACAAATTTTGAGTATGGAACTGTGGATTTAAGCGTAGAATCCAAAAAGAAATTTATTCGTGTGATTAGAGAAATAAAAACAGGAACGCGATTTAAAAGCATTTAAAAATCAATTTCAAAAATAACTAGTCTTTCAAACTATTTTCCACACTCAGTGTATTTTGCAATAAATATTAAGAAATAGAGGTGTAGTCATTTGTCTAAAAAAAATCACCATGAACACAGGGATCATCATGAACATAAGGATCACCATGAACACAACAATCATCATGGTCATATGATAGATGATTTTAAAAATCGATTGTATATATCACTGATTGTAACTCTCCCTGTTTTGTTATTATCACCTATGATTCAAGGGTTTTTAGGTTTTGATCTTTCATTTTCAGGAGATAAATATATTGTATTTTTATTAGCAACATTTATCTTTTTTTATGGGGGGAAACCATTCTTAACTGGATCAGTTAGTGAATTAAAATTGAGGAATCCAGGTATGATGACTCTAATAGCTTTAGCAATTACAGTGGCCTATGTATATAGTTCTTTCACCGTTTTTGAGTTAGCAGGAAAAGATTTTTTTTGGGAATTAGCAACACTTATTGATATTATGTTACTTGGTCATTGGATAGAAATGCGTTCTATCATGGGTGCTTCCAATGCTCTAGAAGAGCTAGTGAAACTAATGCCTTCAGAAGCACATGTTATTAACAAACATGGGAAAATAGAAGAAGTGCCTATATCTGAGATTCAACAGGGAGATCTAGTTTTAGTAAAACCAGGAGAAAAAATTCCTGCAGATGGTTTAATTGAAAAAGGAATATCTTTTATTAATGAGTCAATGTTAACTGGAGAGTCTGTGCCAGTAGAAAAGAAAATTGGTGATGCAGTTATTGGGGGTTCTATTAATGGAGAAGGATCATTAACTGTAGTAGTGCAGAAGACAGGGAATGAAAGCTTTTTATCTCAAGTAGTGAATTTAGTAAGGGAAGCGCAAGAGTCAAAATCTCGCACACAGGATTTGTCGAATCGCGCAGCAAAGTGGCTCTTCTATTTAGCTTTAGCAGCAGGGATTCTTACTTTAATAGTTTGGTTGAGTTTAGGATATGACATGAACTTTGCACTTGAGAGAATGGTAACAGTTATGATTATCGCGTGTCCACATGCTTTGGGTTTAGCAGCTCCTTTAGTTATTGCAAGGTCAACCGCTTTATCTGCGAAAAAAGGGTTACTTATACGCAATAGGGCAAGTTTTGAAGAAGCTAGAAAATTAAATTCTATCGTTTTTGATAAAACAGGAACCTTAACAAAAGGAGAATTTGGGATAACAGATATTGTGATTGAAAATGATATGTCCAAAGAAGAGATAATGAAATATGCTGGGTCAATAGAATCTCAGTCTGAACATCCAATAGCACAAGGATTAGTGAATGAAGTTAAAAATAAAGGTTATGAAATGATTGAACCGAGTGAATTTGAGTCAGTCACAGGTCAAGGTTTACGAGGGAAAGTATCTGATCAAGAAATAAAAATTGTGAGTCCAGGTTTTATGAAAGAAAAGAATATTAAATTTCAAACCGCGAAGTTTCAACAATTGTCTAGTCAGGGAAAAACAGTGATATTTATTTTAATCAATGATGAACTTGCTGCTATGATAGCATTAGCGGATCAAATTCGTGATAGTGCAAAAGGTGCCATCTTAAAGTTAAAAGAAATGAATATTGAATCGATCATGCTTACAGGTGATAATAAGCAGGTTGCTCATTGGGTAGGTGATCAACTTGGGTTGGATAATATATTTGCTGAAGTACTGCCACATGAGAAAGCTAATAAAATTAAAGAAGTAAAACAGATGATGGGGCGTAAAGTAGCGATGACAGGGGATGGCGTGAATGATGCCCCTGCTCTAGCTACGGCTGATTTAGGGATCGCTGTAGGGGCTGGAACAGATGTTGCGATGGAAACAGCTGATGTAATATTAGTTAAAAGTAATCCGATGGATGTAGTTTCCATTATTGGATTGTCGAAATCAACTTATAGGAAAATGATTCAAAATCTTTGGTGGGCTGCAGGGTATAATATCGTAACAATACCATTAGCGGCTGGTATATTGTATCCTGTTGGTATTATTTTGAGTCCTGCGGTGGGAGCTGTGTTAATGTCATTAAGCACAGTGATTGTGGCAATCAATGCAAGTCTATTTAAAGGTTAACTAATAAACAATTAGTTTATGAACTATTAAATTGTATATCCAGCGAATTAAGAGGTTTTGTTATTCAACAAAATGGCGCAAGTGTAGAAGAAGATAAACGGTATAATGATCAAACTTTTTTATAAAAATTAATTAATCAATCTCAAATTTAGAATCCATTTTGATCAATATTCTTTCAAAATGGATTTTTTTCTTTGCCATAGAATGAGGGTTTACATAAGATTTTAAATCAAACTTAATTGTAGTTGGTTTATCTAAAATAAAAAGGATAAGATGCAAGTTATTATCATTTAAGGGTATATGTTCTTGTCATCCGACATCATTAAAATTATATGATATAAAAAGGATTTCATCGATCCATTGACTTATGTACAAAATACGGATTTTGTGAAAAAGTATTTGTGGATCTGTTTTTCGCTGTGGATCTAAAATATGATGACCTACAACGGTTTTAGCGGGGTTTAATCCAAACTTGTAACAAATATAAGCTAAAACCCAAACGTATCTTTTATAAGATTCTTCATTATGATATCATTTGCATCATCCCCAAATAAATTATTATCCATCGTTTTTTGGTATTGAACATGCCATGCTTTTTCTGGAGTATCTGTAAGAAAAGGAATACATTCATATATCCCCGGGATATTTAATTTTAAAGCTCAATTTATTTCTCTCCCCTCTTAGATTGGACTATCAATATTGTCTTTGATTTTGGAATTTTTAAAATCATTAAATACCTCTTTCGTGATGTTAATAGCATTTATTCCTGTGATTTCATAAATCAAAGTACTTAGTAATGAAAGCAGATTATCTGTAATATCTCCCTCTATTACGTACATGACTAATCCAAAAGTAGATGATAGTGTTAATACAATTACTAACACACTTATTTTTATCTCATCAACAGAAAATACTTTGTCAAATAGATTATTCATGTCTCTTCCTCCTCGTTAACCTACTGAATCTTTTAACAGGATCATAAATATAGAACCAATAAGTCCGATCAAGAACCATACTGCTTTGGACCACAATGCTCCCATTTTGTAGTTGAATCCTGATAATTATTTGCAATATCTTTCCTCATTTTCTCCATGTCTTGAGTTAGCTCATTAATTTCTTTATCACGACTTCTAAACATTTTATTGATTTCATTTCTTGGGACAAAGGTTTTATTCCAAATATCTAATTTACTGTCCATATTCATAATGAGATCGCGCATGGCTTTAATGTCAGTCTCTAGTTTTGCAAGTCTTTCAATGTCTTGTTTTTCCATGTTAAACCCATTCCTCCAAAGTAGAATAATCATTTGTAAATGAAAAAAGAGCAGCGTGATTAAACTACTCTTTAGTGTAAAAGCTTCTTGTTTTCTGTTGTAAAATGCTATATTGATTAAAATTCATAGCTTGTCATTTTATCGGATATTGTTAAAAGTAAAAAAATCAAATAAAAAAGACCATTTAAGTTCCATTAAAAATTATTTTACTTTTTATATTCTTTAATCTTTTTATTTTTAATTACTTCTTTAAAAATAAGAATAGAAATTCAACTAATGCCACTGCTAGTCATTATTACACCCATACCAATTTTAAAAAATAAACTATTGTTTGTCGTACTCTGAGATTTTAAATACTAAAATCGGCATTTTATCTAAACAAAAAAACACAAACATAATGTTCATGGTTCTGGAACACTATTCTTTTTAATAAATTTCACAGTATCGACAATAAGTACAACTAAATAAATGATATATAGACTCAAAGGTAATAATTCTTTTCTTGTATAAAACTCCGATAATATAAACATTAAAATTACGAAAGACCCAAAACTTCTGCATCTTTTGTTGTAGCTTAAAACTAATCTGTTTGAAAAAAAGACAGACTTCTCAAAAGAGAAAATCCGTCCTAATCTATTATAATCCAATTAAATTATTCTTCTATTAAACTTGCCCCCCAAGCATAGACAGAATCAGTAGTACCGTTATATTCACCCGGCCATATTATAACGGTTACATTATCACTTTGATTCTTAAAATCTTTTGTGACTTCAAAGTATTGCCAATCTGTGGTTACATTAATCGATTGCGCTTCTGCTTCACTATAATTTGCATTTTGTATTTTTATTGTTGAATTGTGAGGTTGATCTGCTTTTAACCAAATACCGAAGGTGTAAGTCTTTCCTGATGGATCAACTTCAGTATGTTGATAGATACTATTATTTACATTAATAGGTGTAATTTTATTAACTGTAGAGTTATCTCCAGCAGGTGATGGTTCACTAGTTTTTTCAACATTTGTGTTTTTATACCAATAACTTAAATAGTCTTTCGTAAAGTCATTTGGTGAATCTAGTAATTGTGTATTCTCAGTTAATTCTACTCCTGATGCATACACATACCCCTGGTTTCCAAAATCAAACCCTGCTGGATACATAAATAGTGAGAGGGATTCACTATCTAATTCAAAAGGAGCTGTAATTTCGTATTTTTTCCAATCGGTTGTAACTGTGAAACTTTGCTGTCCACCTTCTGTTTTTTCTTTGTTTCTCAATCTTAGTGTTACAGTATGTTCGTCGTCTGCTTTTAACCAAATACTAAATGTGTAAGCTTTATTTATCGGATTCTGGTTTACTTTAAAATTTATATTTTGTCGGTAATCTTCTAAACCTTCAGTTTCAACTTTCCACACCTTCTGACCATCCAATAAATCATTTGTAGTTGTAATTATTGATTTATTAGTGTTAAATTTCCCTATTAGAGGTATGTTTGATACATGATATTGAAAAATAGCAGATACTGGTGGATGGTCAGACAATTGATTTCCATTACTATCTAAAAAATCTTCATTAGGAACAGCATAATCACTAACACTTAATTGTAGTAAATCACCACTACGATATAAGATTTTATCAATGCGATCACCTGATTCCCCTATTCCTGGAATAATACCTCCATTTTCAATATCTGCCCATGCATCCGAGAATCCAGTATCTGCAAATTGCCTTACTTCCCCTTCTGCTTTATACTTACTATTAAAGTCTCCTGTTACAATAACAGCATTTCCTATAGACCACTGATCAATTTTAGATAACACTTGTTGAAAGTTTTTCTTTCTTACATTCTTATCATCTTGACTCCCACCAGCATCTGCATGAAGATTATATATATCTACGAAAACACCATCACTTACTTCATGGCGCGCAAATGAAAACCCTTTAGGAGTTAAACAATCACTGCCGTCACCAAAAATGCCATGACAATCATTCCAATCATCACGTTTGAAATCTGTAAAAGGAAAGTTTGAGAGTCGATTTAATCCATCACCAAAACCCATGATACCTGAATGTGATGAAAGGTAGGGATGATCTGCTTTTTCAATTAAATCACTATGGTAATTAAAATCTTCTTGAGCCAGTACGATATCATAATTGTTTAATTTAGGACTGATAAGAATGGTGTTTTTAGCCGGGTTAGATTGTGAAACAGGATCCCATAATCCAGCTACATTATAAGTTAATAATGAAAACTCTCCTTCTACCTCTTCTGCCTTAACTAAAGATGTATATTGACTTGATAAAATCAAACTACTAATAATAAAACTGATAACAAGGATATAAATCTTTTTCATTGAATCATCTCCTATACACTTTTTTAATATACTTTGGAGTATAACAAGATGTAGTTGTTTGTTAGATTTACTCTATTAAGAAATAACATTTAGATAATCTAATTATGATTCATATAAATAACTCTAATTTCATCCCGGGATTCGAATCTATTTTAACACAAATAAAATAGACCCTTAAAACTCAATAAACAGCGAAATATCTTTAAAATAGTATATTTTCAATATTTTACCATAGTAATTCTAGTTTTCTTGTAGTTATCCTATTAATTCTACTTCTTTAATGAAAAGTCTTTTTAATTCTCATATTGTTAATTGAAGAAAGATTAAAATCAAAATAATTTAACTGTGTAAAAATATAACATATTTACTAATTTATATACATTAATTATAATGGAGTTAAGTATTATTAAAAGGGAGATGAGTATATGAAATATGTTGTCCTCTTCTTAGTTTTACTTTTAATTGTGTCTTCAGTATCATTTGTTTATGCAAGTGGGGCTAGTTTAAACAGTGCCCCAACACCTGTAAATGTTGAAGATGTTCCAGGTACTTGGTATTTGGGTGGCGAACCTTTGGAAATTGATGAAAGTAAGTCCCCCATCGTATTTGTTCAAGGTTTACATGGGAATGCTAGGGATTGGTGGGAAGAAACTGTATATTACGGTGAAAATGATATGTATGATTATTTCTATTCCAATGGCTATCGTACTGCGTTTGTACAGTTAGAGGATGCAACGGGCGAAGATGCAGCTGACATGTGGGATAACGGTTTATTGCTTGCAGCAATGTTAGAGGAGATACATGATCATTTTGGTGAAAAAGTTAATATTGTTTCGCACAGTAAAGGTGGAGTGGATACACAAGCTGCATTAATACATTACGAAGCTTGGCCCTATGTTGATGATGTGATTACTCTTAGCACTCCTCATTACGGAACACCTACAGCTGATTTAGCTTATAGCTGGTGGGCAAACTGGTTAGCAGATTTAATTGGACAGACAGATGATGGAACTTATTCTATGCAAGTGGGTGAAATGGAGAAATTCAGATTATTAACGGATAATCATGAAAACGCTTTAAAAAATAATTATTATACAGCTTCAGGTACAGGATGGGGTCCAATATTCTCTGCTCTTTGGTTTGGTGGAGCATATTTGTGGGAAGATAGTGATGGGCTAGTACCAGTATCGAGTACTCAGCTACCTTATGGGACACATTTTTTAAGCGGTGGAGATGACGTAAATCACGATAATATTCGAATGGGATATATTTCTTTTGAAAGTATGGATCTAATATTAAGCAATTTAACTTCTTTCTCTCCTCCTTCTTTTTCTACAGGTGAAACAAATATTGAATCAACTTATGTACCTGAACAATTATTACGTGGAGATACATTACCCGTAAATCAATCTATTGAAGAAGTAATTCCAGTGGAATCTGGTAATCATCAAGTGACTTTTCAAATATTAACAAGTGGAGAACATGTCGAAGTAACTCTATCCTCCCCAGAAGGAAAACAGTATACAGAAATATCAAAGCAGTTTAAATCCTACGATGAAAACCACATTTTCAAAGGCAGTTACAATCAAACCTTTGTAATAGACCAACCTGATTCAGGTGATTGGACGATCACTATGAATAGTTCACAAAAAGATGCGTTTCTAATTATTACAAATTTTGAAGGCTCAAATGCACTTGATCTAAAATGGTCACAGTTAGAAGAAAAAGCTAATCAAAAACCAAATAAAGAAAAAGATAAATCTAAAAAAGAAAAGAAATTGAAAATTGATAAAAAGATAAAAATAAATAAACGGAAAAGCAACAACAACAAAAATTTAAACAAAGATATTCTAAATACTATTAATTCTGAATCAACCAATGTTACTTATGAAATAGTAGGTACTACTGAAGATGGCGAAGTTTTTTATCGAACTGCTGTGAAGTCTTATTCTCAATAAAACAAATAAATAAAGAATGTTAAAATAACTCTAATAAAAAAAACTCTCCGATAAGCTAGCCTTAATGGCGAAAACAGAGGGATAGTTGTAGTCACAGGATGTGTTGATGTCAATGTTCACCCAGCAAAAAAACAGTCCGTTATTTCCCTCGTATAACGGACTGTTAAATCAATTATCACTATTCTACCAAAGGTAGATCAGCTTAGTTTATTATATACCTTTATTTTATGTTTAACAACTACATTCCATAAAAATTCACACATATTTCAATTTATTTATAAAATAGTTCAAACATATTAATATATCTCTATCGCTTTACTGTATTAGTATACCATAGTATTCGCCAATAGTAAAAAATATGCCTGAATTATTTTTTTTTTGAACACATATGGACCTAAAAAAACAAATACCTGCACCTATTTTAGGTAAAGGTATTTGTTTTAAGATTTGAAAGCATTCGATGATCGCTGTGATAGTTGATTTACATCAAAGATGT
This sequence comes from Chengkuizengella sediminis, assembly GCF_010078385.1. Classification (NCBI taxonomy): domain Bacteria; kingdom Bacillati; phylum Bacillota; class Bacilli; order Caryophanales; family Paenibacillaceae; genus Chengkuizengella; species Chengkuizengella sediminis. The sequence continues at coordinate 108,143 of NZ_SIJC01000001.1, forward strand.
AATAAAATAAATAAATGATATTAACTTTAAAGTGGCTTACTAGTTAGAGTGAAATTATAAACAGTCTGTTCAATTAAAGGAATTAAATCTCCTTCTTCTTTTAAAAAGTAATTTCCAGCTGCAATGTGAACCACAATAATACCATGCACCTGGTAATGTAAAAGTTTACTGTTTAAAACAAGTTGGTTATGATCTGAGGTTTTAAAATGATTTGGAAAAAAATCATTAAAAAGTAAATCATATATATCAAATCTAAACTTATCCCATTCATCAGAAAATACTTCTGAATAGTCAGCTTTAAAACCCGCAGAAAAAAATTGCTTGTACAAATATACGTTAGATAAACCAAACTGTAGATGCAATTTACAAATCCTCATTAACTTCTCTTTTGAATCTATATCATCACTTTTTGTAATTTCTTTTAAATCATACAACAACTTTTTCATTGGTGCTACAGCTAGTTTTTCTAAAATGTTTTTCTTGTCTTTAAAATGAAAATATATCGTTGCATGAGAGCAGTTTGCATTTTTACCTATTTCTCTAATAGTGACTTTTTCAAACCCTTTTTTTGAAAATAATTCTTCCGCTGCGATTAGAATACGTTGCCTAGTATGGATTTCAGTTTCCAAGTTAGTTAACTCCCTTCTATCAGTCCCAAAATGAAAAATGACCTAAAACATTGTATGGTTAACTCTATCATAATACAATCATATAAAACTATCCATATAAATTTACTAGGTTTTATCTAATTTAATAATACACATAGTAAATTTTTAGTTGAAATTATATTATATTAGGTCGATTCATATAGGTAGAAAGTTACAACATAACAACATACTCGTTGATCAATTATTTAACCTCGCTTAAATGAAAATAGTTAAGACTTTACCCTGTTTATAATGTCTTCAATTGTGAATTGACTTAAAAACTCACAGAGTTGTTTCTCTCCATCTGAAAATATGCCATTTAACACAATTTGCATATTAGCTCCAATTATACAATGTTCATTTATTTTCGAACATTTAGGTTGTAAAGTACCTTCGGAGGTCATTATATAAATATCTTTTAATGAAATCTCACTAGGATTTGTATTCAGAATGAATCCTCCTCCAGCACCTTCCTTTGATTTAATGTAACCATTTTTTCTAAGAATACTTAATACTTTCCGTATTCTCACTGGATGAACTGATGCACTTTCAGCGAGGCAATCACTAGTAGACATTTTATCCGGTAATATCGAAAGATAAGCTAGGCTGTGTACAGCTAATGTAAATTCACTGTTCATTTATAGTGCTCCTCCTTTGTTACACTGCTAATCTTATCGAGTTGTTTTATCGTTGTCAATCGAATTATATTCGATGATATCCCTCTCCTCTAGTAAAATTAATTACTTCTAGGTTAGTCAGTTTGTCATGGATTGATCGTAATTCATGAAGTTGATTCGTATACTTTATAAAATCATCTTCATTTTTTTCTATCAAAGCAATATCAATTAAATTTAAAATATTTCCTTCAAAATATAAGTCAGATGGATCCATTGTAGTTATTTTATTAGTTGAAATTTTTACTTTACGATTTATTAAATATGGATTATCACTTTGAACAATATATATATTAGCCATTGTATCCTTTATTCTTTCTACATAACCAATGAAAAACTCATCTTCCTTGCTGACTCCTTTTACCCAATCTCCTACATTAAACAATTTCATTATAATACTCCCCTTTCAATAAGTTGAACTTAATACTGTAATGTTTTATATAACAGTTTAGAGAAAAAAATATTCCCCAAACTGATCATTTTATTTATACTGTAATTATAAACATTACAGTACCAAATTGTCAATGGTCACTTCACCAAACTTTAGAATGAATAATCTATTCTATTTAATTTATATTTAAACAGCTGTAAAAAAATTTTTTAGCATACAATTTTGAATTGTTATTACTTTATAAAATAATATCATTGTGTTCTTATACCTCTTATATTATAATAATTTAAACAAACTGTATGCTTATAAAATTGCAGTATCATATTTTATGACTTTGTAATTTTTTTTGTATTAAAATGAAAGCGTTTTAATACTCTAAATATTACATTAACATTACACAAAATGTCTTGTAAAATATGAAGTACTGTATTATATTAGTATGTAGAAGTGACATTTATCACGTCTATTTCCTTTCATTCAATGTAACTATTATGTAAGTATTGTTATGTCTTTTAAATAAATATTTATACATTTTAATAAAATTTGAATGAAAGAAATATGGTAAACATAATGTTACTAGTAAAATATATTTATAGGGGGATTAAAATGAAAAAGAGTATATTGGTATTATTAAGTGTATTTTTATTAGCTTCTATTGCATTAGTTGGTTGTTCAAGTAGTGAAGAAACAGAAACTTCTCAATCAGTATTAGATCAAATTAAAGAAAGAGGAACATTAAACGCTGGTGTAAATGGTGAACTTCCTGGATTTAGTTATTTAGAAGGTGGAGATTATGTAGGTTTTGATGTTGATTTTGCTAAAGCTGTAGCCGCTGCTATATTAGGCGATGCAAATGCTGTTGAATTCTCACCTCTGACAGCTTCTGAGCGTTTTACAGCTCTTCAAACTGGATCAATCGACTTACTATCACGTAATACGACTTGGACTACTTCTCGTGATGTTGACCTTGGATTAAACTTCGGTGGAGTTACATTTTATGATGGTCAAGGTATGATGGTTCGTGCCGATAGTGGTGTTAATACGTTAACTGATATGAACGGTATGATCATTGCGGTTGAAACAGGTACAACTACTGAATTAAACCTTGCTGACCAAATGGCTAAACTTGGTGTCAGCTATGAACCACAAACATTTGATAATCAAGAAGCTGCAATCGCTGCTTTAGAAGCTGGTTCAGTAGATGCGTTTACAACAGATAAATCTGGTTTAGTTTCTAGATTGTCAACAATTTCAAACTCAAGTGCATATAAGATTCTAGACGACACAATGTCTAAAGAACCATTAGGTCCTGTCGTTGCAGGTGGGGACGATAAAATGGCTGATTTAACAAGATGGGTATTAAATGCTCTGATTCAAGCTGAAGAATTAGGTATTACTTCTGAAAATGTAGATTCTTTCTTAGATAGTGACGATCCAGTTATTCAACGTTTATTAGGTATTGGTGAAGATGAAAATGGTAGTTTAGGAGCACAACTTGAAGTAAGTTCTAAATTTGCTTATGAGGCAATAAAGCAAGTTGGTAACTATGGAGAGATTTTCGAACGTCATTTAGGTGAAAACACCGTATTCAACTTAGACCGTGGACTAAATGATCTATACACTAATGGTGGATTATTGTACTCACCTCCATTCCGTTAATAAAACATTTAGCTCTATATTCATTTTTAATAGGTCTGCTTTCACTTTTGAGCAGACCTTATTTTATACATTTGTGAGGTGACTTAATAGATGAAAAAAGAAAATTCAACAGCTACCCCTTTCTGGCGCGATACAAGAATCATTCCTATCTTATTACAAATACTGTTTGTAGTTATTGTGGTTATCATTGGGTCTTTTCTTTTTACAAACGCCATGAATGGTTTAGAGAAATTAGGGATTGAATTAGGTTTCGAATTTTTATCAAACACTGCTTATTTTGATATTGGTGATAAAGCGATTGAGTTTACACCACAAGATTCATATTCCAGAGCCTACTTGGTAGGGATTGTAAATACTATTAAAATCGGTGTTGTAGGGATTATTTTAGCTAGTATAGTAGGGATCATTGTAGGGATCTCTAGATTATCTAATAACTGGTTACTGAGAAAAGTATCAACCGTATATGTTGAAATTTTTAGAAATACTCCGCTTTTAGTGCAAATATTTATTTGGTATTATGCGGTCATCCTTCCACTTCCTTTAATAGAAGAAAAATTCAATGTGGGGCCGATTTTTATAAGTAATAGAGGTACAGCATTACCGTGGTTTAATGCTACATCTGGGTCAACCATATGGATTATATTATCTTTTGTAGGATTAATTGCTGCAGTTGTCATCCGTTCACGATTAATCAAAAAACAAATTGAAACGGGTAATAATACACGTTCTAGTTTGTGGTCTATAGCTGTGTTCATTGGAATGTTGCTTATTGCGTTACTGATCACAAGAAGTGCTCCATTCACCTTAGAAAACCCAACTATTGCTGGTAGATTGTATGAGGGGGGTTATATACTAAAACCTGGATTTGAAGCAATGTTAATTGCATTAGTTGTATATACATCCACATATATAGCTGAAATTGTTCGTGGCGGTATCCAAGCTATATCTAAAGGACAGGTGGAAGCTTCAAAAGCACTTGGTTTGAAAAATAGCACAACAATGAGTAAAGTTATTTTTCCACAAGCGATAAGAATAATTATTCCACCAGTCACAAGCCAGTATTTGAATTTAATTAAAAACTCAAGTTTAGCAATGGCGGTTGGTTTTCCTGATTTAGTTTACGTAAGTAACACTGTTCTAAACCAAACTGGTAAAGCAATTGAAAATATTACATTAGTCATATTAATATATTTGACTTTAAGTGTAATCACTTCGATCATCATGAATATATTCAATAAAAAATTCCAACTGGTGGAAAGGTAGGTGCCAAATATGAGCGAACAAATGAATGTAAAACAACCTCAAAAAAAGGCTGAAACTCCACCACCTAAAACTTCAGTTGGAGTGATTGGTTGGTTAAGACAAAACCTATTCAGTAGCTGGGCAAACACATTATTAACAGTTATTATCTCAATCGCAGCTTATTTTATACTTAAGGGTGCTTTCACATGGGTATTAATTGATGCTGAATGGCATGTTATATCAAATGAATTAAAATTTTTATTAGTTGGCAGATATCCAGAAGAAGATGTTTGGAGAATATGGACTTTACTACTATTTTTCCATGCACTACTTGGTTTGTCATGGGGATTTGGAAAAGGGATTATGAATAGCATTGCGTTCACGATTGGTGGTTTGTTATTCGTCTCAATGTTACTTCCATTTATTGAACTCTCTAGTCGACTATGGATTATTGCAAACCTAGCTACATTACTCTCTTTCTTTTATATAGGACACAAATTTCCAAAGGTTAAGAAGATCACTTATATTGGTTGGTTCCTTTCATTTCCATTCGTTATCTTCTTCATTAGTGGACTTGGAATATTACCGTCAGTAAGTACGAATCTATGGGGCGGATTTATGTTAAATATCCTTCTAGCTGTTGTTGCTATCGTATGCTCCTTCCCATTAGGAATTTTGTTAGCCTTAGGTCGTAGAAGTAAATTACCTATTATAAAATATTTCTGTATTATTTATATCGAAGTAATTCGTGGAATCCCTTTGATTACTGTATTATTTATGGCCAAGTTCATGCTTCCATTATTTACAGGTGGTATTGAAATCAATGATGTTGTTGGAGCAATGGTTGCACTAACTATGTTTAGCTCTGCTTATATGGCTGAAAATGTAAGAGGTGGTTTACAATCACTTCCAATAGGACAATTCGAGGCTTCACAAGCATTAGGTTTAAACTCTACGTACACGACGATTTTTATTGTCTTGCCACAAGCATTAAAAGCAGTAATCCCAGCCATTGTCGGACAGTATATTGCTATATTCAAAGATACAACTCTTGTTCTAATTATTGGATTATTAGATGTTTTAGAAATTGGTTTATCTATGATCGCAAAACCAGAATATATAGGTTTAGATTTAGAAGTTCTAGTATTCGGTGCAGTTGTATTCTTTATCTTCTGTTACTTAATGGCTCATGTGAGTCGCAGATTAGAAAAATCACTTAGTGTAGGAAATCGTTAAAGGAGGTCTCAATATGTTAGATGAAAAAAACTTACAGAAACCACTAGAAGACCGTGAAGATATTATAGTTGTTAAGGACTTAAATAAATGGTATGGAAAACATCATGTATTAAAGGATGTAGATGTCAACGTAAAGCAAGGTGAAGTAGTTGTTATCCTTGGCCCTTCCGGTTCAGGTAAATCTACATTCATTAGAACTATCAATGCATTAGAGGAATTTCAAAAAGGTGAAATTATTGTTGATGAAATAAACCTATCTCATGATGTATCTAATATTGATGCGATACGTAAAGAAACAGGTATGGTATTCCAGCAATTTAACCTCTTTCCTCATATGACCATTCTTAAAAATATTACTCTAGCTCCAATTTGGGTACGTAAATGGAAACGCGAGAAGGCAGAGAAAGTTGCAATGGAATTATTAGAAAGAGTAGGTATACCAGAGCAAGCACATAAATTTCCTGGTCAGTTATCTGGAGGGCAACAGCAACGTGTAGCTATTGCTAGAGCATTAGCTATGCAACCAAGAATTATGTTATTCGATGAACCTACCTCTGCTTTAGACCCTGAAATGATTAAAGAGGTTTTAGATGTTATGAAAACATTAGCAAAATCAGGTATGACGATGCTAGTTGTTACTCATGAGATGAACTTTGCTCGAGAGGTTGCAGATCGTATTATCTTGTTCGATGATGGAGAAATTATTGAAGAAGGTACACCAACAGAGTTATTTGATAATCCAAAACATGAACGTACAAAATTGTTCTTATCTCAAATTTTATAAGTGAAATTTAAATAAAAAACCCCTAAGAACTTGGGGTTTTTTATTTATTCAGAAATTTTGTTTTATTAAGAAAATGACAATTGCTCTTTATTTATTTTTTCAAGCATATCTTTCGTCAATTTCGCAAGGTCATATTCAGCTTTAAAACCCCATTCTTCTTTAGCACAAGTTGCATCAATTGAATTTGGCCAGCTTTCAGCAATAGACTGTTTAATGGAATCAACTTGATAATTCATCGTAAATGAAGGAATGTATTTCTTAATTTCTACTTCAAAATCTTCAGGAGCAACACTCATTGCTGTAACGTTAAATGCATTTCTGTGTAAAAGTTGGGAAGAATCAGCTTCCATTAAGTCAATAATTGCCTGAATGGCATCGGGCATATACATCATATCCATATAGGTCCCTTTGTCAATATATGAAGTATAGCTCTTATTTTTTATTGCATTATAAAAAATCTCTACAGCATAATCTGTAGTCCCTCCCCCTGGTAAAGTGCCATAAGAAATAAGTCCAGGGAAACGCAATCCTCTTGTATCTACACCAAACTTTTGAAAGTAATAATCACACAATAACTCACCAGAAACCTTATTTACTCCATACATCGTTGTAGGTCTTAAAATTGTATCTTGAGGTGTATGATTTGCTGGTGTTGTAGGTCCGAAAACTCCAATTGAACTTGGAGTGAAAAGTTGTAAATTCAATTCTCTAGCTACTTCTAATGCATTCATTAAACTTCCCATATTTAAATTCCATGCAAGTAATGGTTTTTGCTCCGCCGTCGCTGACAATAAAGCGACTAAATGAATTAGAGTGTCAACTTTATACTTTTTCGTGATTTGATACATTTTTTGTTCATCCGTTACATCTAACAATTCAAATGGACCAGATGTTACCACTATACTATCATTTTTACGAATATCTGTTGCAATCACATTGTTGGCCCCATATAATTTCCTTAATTTTAAAACGAGTTCAGAACCAATCTGACCTAAAGCCCCAGTAATCAGAATTTTTTTCATCACTTATCCCTCCTTTGTGAATGTATTATTAAAGTTAAATCAAATTCATTTCTTTCCCTACTTTTTGATAAATGGCCAGGGTTTGATCTAACATTTCTTTTGTATGTGCAGCTGTTGGCATATTTCGTACTCTACCTGTTCCTTTTGGTACAGTTGGAAAAACAATGGATTTAGCATAAATACCTTCCTCGTAAAGTCGTTTGCTAAAATGTTGTGTTTGTAATTCATCACCAATAATACAAGGAGTGATAGGAGTTTCACTTTTTCCAATATCAAAACCAAGTTCTGTTAACCCTCTTTTCAAGTATTTACTATTTTCCCATAATTTCTCCTGAAGCTCAGTACTATCTGATAAAATGTCTATGGATTTAATACTTGCTGCGATATCAGCTGGTGTCAAAGCGGTTGAAAATAAAAAGGGTCTACTGCGAACCTTTAACCAATCTATTAGATCTTTTTTACCAGCTACATAACCACCTACTACGCCTATCGCTTTTGATAATGTACCAATTTGAAAATCAACTTTATCTGACAATTGAAAATGTTTAACTGTTCCTGCTCCATTTCCTAAAACTCCTGAACCATGAGCATCATCAACATATGTGATTAGATCAAACTCTTCAGCGATTTCCACAATCTCAGGAAGTTTGGCAATATCCCCATCCATTGAAAAAACGCCATCTGTAATCACCATGATTTTGTTATATAATCCAGATTCCTTAGCCTCTTTTGCTTTTTTCCTTAAATCAAGCATATCGGAATGATTAACTCTAATAATTTTTGCCCTAGATAAACGACAACCATCAATAATAGAGGCATGATTTAATTCATCAGACAATATCGCATCATTTTTATCCATGACAGCTGATATAGCAGCCATATTGCAGTTAAAACCAGATTGATAAGCAATGGCTGATTCTGTGTGTTTGAAGTTTGCAAGTTTTTCTTCCAGTTCTATATGTAATTTAAATGTACCATTAATTGTACGGACAGCTCCTGCACCTACACCATATTCATTAATTGCTTCAATCATTGCTTGTTTTAAACGTTCATCAGTAGCTAATCCTAAATAATTGTTTGAGGATAAGTTAATGAGTTGTTTTCCATTAACTTTAATAACGGGTCCGTTTGAACTTTCAAGTGGATCAATTTCATTGTATAAACCCTTTTCTTTTAACTCATTTAAATTTTGATTTAAAAAATCTTGCAAAACGTTACTTGACATATCTTGTACCTCCGTCATCAATTGTTATATTTTGTAATCTAGACAAATACAAAAATCCATATATGGTGGACATTATGTTAGGTATTAATAAAAGCGCTTTAACTCTTTTATATCAATGTTTTTATTAATAATATTATATACTATTATTTCATTTTTGTTTACCCTATATGGACATTTTTATAAAAATATTTGTGATTAGGGTCATTATTAGCCTTTTCACATCCCACATATAATTATTTTGCTGTTTTTTGTTATATTAAATACAAAAAAGACCTTTTAATTTCTTAAAAGGTCTTAAACAGAATGATTGATCCATGATAAGTTTAAAATATTAAGACATTACAATATAATTAATTCTTTTGATGATTTCGTAAGTACTTCATGCCCATCTTCTGTAATGACAACATCATCTTCGATACGAACACCACCAACTCCTGGAATATAAATGCCTGGTTCCAATGTAGCAACCATCCCTGCCTGTAGGGTTAAAGTGGATTTTGGGGATAGGAATGGCTCTTCCCATAAATTCAATCCAATGCCGTGACCTGCACTATTACCGCAGTAATGACCGTATCCTTTTTCGTTTATGTAATCTCTGGAATTTGCATCAATATCTTTACCGTGAATGCCAGGTCTCATGGCCTCAACAGAGCGAACTTGAGCTTCAAGTACAATGTTATACATATTACGCATCTCTTCAGTTGGTGTTCCCACTGAAATTGTGCGAGTGATATCTGAAATGTATCCTTTGTAAATCGCTCCAAAATCTAACGTGATCATCTCACCTTTTTCAATGAGCTTATCAGTAGCAACACCATGAGGCATAGCTCCACGCAAACCTGAAGCAATGATAATATCAAAAGAAGAACCACTTGCACCTAGTTGACGCATACGGTTTTCTAACTCATTAGAGATTTCATGTTCAGTCACACCTGGTCGAATAAAACCTAGAATATGCTCAAAAGCGGAATCTGCAATTTTAGCAGAGGATTTAAGTAAATCTACTTCTTTAGATGTTTTAATTGTTCTGAACGTTTCGATGATACCCGAAGTAGGAATCATTTCAGCATGGATTGCTTCGTTATATTTTGAAAAAACACCGTATGTCATGTCTTCCTGTTCAAACCCTAATTTCTTAATATCTAACTTATTTATGACTTCAGGTACTTCAATAAATAGAGAATTTCGATCCTGATATTTGATTACTTTAAAATTTTTGGTTTGAACTCGTGCCTGCTCTACATAACGGTAGTCCGTGAGAAATATAGCATCAGTTTCAGTTATAAGTGCAATCCCAGCAGTTCCTGTAAATCCTGTGAAATAAAATCGATTTTGTGGATTTGTGATTAAAAAACCATCAATATCTAGTTTAGACATCTTCGTACGTAATTGTTTTATCTTTTCCATAATCGCTCCTTTCCCTATAAATCTAATGTTTGTAACTCTTTTGGAAATGTAGACAATACATTTACTCCATCTTTTGTAACTACCACGTTATCTTCTATACGAACACCAGTTAATTTAGGGTTATAGATACCTGGTTCGATCGTAAATGTCATCCCCTCACGAAGTAAACCTTCTGCTTTACTATGAACCGAAGGATGTTCATGAATCTCCATTCCGAATCCGTGTCCCACACGATTAATAAAATACTGCCCATAACCTCTGTTTTCAATTACTGCTCTAGCAGATAGATCAACATTCGCAATTGGCTCGCCTGGTCTAACTGATTCAATCGCTTGTAAATTTGCCTGTAGTACTGTATCATAAATGTCTTTAAGTTGATCGTTAATTTCCCCAATTGCGAAGGTTCTTGATAAATCTGAAACGTATCCATCTAAAATAACCCCGAAGTCCAGCAATAAGAATTCACCTGTTTTGATTTTACGATCTCCTGGGTGACCATGTGGATGACCTGCTTTTTCCCCTGCTAATACAATGCTTGAAAAGGAAGGACCTTGCGTTCCTAGTCTCTTTATTTGATATTCTAACTCGGCTACAACTTCCATCTCAGTAACATCTAACTTAATTTTAGGAATTGTTAAGCGTAATGCTTCTTCTGTGATTTGAATTGCTTTTTTGATTTTCGCAATCTCGTCTTGACTTTTAGATACACGCATTTCTTGAAGCAGTTCATCTATCTCATGAATTTCACCAGCCTTAGCTATACCCACCACAGCTTCATAACTTTTCACTGTAAGATGATTTTTCTCTAAACCCAGCGTTGAGATATTAGATGGTAAATAACGTTGCAATACTTCATAAGCATTTTCAGCATCATCATGGGAGTAAATTTTTCTGACACTAGATACAGTTTCAGCGTTCCCTGCATCGAGCAAAGGAAGGAATAAAAATGGGTCTTCCCCTTTTATTAAAACAAGTCCCATAAAACGTTCATGTGGATCAGTCAGGAAGCCTGTAAAGTAATATACATTTTTTGGTTGAGTTATCAATAGTACATCCACAGATTGATGCTCCATATAATCCACTAACTTTTTAATTCTTGTATCCATAAGTACACTACTTCCCTTCTATTCCATCAATTGTTTTTATTTAATGACACTCCAAAAATTTTTTCTTGTAATTCCTTACCTGTAGGTGTAGCTGCTAAACCACCTTGTGCAGTTTCTTTTAATGCCGTAGGCATATTTTGACCTATTTTATACATAGCATCAATAACTTCATCACAAGGAATACGACTTGTAATACCTGCTAATGCCATATCAGCAGCAATCATTGCATTAGAAGCTCCCATCGCATTTCTTTTCACACAAGGTACTTCAACTAATCCTGCAACGGGATCACATACTAAACCGAGCATATTTTTCAACGTAATCGCCATCGCTTCAGATGATTGTTTTGGAGTACCGCCTGCCATTTCCACGATGGCTGCGGCAGCCATTCCAGAAGCGGACCCTACCTCAGCCTGGCAACCTCCTGCAGCCCCAGAAATAGAAGCATTATTGGCTACAACAAACCCAAAAGCCCCAGCTGTAAATAAAAATTCAATCATTTGTTCTCTAGAAGGATTTAATTTATTTTTCAAAGCAAACAATGTACCTGGTACAACACCCGCTGAACCAGCAGTCGGTGTAGCACATATCGTTCCCATAGCAGCATTTACTTCATTTGTCGCTACAGCTTTACTAACCGCATCTAAGATAATTTCACCTGTTAAAAACTGCCCTTTTTGAATATACTTTTGCAATAGAACTGCATCTCCACCCGTTAAACCTGAAAATGAATGGACACCAGCTAATCCTTTTTCTACTGCTCTTTCCATAACGTCTAAATTTTGTCCCATTAACGAAAGTACTTCTTCACGTGTTTTTTCTTTTACTTCCATTTCTTGCTCAATCATAACTTGAGCAATTTTTATGTTTTTATTTTCTGCTAATTGGACAAGTTCAGCTACATTCCGAAACATTAAGTTTCCTCCTCTCTATTCACGTTCCATTTCATGGAAGACCGGTCACACTATATCAATACACTCTGTTTTATAAACGGAATAATATTTCTTTAAGTATTTTTTACTTATAGGGGATTTGTTAATCGACAATCTTGGTCACTTGTAATATATTTGGTAATAACGATAAATCATCTAAAACAGATTGATCAATATTCTGATCTACCTCTATTGTCATTAATGCAAGTTTCCCTCTTTCTTTTCTGGAAACTTCCATATGACCAATATTAATTTGATGTTTGGCTAATAAGTTAGATACAGAAGCAATAGCACCAAATTTGTCATTGTGTGCAATTAAAATAGCTGGGTGATTTCCTGACAATTTCAATTCAAAACCGTTCAACTCTGTAATTTCAATCTTTCCACCACCAATGGAAATTCCAACCAATTCAAGCTCGCCAGCATCATCACCAATTTTAACTCTTGCCGTATTGGGATGATCCGTTACTGCGTCTTCTTCTCTAAAACTAACATTTATCCCTAACTGATGTGCTATACCGAGTGCGGACTTGATCCGTTCATCAAAGGTATCAAAATCTAAAATACCTCCAATAATAGCAACATCTGTACCATGACCTTTATATGTGTTAGCAAAAGAGCCATAAAAAGATATTGTAATCCACTTTGGTTGTCTGCCAAATAAACTACGAGCAACCTTACCAATCCTTGCCGCACCAGCCGTATGAGAACTAGATGGACCAATCATCACAGGTCCGATAATATCAAACACACTTTTAAATTTCATAGTGCTGTCCTCCTTTCCGGTCACTAAAAAACCTATATTTATTTAAATAATTCATCATATTTTATACTAATTTACACAAATAATTCGCTCACATTACTAGTAATATAGATGTGAATTTTATGTGTAAATTTACACCCTAAGAATATCATAAGAACCTTCTAATGGGAACAAGGAAGTTTACTCATTTCTTTGAATAAATATATACCCCAAAAAGTGAACATAATATGAAGAGGTGATATTAAAAAGACAGAAAGTGATTTCACCTTCTGCCTACCACTTATACAACCTTTCAGCCTTTATTTGCATTTACTCGCAACTGTATTTTATCAAAAATCAAATAATAAATAGTTGTACCCAAGAGTCCAATACAAGTAATAATGATTGCCATTACAAAAGAGGATAAAAACGCACCTAGCGCAACGACAATGGATGAAATCAACATGCTTAAATTAAAGCTCATTCCTTTTATCGCCATATATGAGCTTCTTGCATCATCAGGTGGTAATGCAGCCATACTGGATTGTTCAACAGGAACTCTAATCACTTCTCCAACAGTTGCAATGATCATCATGATAAATAAAAGCCAGATATTATTTGAAAAAGAGATCACACCATAACCTACAACAAACATTAAACATCCAGTTATTAAAACGTTTTTTTCCTTAAATCGCTCTATAAACTTTGCAGCAAATATTGCAAACAATGCAACTAGTATTGTATTTTCTGTTCTCAAAAAGCCTAACATTTGTATCCCTTGAATTTCCCAATTTATGAAATATTGATTTGTCATTTCTTCACTTAAACGAATAGCAATAAAATTCGTTAAATTAAATTCCATGGATAAAACCAAAATCCCTGCAGCCATGAACCAAATAAACAACCGATCTTTAAATACCATTTTATAGGTATCAAATATATCCGACATGTGAAAGGAGGCACTTTCTTTTTGATTTGGAAAATAACTCTCTTTTATAAAAAACACAATCAATGAAACTGTAATTAGAGAAGCCAATGACAATCCAATTAATAATTCAAATAAATAATCTTTGAATAAAAAGGCACCTAGAATTCCACCGATAGCAATAGACAGATTGTTCGCCCAATAGGTGATTGAATACATAAGTTTTCGCTGTTCAGGTGTACTTACATCGATTAACATGGCTTGATGTGCTGGGCCAGAAAACCCCCAACAAATCGTGTTTACAGTCATCATTAAAAATGTAATCAAAACCGATTCAGCCCAAGGAGAGTTGAAAGCCATCATCGTAAAAAAGGCAAAAAACCTGATGATCTCTGCATACATCATGATTTTTCTTCGTCCTATACGATCAGAAATAAAACCACCAAAGAAATTGAATATAACCCCAACAATAACATTAACAAAAAGCAACAATCCAGTAATCCCTTCCCCATAATACTGTGCAAGATAAATTGCCATAAACGGAAATATCATACTGCCTATGAACCTACTGATAAATGTTTCAATAATACGAATTTTAATATTAATATGAAAATCTTTAAATTTCATCACTCTCTCCCTCCTAGCTGTCTATCAAAATTTTAGAGTAATTTTACTATTATATAGGGATCCGTATGTTTTGGCAATCATTATTTTTCATAGGAAAATATCCCACTTATGATTTTAGAATAATTCAATTAGATGCACATCGCACAAAAGCAGGATGTATATCTACAACTTAAGTTGTAGGTACGAGGAAAACAAAAAACGATAAATTTGATTTCAAATTTATCGTTAAAAGTTGAAATGTTTGATTATTTTAATTCTAAGGTTTTATCTCAAACTATAAATAAGATCAGGCAACCATAAACTAATGGCTGGTATATATGTAATTAATATCAAACCAATTACAACAGCAATTAACCACGGGAATGCTGATTTTGTAACGTCTAATAAAGACATTTTTGTCATTCCGCTAGCTACATATAAATTAAGTCCTACAGGAGGGGTAATCATGCCTACCTCCATATTCACAACCATGATAATCCCAAAGTGTATCGGATCGATACCCATGGCTAATGCAACTGGAAATAAAATAGGCGCTAATATTGTAATAATCGCGGTTGGTTCCATAAATTGGCCCGCAATAAATAGTAATAGATTCACAATTAATAAAAAGACAATGGGTCCTACATTCCATGCTGTAATCCATTCTGCAATGTTATGGGGAATTCGTTCTAACGTAACGATATGTGCAAATAACATCGCCATGGCAATGATAAAAAATAACATTGCAGTGGTTTTACTAGAATCTATTAAAATTTTCGGAATATCTTTTATCTTTAAATCCCGATGGATAAACAGTCCCACAACAAGACCTATAAATACAGCAACTGCTGCAGATTCAGTTGGTGTAAAATAGCCAGTATAAATTCCTCCAATAACAACTATCGGTAGTAATAAGCTCCAAAAACCATCTTTTAATGCTTTAAACCTTTCCTTTAAGCTTACTTTTTGTGCAATTTTAAAACCATTTTTTTTTGCAATGATAAAACTAACCATCGACAATAAAAATGCGAGCATAATTCCGGGAATTATCCCAGCTAGAA
Organism: Chengkuizengella sediminis; assembly: GCF_010078385.1. NCBI lineage: Bacteria > Bacillati > Bacillota > Bacilli > Caryophanales > Paenibacillaceae > Chengkuizengella > Chengkuizengella sediminis. The sequence goes on from NZ_SIJC01000001.1 coordinate 123,802, forward strand.
AAAGTTTTCCTGCAGATTGATCAACAGTGACCGCATAAACAATCATCGGGATACTAGGAGGAATCAAGATTCCTAATGAACCTGCTGTTGAAATGGAACCTACAGCGTATGACTTTGAATAACCATGTTTCACCATAGCAGGAATCATAATCCCTCCAATTGCAACAACCGTTGCAGGAGATGAACCAGAAATAGCTGCAAAAAGAGCACACGCTGCAACACTTGCGATTGATAATCCACCTGGTATATGTCCTACCCATGCATTAGTCAGATTAATAATCCTTTTTGCAACACCTCCTGCTGTAAAAATGTTCCCTGCTAAAATAAATAGTGGAATGGCCATGAGTGTAAAATGACTTAGACCTGAAAATACTTTACCAGCTAAATCAGGCATAGGGTCTGTTGTAAAATAATAAATGGATGCTAGTGATGACAAACCCAAAGATACAGCAATAGGTAACCCCATAAAAAGAAGAAGAAATAATAGTGAAAACAAAGCAAGCCCCATACTATTGATTTGAATGGCATAAATAACACCAAATATTGAAATAAGAATCAGCAAATATGTAAATATTTTGTTTTGAAGCGTGTTTTTATTTTTCGGAGACATCATCTTCTCTTTATTATTTACTCTTGTGATTGTATTCAAGAACCTTCACCCTCTTCCTGTTTGAACTGATCGATGGTTTTTTTGAAGTAAAGAATTAGTTCTTGTATAAATCGTAAGCTCATTAATCCAAACGATATGGGCACAATAGATTTAGGAATGTACACAGGTATTTCCATTTCAGGTGTCACCTGACCTAACGAATAAAGGATTTGTACATGCTGTATGCCTAATATAGTGATCACCACGCAAAAAAAGATACATAAGCATAAAGCTCCTATACCAATCAACTTTTGTATTGCGAATGGAAACTGTTTCACAATGATGTCAATTCCTATATGGACCTTTTCTCTCACTCCAATCGAAGCCCCGACTAACCCACATGTGATTAATAAATATATAGAGGCTTCAAAAGAAAAACCTAAAGTCTTGTCAAATATTCTTAATACAATTTCTAAAAATGTGATGAAAACACCTAGAGATAATGCGATGGAGACTATGATTTCTTCCAATTGATTTAAAATGGTATTCCATTTCTTCAACTGTAATCACCTACAACTTTCCAACCTCACTTTTGTGTGACATTTTATTATTTATCTCTAAGATCTTTTACTGCATTGATGAGATCCGCTCCTACTTCTTCTTCAAACTCATCATAAACAACATTCATGGATTCAATCCAAGCTTGTTTCTGATCTTCTGTTAAATAATGAATCTCTTCTAACATGTCATCTGCAATAATTTTATCAAGGTTTTCTTGGTTTAACTTTTCTCCATTTTCACGTACCCACTGTGTTGTTTCATTTAAGGCCATTTCTAACTGTTCACGTACATCATCAGGTAACCCATTCCAAAATTCAATATTTGTAATAACTGCATATCCTAAATATCCGTGATTACTGATTGTCATATATTTTTGTACTTCATGAAATTTTTTAGAGTAGATATTAGATAGCGTATTTTCCTGTCCATTGATGACACCTTGCTCAAGTGCACTATATACTTCACTAAATGGCATAGGAGTTGGAACTGCACTCACAGATTCAAACTGAGCTTCTAATACTTTACTAGACATGACCCTGAATTGCTGTCCATCAAAATCTTCTGGCATATAAAGAGGATGGTCATCTAATGTCATTTGTTTAAAACCATTGTCCCACATTGCAAGTCCAAGTAACTTTTGTTCCGATAACATATTAAACAACTTACCGCCAATCTCTTCACTCTCCATAGCAGCCTGAACAGAAGCTACATCATTAAATGCAAAAGGAAAATCAAATATCGTCCACTGAGGAAAGAGTTTAGATACTTTAGATGTAGATGGAGCAGCTAATTGAACATTGTTTTGTTGTACTGCTGCTAAGACATCATCATCGTTATACAATTGTGAATTAGGAAAAATCTCCACTTCAACTCTACCTTCCGTGTACTTTTCAGCTAAATCTTTGAACATGTTTGCAGCTTTACCCTTTGGTGTATCCTCAGCAACTACATGTGAAAATTTAATAACGATTTTTTCTTCCAAAGGTTCTGTAGCTTTGCTAGATTCATCTGATGAGGAATGACTTTCTTCACTTTTTTCTTCCTGTTTAGATTCTGAGTTTGTATCTTCGGAACGAGCACCACAACCTGCTATAAGCCCCATTACCAAAATTAAAGATACACTAATCCATACCCACTTTTTTAACATTAAAAAATCCCCCTATAATAAAATGTATTTTCGTTACAATGATAACGTTTACATCCTTTAGGGGGAAGAATTAGACCATATTGGACGTTTTGATCTTTTTGTTCTTTATTATTTTTTCTTGATGAATCTATTGATCGGTCGACCTACTCCACCGTATTGCACATCTAATTCAATTTTATTGATGGCTTTCAGGTATTCTAGATATCTGCGAGATGTAACTCTAGCAACCCCAACCCCTTCAGCAACCTCCTCAGCGGATTTTGAATTGTTTTGTTTGTACAAATATTGTTCTATTAGATCCAAAGTAGCTTTGTTCAATCCTTTAGGCAATTCTATTTCATCATCATTTAGCTCTTGCTCAGAACTTGAAATTTTTTCTTTTGAAAAAAACATTTGATCCAGCTGTAATTGAGATATCGATTCGTTGATAAGCTTTGATTTATAGGATCTAAAATGATGTAAAGCTTGTTGAATACGATCAAATTTGAAAGGTTTAATAATATAATCAATGGCTCCATTTTGTAACATCGTTCGAATCGTTGTTTTGTCATTTGCAGCTGTAACTACAATTACATCTACTTCTTCTTTTTGAGCTCTAATCTGATAAAGTAGCTCTAGACCATCCACTTTGGGCATAAAAACGTCTAAAATAACAAGGTCTGGTTTGTATTTTTTTATCTTTTTCAAACCATCCTCCCCATTATTCGCTGTATCAATGACATGAAATCCTTCTACTTTTTGTATGAATTGCTTATTTACTTCTTGGACCATTGGATCATCTTCAATTAATAATACACTCATTTGACCATGCATTGATATTTATATGCTCCTTTCTAATTTTACAGATGAATTGGTTTCTACTTGTTTCATATCAAACTGAATGGAAAAACTAGTACCCTTATTAGGTAATGAATTTACTTTTATTAAGCCTTTCCCTTTTTCAATCATGTTTTTAACCATATATAAACCAATTCCTTGTCCTTCCTCCGCATTTGTTGTGAAACCTTCTTTAAAAATTTGCTCTTGGATGGACTCGGAAAATCCGATGCCGTTATCTTCTACAAGAATTTCACAAACTTCATCATTTTGATAAATACTAACATAAATTTCTTTGTCTTCTATTTCAACTTTTTGAAGGGCTTTGAAAGCATTTTCTATTAAATTTCCAAGTATTAAAACAAAATCATGATGATCCATGTGACTAGGAAAATGCTCTAGTGTACTATTTCTATCAATACTAACCTTTATACCAAGCTCTTTCCCCCTACTTACTTTACTTAAAAGTAAACCAGCGATACTTTGATTAGAAATCCTCCTACTTAAAAATCGAGTTAACTCTACCTGCTCTTCAGTTATTTGATAGACATAGTTTAACGCTTGATCTTGTTCACCTAATTGAATTAACCCTGCAATCGTGTGAAGTTTATTCATATGTTCATGGTTTTGTACTCTCAATGCTTCAACAAAAGCTTTTACACCAGTAAGCTCCTCAGCCATCATCGTAACTTCTGTGCGATCTTGGAAAACAGCAACTGCACCTACAATTTTTTGATCTACTTTTATTGGTACTCTACTACTCATAATGTTCGTATTTTGTATAAGTATTTCTTGATTATATATCGGATGTTCTAATTTTAACATTTCAGGTAATTTTGTATCAGGAATCACTTTACGAATCGGTTTTCCTACTACATTACCATGAATATGCAACATTTGTTTAGCTTTTTCATTAAATATCGTAATCATTTCATTTTTATCTATCGCGATAACCCCTTCGTTTATCGCGTGGAATGTTGCCGTTCTTTCCACTAATAATCTAACAATTTCATGAGGTTCTAATTGAAACATTTGTTCCTTGATGTGTTTTGCCAACAGCCAAGCTCCAAATATCCCAAGTAAAAGCGTTAAAAACATAACAACACCTATTTCGTACTTCACTTCATAGATTGATTCCATATAAGTCGGTAATATATTACCAGCTATGACAACACCAATTTGTTCCCGTTGTTCATTCATAATTGGAACAAAAGCTCTCATTGAGATACCTAATTCTCCCTTAGCCTTAGAAGCATACGTATGTTCTGCAAATGCAGGTCCTTCATCGCTACCATAAGAGATTGTCCCTAACATGGACTGTAAAGGGTGTGAATATCGAATTCGATCATTGTTTAAAACTACGATATAATCCACATTGTTTACTATTCTAATTTCTTCAACAACAGGGTAAATCTTTGTCCATCCATAAGGTTCTATCAGATTTTTTTTAATCTCTGGAACTTCTGCAACCGTACGGGCGACAATCATGGATCTTTTTTCGATCTCGTCTTCCTTTATACTTTTAATGTTACCCAACACAAAGGTTCCTCCTATAAGTAGAGAAAATAAAACAACACCGAAAGAAAGAATTGTGATTTTAAGTTGTATAGGCAGTGGGTTCAGTGTCATGATATTAAGTCCTTTCAAAACTAGTAACTGTTTCAGTAAGTACACTTCTACAGTGATCACAAAAACCCTTCTATTGTTTGCTGTATATTATATTGATATTTCAGTATGTTAAACTAGTGGTACCATAGACTTTAAAAACGGAGTGTTGTTCATGAAAAACTTGATCTACTTTTCCATTGCATTTTTAGTTTTGTTAATTGGTACTTTAACGTTGATATTTAAAATATTTCAAACAGAAGATAAATTAGCTTTTGATGATGAGCAAATAGGCTTAAAAGATCAAGTTGTAATCCGTTTTAGTCATGTGGTTGCGGAAAATACACCAAAAGGTTTAGCTGTTCAATATTTTGCAGATTTAGTCAGCGAAAAAACAGATACTAAAGTAAAAGTTGAAATATTTGCGAATGGAAGTTTATATGAAAATGATGAAGAGGCACTCGATGCTTTAAAACGAGGGAAAATCCAAATGATTGCTCCAGCCACATCCAAACTAACTACATCTTTCCCTGAGTGGCAATTAGTTGACTTACCCTTTGTATTTCCGTCTTATGAAGCGGCAAATGAAGCCTTTAATGGCGATATTGGACTGTACTTATTTTCCCTTCTAGAATCTGATCATCTAAAAGGCCTATCGTTTTGGAGTAACGGTTTTAAGCAAATAACGAGTAATATAGGACCGATTCAGTCACCTAAAGATTTATCCGGTCAGCACTTTCGAATTATGCCTAGTGAATTAATAGAAAAACAATATTCTTTACTAGACGTCAATCCAAGTAAAATTCCATTTAATTTAACTTATCAAAGTCTCGAAGATCATATTGTAGACGGTACGGAAAATACGTTATCAAATATTTATTCAAAAAAGTTTTATAGAGTTCAAAATCATTTAACGATTAGTAATCATGGATTTTTAGGTTATATTGTTTTAATGAATAATGACTATTGGAATCAGCTCCCTCCTGATATTCAGCAGGTGGTCATTGAATCGATGGCAGAAGCTTCTGAAATGATACAAAAAAAATCAATCGAACTGAATTTACAATCTTTCGAAAATATAAAAAAAGATTCCGATATTGAAATCTATGAACTTAAGGAAAAAGAAAAGAAACAATGGGTAGAAGAACTCCAGCCTGTATATGAATTATATGAATCTGAATTTGACAACGATCTAATAGATGAACTACATAAAATACAAGAAAAGTATGAGGAAGAATGACCTCATACTTTTCTTGTAAATAATATTTATTGAGTACCTGTTACTTCAGATGATCCATTCTATAAATTTCTTATAAAAAATATGGCGAACAGATATTTCTATTAGCTTGCACTATACCTCTTCACTTCTTTGGGTGAATTTATACATACCATGAGAAGCTGGATAAGTATATTTAAACCCATATTTCTCATATAATTTGTCTGCCGGTTCATCCGCGATTAAGCTAACATAGGCACCATCGGGTGCATGTTCGTCTAAATACGTCGTAAGTTCATTCATAATCAACTTACCAAAACCCTGACCTTGATAGTTAGGATCAACAGCAATATCTACAATTTGATAGAAGCAACCTTTATCTCCTATGATTCTACCCATACCGATTAAATCATTATCATAATAGAATGAAATTGCATGAGTTGTATTTTTCAGTCCAAGTTTAGCTCCTCTTTCACTTTTTTCACTTAATCCTGTAATTTTTCTTAAGTTTTGATAATCTTCTATATCAGGTGAACCTGTATATTTAAGATAAATGTTTTTTTCTATTTCGATTGACTGCTTTTTCTTTTTTTCTAACGTCCACAATATGACGGATGTAAGTAGAAGCATAGTCCATACAAAAATATGCAAGAAATAAAAAATATAACTATCAGGAGGTTTTAAATCTACAATTACTCCTACACGATTATGAGTATAATAATACATTTGATATATGAAAGAAGAAATAAATATCAATAAAACAAATAATGATATGGAAAATTTAAAAATAATAAACTTTCTAAATCTTTTCAATAACCTCTCCCCCATGTTTTAATGCTTCTTTTATTCAGTTTTCTCTATCCAATTTAACAGTTGATCATATTGCTTTTTAGCATCTTCAATTCCTTGTTCATACAATAGTGTTAGCTTTATTTTATCTTTTTCTAAACGATTTACTTGTAAAGGTTGTTCAGGTCTGAACACAAAAATGTCACCTTTTTCCTCTAGATGATTAACAAATTGTAAAGTTGCATTGTATTCAATGTGTCGATTTATCATCGTATCTACTAACCCTTTGTATTTTCGGCGATACCTCGCTTTGAGCATCCACCTAAAACTTGCAGGCTTTTTCTCATATCCTTTATTTCTAGTTAGGATGACGATATTTCGTTTATTCCCATCTTCTATAGACTTTTTAAGGGGGATCGGATCAGCGATACCCCCATCTAATAACTTGTAACCCCCATGCTCTACAACTTGAGTAATTAAAGGTAAACTAATGGATGCTTTTAATAACGTAAATACATCACTGGGTTCTTCGTTTTTATCAAAATAAATTGGTTTGCCTGTAACGCAATCTGTGACAACAATTTTAAAAGTTTGAGGTGAAGAATGAAACGCATCGTAATCAAACGGTTCATGTTTATTGGGTAGTTCATCGAAAATAATATCCATGCCGAACAAACTTCTCTTTGTAATTAAATTTCTAACACTGATATAACCTGGATAATCAATGTAATCAATGGTTACTTTTTTATTTCTACCATATTGTTTAGAAATATACGAGGTAGCATTACATGCTCCAGCAGATGCACCAATGATATAAGGTAATGTAAGCTCCTTCTTAATAAAATAATCCAATATCCCCGCTGTGTAAACGCCCCTTAATCCTCCGCCTTCAAGCACAAGTCCAATATTATCCAAAGTCATCACATCCTCATATAACTGTTAGAGTTGATGTTTTTGTTTCGCAGTATCGTAATTACCAATATACTTAAATATTTTACCATTTTCAAGCCAGTACGTTTGATCAAAACAACGATTTAATAAATAGCGATCATGAGATACACATAAGATAGTTCCTTCAAATTGTTCCAATGTCTCCTCTAAAACTTCACGAGAATCAATATCCAAATGATTGGTTGGTTCATCTAAGATGATGAGGTTCATGTTCTGGTTCATTAACTGTGCAAGCCTTACTCGCATTCTTTCTCCACCGCTTAACTGACTTACTTTTTTAAAAACTGAATACCCATAAAACATAAATTTGGCTAAAATATGTCGTGCTTCTGCTTCTGTTACATGAACCTGCTCTCTGAATAAATCAATGAGCCTTCCCTCATGTTGATTTTTAAACACATGTTGAGATAAATAGCCAATTCTAACATTCCTACCTATTTGGACTGAACCTTCATCTGGCATTATTTCATCCAGTATCATTTTTAGAAGAGTTGACTTTCCACTTCCGTTGTTACCAATTAAAGCAATGCGATCTTGATAACGTACTGAAAAAGATAATTCTTTAAAAAGAATATTTTCATTAAAACCTTTTGTGACATTTTCAATCTTCACCACATCTTTGCCACTTCGTTCTTTCATTTGAAGATCAAATTTCATTTTTGTATTTTCTAGTTTCGGTTTTTTAATCTTTTCCATACGTTCAAGTGCTCTTTCCATGTTTTTGGCTCGCTTATACAATTTTGCATTTGGTGGGTTCGCTCGATTTGCCCATTCCCTCAGTTGTTTAATGGTTTCCTTCATTTTTTTGATTTTTTTCTGCTGCTCTTGAAATGCAGCGAACTGATTTAAAAGTCTTTTTTCTTTTTCATCTACAAAATAAGAGTAATTTCCATGATACAAATGAAGTTCTCCATCTTCTATTTCAATGATTTTCATAACGACTTCATCTAAAAAATAACGGTCATGAGATACAATGATGACTGATCCTTGATAGGTTTTCATAAAGCTTTCTAACCATTGTAATGCTTGAATATCTAGGTGATTTGTAGGTTCATCTAACAATAATAATTCAGGTTTTTTTAATAATATTAACCCCAAACCAATTTTCGTTTGTTCTCCACCACTACATTTTGAAAATGGTTGATCCAACAAAGAAGTGATCCCTAAACCATTACAGATCTTCATAAGATCCGCTTCCATTTCGTAACCGCCCAATTTAGTAAAAACTTCTTGCATATCCCCATATTGCTTCAATAGCTTTTCTAAATTGTGAACATCTGTTTCCATTTTTTCTTCGATACTTCTCATTATTTTGTTTAACTCGTTGATCTCTTTAAAAGCTCCACATAATACATCCCTAACGGTATCCTCTTCAACATAAGTTGGAATTTGTTCTAGATAACCAACCTTTGCTTCTTTTTTAATATGAATTTTACCTTCATCACATGACTCAATTCCAGATATGAGTTTTAAAATGGTTGTTTTCCCACTTCCATTCGTACCTACTAAACCGATACGTTCTCCATCTTTGACTTCAAATCTTAATTTTTCAAAAATCATGTTTCCACCTAAGGTTTTACTTACATCATGAACTGCACAAATAATCATTTTAATTTCTCCTTTCGCAAATACAAAAAAACCATGAGTAAAAATCAACCCATGGTTTTGAATAAACAAATTTATAATCAATCTTATACAGATAATCTAGAGTCCCTTTTTCAAATATGGAAACCATATTGATTATACGAAAAAGGAACAGTTTTTATAAAAACAAAAAAGAGGGCAAACCGCCCTCCCATTTAAATTACCTGTATATTAAAGTTGGGTAAAGAGATTTTTACATTCTGTAATATGATGTTGTTTTATTAAAAATGGGCATACGAATCCCATTGAAAACAACACCAGCAAAAATTGCACGGACAATATACACATATGATAAATATCCTGTGCGACCTTCTACAGAATGTAACATCTCAATCCCCCCTTTCAAAATTAGAATAATAAAAACATATCCATCTTATCACATATAAATTGGGATTACAATGCGCTTTCACTCCATTCTCAAATATGACTTACCAGCAGCAGCGACAAAAAATACCGAAGTATATCCTTTTATTCATTACCATAATTGGAATGCTAGCTTATCATCTCACTATTGAAGGTGTATTATTTTGATTTTTGTTAATTATATATTAAACTTAAAATGTTATTGCAAACTATCAAATTACATAAAGGAGGATAAATTGATGTTGAAACAACAAATAAACGTATTAGGATTTGCAGGTAGTCTAAGAAAAGATTCATTTAATCGTGCATTACTTCGTGAAGCAATCAACCTTTCCCCGGAAGAAATGAAAATAACGGATTTTGATTTAACTGAAATTCCCATGTTTAATGAGGATGTTGAAAAAGCTGAAGATCCTGACATTGTAACTACTTTTAAAGATGCGATTCGTGAAGCAGATGCATTACTCATTGTCACACCAGAATATAACAATGCTATTCCTGGAGTCCTAAAAAATGCACTTGATTGGGCATCTAGGGGAGGTAAAGAAGCACCTCTTTTAAAAAAACCAATTGCTATTATGGGAGGAACACCAGGTCGAGCTGGAACTGCTCAAGCACAGGCTCAATTAAGACAAACTCTAATTACTACTCGTTCACTTGTTATGGTTGAACCACAAGTATTAATTTCAGAAGTTCATCGTAAATTTGATGAACAAGGACACCTTACCGATGAGAAAACGGGTCAATACATTCAAAGATTGCTTAATGGATTAGAAGATTGGATAAAGCATTTTAATAAATAAAGGTAACTCTAATTTAGATAAAAATAACCGCTCTATACGCGGTTATTTTTATTAGTGAACTTTACTGCTTATTGTATTTTAACAGTTCTATTTTCCTGATCCCATTGTACTTGAAAACCTAAAGTTTCAGTAATTATTCTAAGAGGTACATAAATACGGTTTTCTCTTACTTTAATTTCTGAACTTAACTCTTCCTCTATCCCATTAATTAAAACCATCTGTTTACTTTCAATATTAAAAATCATCTCTGTTTCATTTAGAGTTACATTTAATATGCCGTTAGACCAATGTACTTGCCCACCTAAATGTTCTGTGATAAATCGAACTGGAACATAGGTTGTTCCTCCTTCAGGACTCATCACCGGTTGAGCATCTGGAAAAAATACTTTTTCACCATTCACTTGAATATGTACTGGTTTTAAATTCAAATGAATGTTATGAATTTTTTTAGTTGTCTGAGCTATGACACCTCTTACCTTTTCATATGGTATTCCCTTAGTCATTATCACAAGAATGTAAGGTTGTTCATCATAAACAATTCCAACATCATGATAAACTAACTCTAATGGAAGATAACCTACTTTATGCGCTACATTTAACTCGCTAACACCAGCAGGTATCGTGTCATTATAATCCGTATAAACAAATACATCTAACAATTCTTGTCCCAATAATTCATGTTCATCTATAAATTCATTTAATGATTTAGCATAGGTGGCTAAGTCTTCTGCGCTTAATCTATTATATCCATTCGGGAAAACATTTTTCCCACCTATTTCTTTTAAAAAAGAGATAAAGTTCGCTCTCCCCATTTTCTCAGTAAGCATGATATAAGCGACATTATCACTATGTACAACCATCTTTTTTACTAACTCACGAATCGTATATTGGGTACCAAATGGCTGAAATTGAATTACGCCACTTCCTTCATAGTAATGGTAAATTGAATAGGTTAATTTTTGATCCAGATTCAAGTTGCCATTAGCTGCTTCTTGATAAATATACACAGCCAAAGGCAATTTTATTGTACTCGCCCCAGCATAAACCTTTTCTTTTTGATAAGACATCGATGTACCGGTTACTAAATTCTCATAATAAAAAGCGATATTACCAAGAGAGTTGAGTTCATCTAGCAATGACTCTGGTATTTTTTCTTCTTGAGCAAAACTACTTATTGAGGTAGAAAAGAATAATATAAAAACTATTAGACACTGAATGTAGTATTTCATGATATAAACCTAACCCCTTTTTATTTAAATGTAAAAACCCGCTATTTTTACTTCATAATTTTTGAATGGTCCCTAATCTTATAAGATAATATACAATGAAAATTTATTTATCTATATTCTTTAATTCCTATAACAAAGGCTTGATGATCATTATTTTCTATCCCATGCAATGCTTCCTGTAATGCAAATGTACTTTTGTAAAATTTGACACGTTCGGATATTTCACTTCCATTTGGATATAAATTTATACATAAATTAAAGAAATCTTCACCATAACTAGACAATATTCCAGAAAAATCATATGCTGGATCTCCTATTTCAATGCCACCAAAATCAATAACCCCTGATATTTCAGATGAATTAGATTTCCACAATATATTTGAAGCTCCAAAATCACCGTGAGTAAGTCTTTGTTTAATATCCAAATTTCTTTCGTTATTCAAAATGGATTCAAACATGTGAGATACCTTCTCTTTAGCATCCTTGCTCATAAATGAATAAAGCTTGTTTTCAATTTTATTAAACAATACTTTGACATCACTAGTTACATCATTTTTTTTCTTTTTATTTAGGACTCTTTCTATTTGTTCTATTGGAATGGAATGTAACTCTATTAGAAAAGTTACTAGTTGCAAAGCTAATTTCTTTACTAGGTCTTTATCCTTTATCTTTTCAAATTCTTCCCTCCAAAAGGGAGATCCTTGAATTAACTTATATCCAGTGAAAACTTGTCCTACTTCCATTTGTTCAAATGATTGATAAATCGGATTAGGTATTTGAGTTGTTAAACTATTATTAATTGACTTTAAAATTGCCGTCTCTTCTTTTAATTTTGTTATTCCTAGCTTATACTTTGGAAACCTAAACACTAGAGATTTATTTATAATTAAGACGTCGTTATTTTGTCCAATAACATTAGGCTCAATATCCTTTATTAATATTTCGGGATACACTTGTTTTATGCGATCAATATAATCATTATACATTAAATAACTTCCTTTCTTATTCTACTGAAAAATCATATTAAAAAGTTTTGTTTATCTTTTGAAAAACGTCTATTTTTAATTGTAACCCTTCTTCATTATAATAAGAGACTGGCTAAGTGCAAAGTCAAAATATACCCATTCCGCAACCGTCCAATCAATTTCAGCATAGATGACATACAATAAGATTAAATCAAAATTGAATTAGGAGGATATAGCATGGCTATATTTAACTTAACGCCAACCGATAATATTCAGGTTGTAATCGATAATGATGCAAATTCAGGAGACACAATTCGTTTAGCCGCAGGAATATATTCTCAGTCTATCATGATTGGTATGAACAAAAACAGCATTCGAATCATTGGAGCTGGAATAGAAAAAACGATTTTCGAAGGAACTGAATTAGGTCTGGTGAACGGTATTGATATACAAGCTTCGTCAATGGTTACAATTGAAAATTTAACGGTTCAAAATTTTAATGAGAGAGGAATTCTAATTCAAACAAGTGATAACATCATAAATAAAGTAAAATCACAAAACAATCAAAACAATGGTATGGAAATTTCAACAGTTGCTGAAAGAAATTTAATTATGGAGTCAGAATCCAATAATAATGGAAGCAATGAAGCTATTAACGTAGATGGAATTCAAGTAAATGGAGAACATAATTATATTGTAAAATGTAAGTTTATTGGAAATTCAAATGATGGGATGGAGTTGAAAAGTTCCAATAATCTTGTGTTCTTGAATCTTGCAAAAGACAATGGTAGTGAAGGGTATGCATCAGATTCTGATGTAGACTCAGATGATTTTAATTTATTTATATGTAATCAGTCCATTAGAAATCGTGATGATGGCTTTGAATTTGATGATAGTAATTTATTATTATGGAATAAAGCTTTAGTTAATAATGATGATGGTCTTGAAATCAATGGTGATCATAACTTGCTTTGGGGCAATGAAGTAAAGTGTAATACTGAGGATGGCATCGACCTAGGTAATCATTGTAATAATAGACTTCTAAGAAATAATGTTCTTAAGAATGGGATTCAACAAATTGATAGTGGAATTGAGATTGAAGGTGGTGATGGTAATATTGTAGACTATAACACAGTTTTAAACCATGTGCATTCAGGGATATTAGTAGGGCAAAATGCTGAAAGTAATGTGGTTCGATCTAACTGTTTAAAAGAAAATAACCCTGACATTCAAGCTGTTCCACCTGCGAGTGTAAACACTTTATTCAACGAAAATAATTGTACTACAAGTGATCCTAATGGATTATGCCAAATCAATAACTTTTTTAACGTACCAGGTGATTTTGACACTATTCAAGAAGCTATTGATGCTGTACCTGAGGAAGGGTTTACTATTCAAGTTGGTGCAGGAATTTTTAAAGAGGCAATTACTATAAATAATACAGGTCAAGTTAGAAACAAAATCCGTATCGTTGGTGTTGGAAGAGAGAAAACGATTATTGATGGTACAGATACAATAGATGAAATCGGGATTGATATAGAAGATGCTTCGTTCATCACTATTGAAAACCTTACTGTACAAAATTTTGATAGTTTTGGCATACGAGTGAACACTAGTGATAATGTACTACATTGTGTAAATGTGTTTGGAAATCAAAACAGTGGGATTTTCATAACGGGATTAAATGAACGTAATATGGTCATGAAATGCGAGTCAAGTCAAAATATTGGTATTGGAATTTCAGTAAACGGCGATCACAACTATATCGTTTGTAGTCAGTGTAGTAGAAATAACGGCGAGGGGATAAGATTTAATAGTGGTGAGTTTAACCTAGCATATCATAATTTCTGCGATGGGAATCAATCTGAAGGAATAGAGCCTGCTGGCGATAATAATTTTATTATTAGTAATTGTACATTGAATAATAGTGATGGGATTGAAGTAGATGATGATCACAATTTACTCCTTTGGAACAAATCATTTAGGAATCAACGTGATGGGATTAATGTAGAAGACAGTAATAATTTAGTTTGGGGTAATGTTTGTTACAACAATGAACGTAATGGGATCTTTGTTGAAGAAAATAACAATTTAATCATTTATAATCACATAAAAAACAATAATGATGAAGGTATCAGAATTGAAGATAATGATTTTTTACCTTCTGCTAATTTTAATATGATTGACAATAATATCATTATAAACAACAAAAAAGCAGGAATTTTGTTAGCTATTGGTAGTGACAATAACATCGTTCGATCTAATTGTTTATTTGGTAATCCACTAGATATTGATGATCAAGGAACAGACAATATTTTAGATGAAAACTAATGTCACACCTTTATTTTTATAAATAAATTTTCCAAATATCCCAGTTTTTATGATTTTTCTCTTGATTTTTTACATTCAGTTTACAATTTTATGGTTGCATCGCAACTTGTAAATAGATCATAATATAAAAGGATTAGAACATATATACATGATGAAAAATAGGAATCGTCTTTTATTCTTGTCCATACATTTATATTTAGGAGATTATTTTATGACAAAAAAACTAATAGCAGAATTTTTAGGCACTTACTTTTTAATATTAGCAGGTACAGGTGCCATTGTTACGAACTTCATAACAGGAGATTTAACACATGTTGGAGTAGCTATAACATGGGGACTTGTTGTGATGGCCATGATTTATACATTCGGTCATATTTCAGGAGCACATTTTAATCCAGCAGTGACAATCGGATTTTTAACGAATCGAAGCATTAGTGGGAAGGAAGCTACTTTTTATATTGTGACTCAAATTTTAGCCGGTTTAGCAGCAAGTACTACCCTTCTAATTTTATTTGGAAACATAGCTAATTTAGGTGCTACATTACCTAGAGAAGGATGGTTACAAACTTTTATCATAGAATTTATTCTTACATTCTTTTTGATGATGGTTATCCTAGGTTCTGCTGTTCATGGAAAAGCTGTGAAGTCTTTTGCTGGGATCGCAATCGGTACTACAGTGGGTCTTGAAGCTATGTTTGCAGGACCAATCAGCGGAGCTTCTATGAACCCTGCTAGATCCATTGGTCCAGCAATGTTATCTGGAACATTAGAACATTTATGGATATATATTGTCGCTACAACATTAGGTTCAATTGCAGCAGCTGTTATTTATCAATTTATACGTGAGAAATAATACCGTAGTTTAAACATTAAAGAGGACTTAGCTAATATAAATTCAATATCTTGTTCTCTCTAGTTGGATATTCATAACAATTACTTCAAAAGCTGATTTCATGTTGAAATCGGTTTTTTTATTCCCTAAATAAAAAGAAGGCTCATCAAACTTCAGAAAAAAGACATGAATGTTGAGATTAAATATACATATATTAGCATGTAATTGTATTTTTTATAATTACTTAAATTATTTACAAGACAACAAGGGAGGATAAAGAATGACAAAACCTTTAGATCCAAAGTTAATTCCTAAGTATGTTAATCAATTAGTGGTTCCCCCTGTATTTAAACCTTTCGTTGTAAGGGATCCATCTACAGGTGAAGTACTGAGTCACAACTATACAATTTTTACAACTGGGTTCAAACAACAACTTCTTCCACCAGATTTTCCTGAAACACTTGTGTGGGGTTATGAGGGCATTATAGAAGATGGCTCTTGTTTCAGTGCTACTCCAGGACCTACTTTTGAAGCTGTTAAAGAAATACCTGTAAATGTTCAGTGGGTAAATAACCTTACTGATCCACATTTTCTTCCAGTGGATCCCACCCTGCACTGGGCAAATCCCAACAATATGCCCACACCAGAACCACCTTTTCAATCATTTCCACCGGGATATCCACTAGCCCAATGTCCAGTTCCTGTATCTACTCACTTGCACGGTGGAGAAGTTAGATCTGATTCTGATGGAGGTCCTGAATCGTGGTTTACAGCTGGAGAGGAAAAAACGGGGCCTAACTTCACTCAATCGCGCTTCACTTATCCAAACCAGCAGGAACCTTCTACCCTATGGTACCATGATCATACACTTGGTATCACACGACTTAATGTTGTTGCTGGACTTTCTGGATTTTACTTGTTGAGAGATCCCAATAATGATATTGAACCTCTTCTTCCAAGTGGACCGTTTGAAATTCCTATCGTTATTCAGGACCGTTCATTTAATGAAGATGGTTCATTATTGTTCCCTAACATCGGTGTTAATCCAGAAGTACATCCTTATTGGGTTAATGATTTTTTAGGCAATTCCATTATGGTGAATGGTAAGGTTTGGCCAAACCTCGATGTTGAACGTAGGCAGTACCGTATTAGATTCCTTAATGGATCGAATTCCCGATTCTTTAATCTAAAACTATCAAACGATCAGTCGTTTATACAGATTGGTTCTGATGGAGGTTTTTTACGTTGTCCAGTGACACTCACTGAACTTCTGATTGCACCAGCAGAACGTGCTGACGTGTTAATTGATTTTTCTAAAGTACGTCCAGGAACTAAAATTATTGTAACGAATGATGCTTTTGCTCCTTTCCCTGGTGGAGATCGACCAGATCCAGATACTACAGGGCAAATTATGCAGTTCACTGTGCTTGATACACCACCAGTACGACCAGTGAGGCTTCCACCCATACTAAATAACATACCTATACTGATTCCAGATGTTCCAAAACAAACCTTCACTCTAAATGTGGTGCGTGAAGAAACAGAACCTGGTCCTCGTGAATTATTATTGGACGGTCAAAGGTGGGAATCTCCAATCTCAGAAATGCCACAGGTTGGATCAACTGTGGATTGGGTTTTAGCTAATGTATCGGCAGCAACCCATCCTATCCACGTACACTTGGTTCAGTTTCAAATGGTCAGTCGACAGCTCTTTGACTCTGTAAGATACTTAGCGGATTGGGAAAGTCTAAATGGTAAACCTCCTCTCCAGCATCCAACGATCCCCTTAGATGTAGAACCCTATCTTATAGGCAAACCTATGGAGCCAGATTTGAATGAACAGGGATGGAAAGATACTTTTCGAGCAAACCCAAATGAAGTCACTATACTTCGACTTCGTTTTGCACCACAAAATATAGAATCAGGAGGTTCCAAACCTGGAGTAAATCAATTTTCATTTGATCCTACAATCGGTCCTGGATATGTATGGCACTGCCATATTTTAGATCATGAAGATAATGATATGATGAGACCAATGAAGGTTGTATCTGGTCTTATCCTCGAAAGCAATCCACAATCTTGTTGTGAGGTTGTTGTTGAAGGAAATACACAGTTGGTACCACCTGCATTAAATAATGCACCCATTTCTGATAGTAAAACAGTCTTTGCTGAAATAGAAAAAGTATGTCCTGAAAAAGTTATTATTAGTGGTTTCCTTCGTAAGAGTATTACCTATACTGCAGTCTTAGATAACGGAGTTAAAGAAGATAATACGATTACTGACGATCTTCCTTTTCAGTGTATTATTGATCGAGAAGATGCGAATGAGAATGACTCTTTCATGGTTACCGGTTCAACCGTTTTATGTGAGGTTTTTGCTAATACACAGAACTTTGGAGCACATCCTGAAACGAATGATGAAGTAGCTTATAATTTTATTGAAAAAGACATCATTAAGGTTTGTATCAGAAAAAATCAATAACTCTTAATAACCTAAGGATAAGGAAAGTAAATTACTATCAATTTAAGGAAGGAAAATATCCCCAGAATAAAAATGCTGATGATTAGTTAGAAGTCGGTTGTTTTTTCATTCTGGGGGTGACAAATTACCCATATAAATAATAAGGAATCTTCTTCTCTTCCTCAATTTCTAGCCTTACTTATTTGTGTAGTGTAACCACAAGGTTATTAATAGTTATAGCTATCATGCCTTTGCACCCATGCCATACTATAAGAGAGATCTTCTTCGTTACCACGCCCTTTTGGAACTAAGTCCATATATTGATATGCACTATTTACCATGTCCAAACCACGTGAATAAGTAGAATAAGTATGAAACACTTCGCCCTGCTCATTTTTATAAAAGACACTGATTCCATGCGCCTCATCGTGAGGGGCTTCGACAGTTCCAAAATTATAGAGCTTTTCTCCCTTTTCAATTTCTTCTTTAGTAAATGAAACTTTATAATCACGGTTAAAATCATTACTAAAGGATGAAACCCACTTAAATCTCCATCCCATGCGCTTTTTATACTCCTCTAATGTGCTTAATCCAGCTTTAGAAACAGCAATCATTGTAATATCTCTATGGTTGAGATGAACAATAGCTCCGTTAAAGTTATCTGCCCAAAAAGAACAACTCTTACAACCTTCTTTTTCATTAGGTCCAAACATAAAGTGATACACAATGAGTTGACTTCTTCCCTCAAAAAGCTGTTCTAGAGTTTCCTTACCATTTGGACCATCAAACACATATTCCTTTTCTACCCTTACCCAAGGGAGTTCTCGTCTATCACGACTCAATTGGTCTTTTTGAAGAGTAAATGCTTTTTCCTTTTCAAGGTGAGCCTTTCGTATTTCAAGCCATTCTTCTCTAGAAATTATTTTTTGATTATTCATGAATATCCTCCTCTTTATTATTTAAATTAATCATAATGTTAATCTGAAATGTTACTTTTCAGTCACATATATTATGTGACTTTATGGTAACATATTTATTTTTATTTTGCAAGGAATATTGCATTGATTTATTAGTTCATTCATGAAAAAATAGTAGGAAGTGGATATTCTAATGTTTAAACATCTTAATGATAGATTTTTATCAGGGGGGAATTTATGATGAACATTATAAAATTAAAAGATAGACAAGAACTAGATAGAATAATTCCAACGATGCCTTGGTATATTGAAAAATTTATCAATCACAAATTACAGGATCTTTCACCGTCTACTTTACTTGAATATGTTAGAGATTATAGTACTTTTCTATCTTGGTTACTAGCTGAAGGTTTATCTGATGTTAAAAATATAAAAGATGTTCCTTTAGAGCACTTAGAGAAGCTACATACAGAAAGTATTGATAATTTCAGAGCATTTTTGGCAACTAGAAAAGAGAATTCCAATGCTAAAATCACGATTACTAGGAAACTCTCCTCTCTTCGATCACTTTTCCATTACTTAAGTCAAATAGCAGAAGACGAGAACTTTTATCCACTTTTGAAAAGAAACGTCATGGCTAAGATTGAAATTAAAAGAACGAATAAAACGAAAGAAATAGCAAATAAATTAGAAGGAAAGTTATTACAAGAAAGTGAAATCGTAGAGTTTATTGATTATGTTAAATCTGGTTATGAACAGGACATTTCAAAAAATAAACAAGCTTTATATTTTTATCACCACAACAAGGATAGAGATGTCTGCATTATTAGCCTAATTCTCCATTCTGGTTTGCGGGTTTCAGAAGTTGTTAATTTAACCCTAGATGATATTGATTTGAAAAAACAAACCGTTTATGTATATAGAAAAGGGAATCATGATGAAACTTTTAAAACTAGAGTATTTTTTAGAAATCATGCGATTGAGTATATACAAAATTACTTATCCAATCGAGGTTCAATTTATAAATCACAGAAAAAAGAGAAAGCTTTCTTTCTTACTATTCCAAATGGAGCACAACAAGGGAAAAGAATGTCTAAACGTGCTATTCAAGAAATGGTCATTAAATATGCAAAAAGGTTCGGAAAGCCTTATTTAACTGTTCATAAACTAAGACATTCTTTCGCAACAGATTATTATTTACAAAATGATTTATATAAAACACAAGAACAATTAGGACATGCTTCAACCGATACGACACAAATCTACGCACATTTAACAGACAAAACAATGGAAAAAGCGATTGATCGTAGAATTAGTGAAAATGAACGTAATAACAATTGACTATTTATAATAATTCTTATATAATAACTATTATAAATAAATTACTTATTACATTTTGGAGAGGAGTTTTTTTAAATGAATGAGAACTTAAAAGGATTATTAAACCAACAATTAGCCAACATGAATGTACTTTACACAAAACTTCATCACTATCACTGGTTTGTAAAAGGGGAGCACTTTTTTACATTACATGAGAAATTTGAAGAACTGTATAATGAGGTTACTGGTTATTCAGATGAAATTGCTGAAAATATGTTGGCTTCTGGTGCTATTCCAGCCTCAAGTTTAAAAGATTACTTAACACTATCTACCATTGAAGAAGCTACAGATGGACTTTCATCTAATGAAATGGTTCAATCTGTTATTAATGACTTCTCTCAAATCGGAGAAGAAATTAAACAAGCGATTGAATTGGCTGATAATGAGAATGCGATTAGAATAGCAGATTTACTTGAAGGAATTGTAATAAGTTTAGAGAAACATCAATGGATGTTAAATGCATACTTAGGTAAATAAGATAACTATAAATGTTTAAATGCCTATTCTTATTAGAATAGGCATTTAAAATATAAATCAACTTTTTTTTAGAAAATATCAATTCAACTATAATTCTTAATCTTAATTATTTTTCTCATTTCCCCGCTTAAAATTCCCTGTAAGTTTGGCTAATATAAGTTGAATTGCATAATCATCCTTGCCTTCTATATTAGATAAAAACTTTTTTGATTCTTTTTCACTTAACGTTTTGATCATTCTGTTATCCCAATAAATCATCGTTTTATTCGCTTTAGTTATCTTATAACTGAATGGGTTTTCCTTTAAACGATCTCTTTTATCTATATCCCCCATTTTGCTTCTTCACTCTCCAATCCTATGTTTCATCCGGGTTTTATTACAGATTGAAATCACTCTTGTGCTCTATATCGCTCATATTAACTGACTATCATACTAGATTTCAAGTCTTCTATTTGTTTTATATGTCTTTGTTCATGAATGCCTATAAATTCCAAGTATTGATCTAAGTTTAAACGACCTAAAAAAGGATGTGACAAAGAAAGATGTGACAAAAGGCTATGATCTTCAATATTATTTAAAATACCAATCAATTGATCTCTTGACTCACTTAATAGACTCAAAATATCTTGTTTTGACATGTATTGATCAGATGGTTGAATATTGTCTGGGGCTTCCCTTTTTATCGTTCGATTCGTTACAATCTCAAATGATTTGATTGTTGTTGGATTTTGTTTGTTTTTTTGGATTACATGTTTGAAACCAGCTTGAATAGCGTATTCAGTTAAATACAAATGGTGAAGAACTTGCACTATATTCCAATCATCATTTGTCCGCTTTTGGTTTATTTGTTCATTATTCATATCCTCTACACTTTGGATTAACTTATTTCTAATCTCTGTTACAAACTCCATCATTTCCTACACCCCATTTTTATAGTTTAAATCTTTATATATATATTCTATGAGATGCATATCATAACCTGCTCAATGAAAAGCTATATTTTCGTGATTCAATAACCACTCTTTTCTCCATAATCCTCCACCATAGCCTACTAACTTCCCATTACTGCCCATAACTCTATGGCAAGGGATAATGATCACAATTTTGTTTTTATTATTGGCATTCCCAATTGCTCTTACTGCTTTTTCATTCCCAATTCTTTCTGCTACAGTTTTATAAGATACTGCTTCTCCAAAAGGAATACGAGTTAGTTCGTTCCATACTGTATTCTGAAATTCTGTGCCATTTAAATGTAAATTCAAATCAAATTTCACTCTTGACCCTGCAAAGTATTCATCCAATTGTTTAAAGGTTTCTTTTAAAATTGAAGGGATTTTTGTTGAAGCTTGCTCTTTCTCTTCCTCCACAAAATTAACTTCTATTAACTGATTGTCAACACTTTTACATTGTATTAATCCGACTGGTGAAGAATAGTACTGTATATATTCGCTGTTCATAGGATGAGCTCCCTCCTTATTTATTTAACTATACAATACATAAGAAGAAAAAGTTTTTAAAATATTGCTTTGTTATTTTTTCTCTCCCCAATGATTCACATATATTAATTTACTTATTTCTTCCCTTTTAGCCCATTTACTTGTTTCCAATATTGGGGCTTCTGGATATTCATCTGTATAACCAAGAGATAACAATGCTACTGGATCTATGTGAGGTGGAATTTTCATAATTTCTCTTATATCATTTTTTTTATAAAAGCTGACCCAACCTAATGCAATTCCTTCTGCACAAGAAGCAAGCCACATATTTTGAATCGAGCAAGCAACAGACATCATATCTGTTTCAGGAATAGAATTTCGACCAAGTACATGAGTGCCTCCTCTTGTTGGATCACAGGTAACACAAATGGTAATTGGAGCTTCCTTTAATCCCTCAACTTTTAAACTTAAAAAATGATCTTGACGTTCACCCTCATAATGAATCGCCAAAGCCCGTCTTTCTTTATCCGCTGCCCAGGCAAGTTGTTCCTTTATTTTTTGTGAACGAACGATAATAAAATTCCATGGTTGCATAAATCCAACAGATGGTGCATGGTGTCCTGCTTCAATGATTCTTTCAATCACTTCTTCTGGTATACATTTAGTTAAAAATGAACGAACATCTCTTCTTTTACGGATCACCTTATAAATTGCATCTCGCTCTTGATCAGAAAACATCATTTTCCCCCTTAAAGTGGTATACCATATCTTATTCAATATGATGTTCAACGAGTTACAAAACCCTTTCAAATTATACTTTAGTTTCCTTAAAAAACAATAAAGATAAATATATATTTAAATTAAAATTTTTCATTTTTTATTTTATAATTTTACATACCATTTGGGTAATAAAGATATAAACAATGATAATATACAAACATATTACAGCATCCCATTTTCTCTTTATCCTGAATGTAGAATTGCCTTTCCTAACCCTGTTCATATTAAAAAATCAATTCAACAATTTAACCCCACTCTAGTTCATATTGCTATACCATTCAACATGGGTTTATTAGGACATCATAATGCTAAAAAGTACAACATTCCTATGGTTGCTTCTTATCACACAAATTTTGATCAATACTTATCTTACTATAAAATTCAATGGATGGAACCCATCTTGTATTTTTGGATGATCATTATAACAAACTTTGGATATACAAACGCCCACTAGTTTATAATTTAGTGGACGTTTTTTATTAACATTAAATTAAGTTTCTTGTGTTTTTAGTGAAGGCTGTTTAAGAATATCAACATAATAATATCTAAGCGTGATAATCAACAAACATCCCCCTCCTGTCAAAGGCAACCAGAATGCAGGTATTACATTTAAAACACTGCCAGATGTAATCATGGCTAAAGGAACAAATACTTTAACGATTGAAATTGCAACACTAATCACTCTTCCTCTCAATTCGTCTGGAACTAATTTTTGCAACATTGTCATAACTGGGATATCTACAAAAGCAATCACAACTCCATAAGTCATATGAATCAAGGAATAATAAATCGTATAAAACAGCTTGTATTCAAAACTAAAAATGAGCAGTGGCGCTCCCATGAGGAGTATTAATATTGAACTAATAAAAGTTAATAAAGTTAGTAATTTGTTATATTCCATTAATCGATCATTTAACTTACTTACGACAATAGCTCCTAATAACATCCCTACAGAAAATGAAGCTTCAATGATACCAAAGGAAACTGAACTTAATTCAATGACATTCGTTAATATATACGGTACTGGAACTACAACTGAAAATGTAGAAAAAAAGTTGATAAATATAAATAAAATCATCATACCTAGTAAATTTTTTTGATTAAAAAGAAATATTAATCCATCTTTCATATCGCTAAAAATTTTGATCTTCTCACTTTTATCCTTTTTCTCTTCAACATTAAATTTAAAGTTAATAAACAACTCTGACATACCTGATATCATAAAAGAAAATGCATTAATTAGAATAAATGTTTTTATGTCAATAAATGCGTACACTATACCACCTAATACTGGCCCTAAAATAAAGGAAGCTGATAAAATCATTCTAGATATAGCATTCATCTTCATCAAATTCTTTTCTTTCACGATATTTGGTTTAGCAGACTCTGAACACACAGAGAATAATGTGCTTAGTATATTTAGTATCAGTGTTACAGCATAGATCCAGATCAAATTAAATTGAACAAAACTGACAATGAACAATATAAGTAATACAATTCCACTAATTAAATCTGTCCCAACAATAATCATCTTTCGATTTAAACGATCTGTTAAAACTCCTGCTACTGGACCTAATATAACGGTAGGTAAAATGGATAATACTAAGTTCGTTGCAAATGAAAGTCCGGAACCTGTTACAGTTAGAATGTATAAACTAATTGCAAAAGAATATACAGATGTACCAAATAATGAAACAAATTGACCTGAACAAAATAATATAAAGTTTTTTAAATCTGATTTTGGATCTCGGAACGTTTTGATTAGATTACTATACAAGTAATTCTCCCCCCTTTTAAGTGTCAAGAAAAGTCTTAACTAAAAGTTTAATGCATGGGGATAAGGCAACAGCAACAGCATATATTTATTGATTTTCAATTTAAAATGTCCATAGGTGGGGTTAACCCCACCTATGGACATACAGCAGCTCAGTTAGGAACACACTACTTATATTTTAAATTGTTAAATAAGTAAAACCCACTAATCTTAGCGATTAGAGGGTGCTTTTTTCCCAGCATAACAATAAGAAAATACTTTTTCTCCTTCAACAAAATAACTTTCATATTTATCCTCAGGTTTTATTTCATCATCAAAGATGATATCATCGATCGTTTCATATTGAAGTATTTTCATTTGTTTTTCCATTTCTGAAAATGTAAACAAATGTCTTTGTTTTAGCTGATGTACAATACTATTTTCTATGAAGTTTTTAAACAACATATAAGTCCCAAATATATTGCAGTTTTCCTTTAAATAATGATCAGTTTCTTTTAATAAAAAAGTGTCATGTTCAAAGTTATAATTCGTGGTCCCTCCAAGATCAAATAAATAATCTATACTTTTATTTTTAATAGGGGTATTTAAAAAGTCAGAGCAAATAAATAGTATGTTTTTCGTTTGATCACTTGTTTCCAATGTATTTTTCACATATTGCAAACATTCATATTGATGGTCTACAGCAATGTAAAAGGAATCTTCTGGAATGATTTCATAAACATGTCTTAGCAATAAACCTATACCTGTACCAAGCTCCAAAATATTTTTATTTACCATTTCATTAGGGTCTATTTTCTTATACATCCAATCTAAACATTTATACATTTGATCTATAAGATTGCCATCTACCGTATGAATATAGTCTGATATGATATCCTTAGTTATACATATTTGGTCATTTTCTTTCCTTATTTTCAGCTTTTCATATTGATCTTCTGTACATAAAATACCTTCTTCAATGAAATATTGATTCCCACAGACACATTTTAAACTCCCATTTAATAATTGATTATTTTCAATCTCTGCATTTTTTACATTTAAATTACTTCGACATTGATGGCATACCATCAGAGAAAGCGCTGATAAAGGTATACCTAGTTTTGAACGTTTTTCCCTTCGACTTTGATTCAACTCTATTTCAGTTTGAAGGTATTGTTTTGTTTCTTCATATTTTTTTATTTTATTTTCAATTTCTTTATATTTATTATCAAATAAAGTTGTATAATATTCAAATTGCTGAAAGGGCGATAATATTCCAAGACGTTTGTATCTAAAAATAGTTTGTATTTCGTGTAATGTAAACCCAAGTTTTTTAAAGTAAAGTATATCTTTTAAATCTTGGTGGCAAGTATCTTCAAAGTAATATTTCCCCCCCACCTTTTCAGCGATGATCAATCCCATGTCCATGTAATGTCTAATGCTGTCTACACTTATATCATTCTTTTTTGAAAATTCTCCTATTTTCATTCATATCACCTTAATTTCTTATTTGATCATTTTCAAACATATCCATAACTTCATCATCATTGTTTTTATTTAAGCTTGTTGTGATCCTAATGAAGTCTTTTTCACGTTTTGAACGTAATATCTCAAACTTATCAGCAACAATAATACTCCCCCAACTAAAGTTAACCAAAAAGCAGGAAAGACATTTAACAAGCTGCCCGATATGAGCATAGCAAACGGTACAAACGCTTTCACTAATGTCACTGTAACACTAAGAACTCTACCTCTTAATTCATCTGGAATCATTTTTTGTAACAAGGTCAACACAGGGATGTCAACAAAAGAAATAACAATCCCAAATGTCGCATGAATCAAAACATAATAAATCGTGTAAAACATTTTAAATTCATTACTAATCATTAATATTGGTACACCTAATAAGAAAATTAACACAGATGAAATCATCGTCATTAAAATTAATAGTTTATTGTATTCCATTAACTTCTCACTAAATTTACCTACAATAATTGCCCCCAATAACATACCGATTGGAAAAGCACCCTCAATGATACCAAAGGAGAAATCACTTAGTTCCAACACATTAATAATGATATAGGGTATAGGGATTTGAACTGAAAACGTATATAGAATATTGATGAGTATGAATAACCCTAGAACTCCAGTTAATTGTTTTTGACTGATTAAATATAAGAAACCTTCTTTCATATCTTTGAAGATTCTTGTTTTCTCTTTTTTAACTTCTTTCGTGTCATCAACAGTACTGAAGTTAAAATTAATAAGAAGTTCAGATAAACTTGAAACAAGGAAAGATATTGCATTGATTAAAATGAATAATTTAATGTCCATAAAAGCAAATACTAAACCGCCTATCATGGGGCCCAAAATAAAAGAACTTGAAGAAATCATTTGCGTTAAAGCATTCACTTTCATTAAATTCTTTTCAAGTACGACATTTGGCTTTGCAGATTCTAAACAAACAAAAAATAATGTACTAAGGATGTTCAATATCAGTGTAACGGTGTAAATCCAGATTAAATTGAATTGTACAAAACTGACAAAAAATAAAAGCAGCAGCACCGCTCCACTTAATAAATCTGAGCCTACAATAATCATTTTACGATTTAATCTGTCTGTTAATACTCCAGCAATAGGTCCTAATATGATCGTTGGTAAAATAGATAGTACTAAATTTGTAGCAAAGGATAATCCAGATCCTGTTACCGTTAAGATGTATAAACTGATTGCAAAAGAATAAATCGATGTGCCAAACATTGAAACAAATTGACCTGATCCTAATAATAGAATATTTTTTAGATCAGATTTTGGATCTCTTAATGATTTAATTACATTCACTTTCATATTGTTGTCCTCCTTCAAATTACAAGTAAAGTACTATGTGAAAATAATGAACATTTAATCACATTTTGAATGTATTTTTTCCAGTACTTAACTCTTCATAAAAAGTGTAAATCATCGGGATGGGGCGACAACAACAGGTAAATTTAATTCTAAATTTTAAAAAAAATCGTTCATGATCGGGTTAACCCAATCTTAAGAGGTCTTCATTTATAAGGAAATGAAGTAAGTATTATTTAGATTGGTTAATAAACTCTTCTAATACATGAGTATATATTTGTGGTTGTTCTGAGTGCACTAGATGAGAAGCAAAAGGAATGATAGAAATATGTATTTTATCATTCCTTCTTGGATAAATCATCGCACCATTTATTTCATTTTTATTTCCTTCACCTACCATAAACAATACAGGAAAATTAAAGTTTCCTACATTTTTTGTTTCTTCAAATGGATACCATTCTTCGTTATGTGCCATATAAATAAACTGCTTCCAATCAGATGCGTGAATGTTGTCAAAGTGGGCTACGATTTGTTTGTTTTGTAAAATTTGAGTTTGTTTTTCAACTTGCTCATTGTGAATCTTTATCCAATCATCAGGTTTTTCAGGCATGATTCCAGAAATGGTCAGAGTTTTAACTTTCTCGGGATACTTATTTGCAAATTTTAATGCCACTAAAGCTCCTAGAGAGCAGCCAACTATATGAACGTTTGAAAGATTATAATAGTGAATAGTTTCTAATAAATCCATTGCGCTTTCTTCGAAATAATTTGAAAAATTATGTTCAATAGACTTACCATGTCCTCTTAAATCTGGAAGAACGACTTTATAATTTTGCTTAAAATAGTCTCTTTGATGTTCAAAGTCAGTTAACCCTGTTTGCAGACCTGTATGTAAAAATAAAATCGGTTCACCATCACCATAAATTTCAGTATGTAATAACAATGAAATCCCCCCCTGTATTAAACAAGTAAATTGATTTTTTTGATTAAAAATATGTTGATGATTGTATTTACATCATATTGTTTTTAAGATTTGATCATACAGCATTTGTTTTTCCTCATCTGGTATCCCTTCCGCTAATCTGGCAGCTGCAATCGGGACCTCCCATTTATGAATATCATTTATGGAATCCCCAGATAAGGATAAATAAGTTTTCAAATATTGCCTATAAAATTGTTTCTTGCCAACCTCATCAAAAAACTTCAATTGCAATGAAAGGTGTGCTGGTATAGTACCGTATTTTAACAAAAGAAATGTTCTTGTTACATCTGCTAGATGATGTCCTCTACTTGCGTTATTCCAATCAATAATTTTTACATTGGTTGGTGTAATCATCACATTATCAGGATGGTAATCCCCATGACAAATCACGTTTCCATTCGGTAACTGATGAAGATAGTGGATGATTTTTTCTTTTTGACGGTCATCAATTAGATCCGCTCCTTGAATAAAACGTTCTAATATTTCTTTTTGATCAGGCAGTTCATGACTACTAGTTTGATGAATAGAATACTGCAATTGAGCCATCTGCCTAGCCATGCTTTTCATTTTCATAGGTTGACTAGATAATGTTTGGAACATTGTTTTACCATCTATTTTTTCATATACAATGCCTTTCCTATCATTTATATCAACCATTTCTGATACAGACGGTACATCTAATCCACTCTCTTGTACGATTTTACTTTGATTGTATTCATCGATTATGCTCTGTTCACCTATATTATTTTTAAATAATTTTAAAACTTGATTCTCCCCATATTCATAAATATCAGCAGTTCTTCCCTGACCTATCATTTTTTCTATGTTTCTATCATTTTTATTCAAATTTCTTCATCCAATCCGTTTATTATTTAAAATTAGATAGACTTTTAGAATATAACTGGTTAACCTAATTTTTTCCCTATGTACATATAGCTATAGACTTTTTCACCTTCAAAAATATTAATTTCATACTTACCAGGTGTTTTATCAGAATAAATAATTGATTCATTAAATATAGGATCATAATTCAATTTATTGATCTCATCTTTAATATTTTCAATTTGAAAGTATTTTCTAAAAGGCTCTTCGATTGTATTATTTTGCACGTGAAAGTTGCTATAGTATATATATGATCCTACTAAATAACTTTTACTTTTCAAATAATGCTGGATTTCTTTCAGTAAAAACGATTCGTGATTACTATTATAAGTTGAAGTACCCGTATCAATTAAATAATCTATAGATTGATTTTTAATCGGGATGTTTAAAAAGTCAGAACAAATAAATAGGATGTTTTTTCTTATATTATAAGTTTCTAGAATACTCTTTAATACTTGATGTCTTTGATAATCGTGATCAACTGCAATATATAGTGTTTTATTTGGAAGTGAATCATATATATGTCTTAGTGAAAAACCTAATCCTGTTCCTAAATGTAACATTGTTTTGTTTTTAAGATCATTCAGATCTAATTTTTTAAAGGTTATATCAATTGTTTTTAATATATTATTAATAAATTCATCATCTGTTTCTTTAATATATTCAGATAAAAAATGGCTGAAATCATTCATAACTTGATCTTGTTTTTGAAGATGGTTCGAGTCTCCGACTGTATCAGAACTAAACAGTATGCCATCCTTAATAATATATTGTTCGTCACATTCACAATGCAACGTTCCATTTAATATTTGATTGTATTGTATATCTCCATTAGAAATACTTAATTCTGAGCTACACTTCTTACATTCAAAAAGAGATAAAGCGGAAAAAGGAATACCGATTTGTTGATACTTATGGTCATCTGAGTTATGTAATCTTACAATTTCATTCTTCAGTTTTTGTTTAGCATTCTGATATTGATTGATTTTTAACTCAATTTCTTCATACTTCTCTTCGAACAATCTCTTATAATATTGATTATTTTGTAATGCTGATAATTTGCCTAGTCTTTTATATTGAAAAATCTTTTTGATTTCATTTAAAGTAAATTCTAAGTCTTTCAAATAAATAATATCTTGAATATCCTCATTACATTTGTCATCAAATTGATATTGCCCTGTCCTTTTTTCAGGAATGATTAATCCTATCTCCATATAATGTCTAACTGTATCAATGCTGACATTATTGTTTTTAGCGAATTGTCCTATTTTCAAAATGTATCACCTTGAAATCGTATTTTGGTCTATTATACCACTCATATACGTTACTGTTTTTTGAATTTTTATTTGATTTAAACTGATTCTGAGAAAAGAAAAAACCAGGAAACTTTGCTTCCTGATTTTTTGCTCCATTTAACCATTTGTTTCTAAAAATAAAGAAGTCCCCATGCCTCCACCTACACAAAGGGAGGCAATCCCCTTTTTCAATTCTTGCCTTTTTAATTCATGTACAAGACTTGTAACGATTCTTGCACCGGTACAACCAATAGGATGTCCTAAACTAATGCCACTGCCATTTACATTTGTTTTATTTCGATCTAATCCTAATTCTTTTTCTACAGCTAAATATTGAGCTGCAAATGCTTCATTAATTTCAATTAAATCTGCTTCCTCTAAAGACCAATCTACTTTTGCTAAGCCTTTCTGAATTGCAGGTACAGGTCCACGGCCCATCAGTTTTGGATCTACTCCAGCTATTTGAAATCCGACTATTCTTGCTAGAGGGGTCAGACCTCTTTCTAAAGCAAGTTCTTCATCCATAAGTACAAGAGCAGCAGCGCCATCATTTAATCCTGATGAATTACCTGCAGTCACGGTTCCATTATCACGAAAAGCCGGCTTTAATTTCATCAGATTTTCTATCGTAATATTTTCACGTGGGTGTTCATCTTTTGTAACTATCGTTTCACGTTTTCGACTCTTGACCTTGATTGGTACAATTTGAGAATCAAAATACCCATTATTAATTGCATGAAATGCTCTTTGATGACTAAGCAATGATATCTCATCTTGTTCTTCACGTGTAATGTTATGCATATCTACCAAGTTTTCTGCTGTTTCACCCATCATAATATGATGGATTGGGTCCTCTAATATTTCCCAAACACTATCTGATATTTTCCCATGTTGTAATCTTTTTCCCCATCTATGTTCATGGAGCACATATGGACTAGAGCTCATTGCTTCTACACCACCGGCGACAACGGTATCTGATAACCCAGTTTGAATCTGTAAGGCAGCAGAAATAATGGCTTGCATACCTGATGAGCATTGACGTTGAATTGTGAAACCTGTAGTTGTGTCTGGAAATCCAGCTATTAGGCTCGCAGTTCTTGCAATATTGGGCATATCTGTTCTTTGAATACAATGTCCTAAAATAATTTCATTTACTTCTTCCTTATGAATGTTACTCCTTTTAACCGCTTCTTGTAATACAGGTACTACTAAATCTATAGGACTCAGTTCTTTAAAAACACCCCCAAATGTTCCAATAGGCGTTCGCACAGCTGATACAATCACTACATTTCTCATGTTTATCCCCCTCAGGTCAGGAAAGATTATTGTCTAAGTAAAGTTTCCTCTATGATTAGATTAGGTTCTGTTGCAGCCTGGATCTCTGATATAGAACTACCATCCAAGATTTCTACAAGCTTTAACCCATTATCGGTTACATCAAGAACAGCACGCTCCGTAATAATTCTATCCACTACACCTTTACCTGTAAGTGGGAGCGCACACTGATTTACAATTTTATGCTTGCCACTTTTACTAAGATGCTCCATAATAACGATGATTCTTTTTGCACCATGGACTAAATCCATTGCTCCTCCCATTCCTTTAATCATCTTTCCAGGTATCATCCAATTTGCTAAATCTCCATTCTTAGAGACCTCCATACCGCCAAGAATAGCGATATCAATATGCCCACCTCGAATCATTCCGAAAGATTCTGCACTATCAAAAAAAGCAGCACCTTGAATCGCTGTTACCGTTTCTTTTCCAGCGTTGATGAGATCTGGATCTAGTTCATCTTCGGTCGGAAACGGACCTATTCCCAATAATCCGTTTTCAGATTGAAGAACAACCTGCTTATCTTTTTGTAAATAATTTGCAACCAACGTAGGCATACCAATTCCTAAGTTTACATAGAAACCGCTTTCAATTTCTTGCTCTGCTCTTCTAGCAATGGTCTCACGAATAAGATGTTTATCAGACATGTTCTTCTCTCCTTTATATTTGTTTCATTGTTTTTCTTTCAATTCGTTTTTCTTGATGCCCAACAATTATATTTTGCACATAAACACCCGGTGTGTGAATTTGATCAGGCTCTATTTGTCCTATTTCTACTAATTCTTCTAATTCTGCAATGGTTGTTTTTCCTGCCGCAGCAATCATGGGATTAAAGTTTCTAGCCGTTTTATTATAAACTAGGTTCCCCATTTTATCGCCTTTAATGGCTCTGACTAAACTGTAGTCAGCAGTTAAAGCGGCCTCTAACAAGTATTCTTTTCCATTAAATTCTCTTACTTCCTTACCTTCAGCTATGGATGTTCCTACTCCAGCAGGAGTATAAAAAGCTGGTATCCCTGCTCCACCTGCACGAATTCGTTCTGCTAACGTACCTTGAGGAATTAGTTCAATTTCTATTTCTCCAGCTAACACTTGGCGTTCAAATTCTTTGTTTTCTCCCACGTATGAACCTACCATTTTTTTAATCTGTTTATTTTTCAAGAGCAGTCCTAATCCCCAATCATCAACACCACAGTTGTTAGATATAATTGTTAAATCCTTCACTCCTGTTTCAACTAAAGCTAATAATAAGTTTTCAGGAATGCCAACTAATCCAAATCCACCTACCATAAGCGTTGAACCATCATGAATGTTCTTAACTGCATCTTGAAAAGAAGAGTGTATTTGCTTCATTTCATATGACCTCCTTAGATATACTGATATAACTACTTGAAGATTTGTCAAACTTTATGACAGAAAGATTACATAAATAAGATATGGTTTCTAAAAAAGATTATTCCGATATATCCTTGAACTGTATATGTAATCCCCCTCTAAAAAAAATCCTGTTTTAATTATTATAAAACAGGATCAAAGAGCTTGCTAGGGTAAAAAAATAAATGCATATAATTAGTCTTGAAGAAACTACATTTCGAAATACTTATCTCTCTCTACTTTACAAACCCTAAGTGAGAAGTTTTTATACCATTTTGATATACCTTTGTCTTGAGCTATTTTGTGTTCTGAGTTTACCTTCCATACTTTAATTGCATCTAAAGAATCCCAATAGGATACGGTGATGCCCAATCCCTCATCACGTGCACTTTCCACACCTAAAAATCCCTGTTGCTGGGAAGCCAACTCTACCATTTTGTCAGCCATTTTACCATAACCATTGTCACCTTCTGTTCGCTGGTTAGAGAAGATCACTGCATAATATGGTGGCTGAGGTGTTTTAGCAATTCCACTCATTTTTAATCCCCTCCAATAAGTTAGTTAGTTTAATTATCATTAACCTATCTATCTTATACTGTGAAATTTTTTATGTCTTTTAATATTTTGCTATGTAATTTTTTTTAATAAATTCGCCATTTTCATCAAAGTAACATTATAGCAGGTGCGGTTTAATAGTTAGCCAAGTCATTGAGTTTTTTAAGATACTTCATCAAGTATAACACAATAATTTCCAATCTTCTTTAAAAGTTCCAACCATATTATATTACTTCTGCTTAATAGAAATATCATTTTAATTTTAAAAATTATGTATTTATAATAATTTTTTCCATCGCCATCACATCTACAAATTTCCCATCTAATATTCCTTGATTTTTAAAGACCCCAACTTCTCTATACCCCATTTTTAAATAAAGAGCTTGACCTAACTTGTTAAAAGGAAATGTAAAGAGTAATAATTTATGAAAATCAAATTGTGTTGCCTTCAATTCAAGTTCTCTTAAAAGTACTTTTCCAATGCCCTTTCCACGATTATCCCGTTCAATATATATAGCTATTTCTCCTACTCCATCATATGCACACCTATTATTATATGGATTAATAGATGCCCAACCTACAATCTGTTCATTTTCTTCAGCTACAATAACCACATATCTTTCTTCTCGATTTTTAAACCAATTGTTTATGTATTCCATATTTTTCGCTTCTGTTTCAAGAGTAGCAATACGATCTGCAATCCCCTGATTATAAATGTTTAAAATAGGCATCAGATCTTTAAACTCAGCCAATCTAATTTCCATTTGTATGTCCCCCCCCTCTTTAAATTATATTTTATTATCAATAAATCAATAATTTTTGATATAGTGTATCTTATCTTACAAATTTGATTTTTGTCAACACAAATAATCAATATAATTTGTTCTAAGGGTAGTTAATTTATTTAAGTTTATTTTTTTTGAAAAAACAATTTCATCATAGGTGGGGTTAAAATAGTTGTAATTAAGACCACTACTACAATAACTGCAAATAACTTCTCAGTTAATAAGGCTGCCTCTAATCCTATAGCCGCAATAATTAATGCCACTTCCCCTCTAGAAACCATTCCCGATCCAATTCCAAATGAACTTCTCCAATTAAAACCTGCAAGTTTTGCTCCTACTGCTGAACCAAGTAACTTAGTTAAGATTGCAATGATACTGAGAAAAACAATAAGCCAAATTTGATCTCCTATTCCTATAAACTCAATCGTAACACCAATAGATGTAAAAAATACGGGTACGAAAATGGAATAACTAATCGTTTCTACTTTTTCAAATACTTCATGTTTATAGTTGGTTAAACTAATTGCTACACCTGCGATATAAGCACCTATGATACCAGCTACCCCCGCATATTCAGCAAGAAAGGCGTAACTGAAACAAATAATTAATCCTGCAGATATAACTGCCTCACTCACCTTAAGAGGAGCAAATTTTTTCAACACCCATGGTACTACTTTCCAAGCCAAACCAATAGCTACAACAAAGAAAAGCACTTTCTTTAGAATAACTTCCCCTAACTGAACATCTCCACCAGCTAAACTCATTAGAAATGCTAATGATATAATGACAAGGATATCGTCAATTACGGCTGCTCCTAAAATCGTAGTACCTTCTTTTGACTTCAATTTACCCATTTCTTTTAAAGCTTGAACTGAAATACTTACACTCGTTGCAGAAAGTAACAATCCAAGAAAAACAGCTTCCAATGTTGGTAATTCCATATAAATCCCTGCTAGATAACCTGCAGTTAGTGGAACAACAATCCCTAATACACCTACATATGTAGAAGCTTTTCCCGTTCTTTTAAATTCTTGTACATCCGTTTCAAGTCCTGCAATAAACATTAACAAGATAACACCAATTTGACTGATTTCTTCTAAAACATCTGTATTCGTAACAATCCCTAAAACAGTTGGACCTAATACGATACCAATTAATAATTTTCCTAATACTGCTGGCTGCCCTAATCTTACACTAATATCTCCAGCTATTTTTGAAAATAACAATATAGCTGCTAATTCAATGATAAGCACTTATTCTCCCCCTTTTCCAAATTACAAAAGCTTTTGGATAGTATTCCTTATACAATAAAAAACATACTAATTGTAAATGTTATAGAGATAACTATGACAAAAACAAATCAATGCTATCTAAGAATACATTCGCTTTCGTTGTGATCCCATATGGAAATACGGAGTTGATGTGACAATCGTTTCACATTTTAAATAAAAATATTTTAAAACTTTATAAAGTTATCATTTAATGGTATAACCACGGTTGTTTCTTCATAAAAACCCTCACTCTATTGAGCAAGGGTTGATCATTTATTTTAAAATCTACTAAACCCGAAATCTTTATCAATCGGTTTCAGTTAGACTTGGATTTAATGTGCAATAAAAAGTCATATCATCAAATAAGTGATAATGTAAATCTACTTTGAAAGAGTTATTCAGATTATACCCCTAGTTTAATCCTACTTCTCAATCTTCAGGTGTTGCAACGATCCTTATTATTCTAACCCCCTTAGGATTAAAAACTTCAAGAAATAAGCTTTCAATTAGGGTTGGTTATAAATAAGTGATCTTCTAGCATTTAAATTTTGAAATATTTTGATTAAGCAAATACTCACCAGATGCTTTCATAGTATTTACAGTATTTTTAGGTGTAATTTTAGATACTAAAAATACATTCGTATCAGGTTGAGCAGAAGCTATAATAGTAGTATATTCACACTTGATCTTTTTGTTACAAAAATCCGCTCTTATACTAACATTTCAAAAATTCAAAAAAAATATTAGGATGGGAAACACTAAAACAAATGATATTTCAACATAAACTCAAAAATTATTTAATAATAAAAACTAGATTATAATCTCATAACCTTACTGTATATGCATTTAATGAACGAAATTGAACGGTTGGTAAAAATGCCACTCCTTGAATTTCTCTGACACTAGCAACCAAATAAAATGATTCTTGCAGTTGCTCACAAACAGCAGTTAAGTTTGGTGTTGTATTACTTTCAAATTGAACAGGGTCAATATTTTTATTTTCAGCCCCAACTATAACCGTTCCGCTAATTGTTTCTTCTAATCTAGATGTAATTTCGTTACAGTTTTCTCCTAACCCATCCAATAATTGATATTCTAAAGCAATTTTAAAAGGTCCAGGTTCAACTGCGTGTAGAGGTGTGGCTCCAGCTAATAGAAAATTGAGCTCAAAAAAACTATCAACTTTAAAAGAATTGTGTTTATAACATTTTGGTATTTCTAAGTTTAAAAGCACTCTCTCTTCACCCGTTTCAGGTAATTGGATAACTGGATCACCTGTTTGGACAAAAAATATAGAAGAAGTCATTGAATTAATTCCCCCCTTCTTTATATTGTTATAGCATTTATTTAAATAATTGCCATTACAGACAACTATGAATTAATTTAAAGGTGTTTTTGTTTTTGATTAGGGAAAACTGTAACATTTATTGACCGAAAATCTACAAATGGGAGAATTACTCCACCCTGTATGTTATTTAAATTTGCTACCAAAGTTAAAGTTTGATTGACTAAACCTTCTGCAACGATTGTCAGGTTTGGAGTTGTGTTGCTTTCAAAATCTACTAACTGTTCTTCTCCATTTTCAGATGCAAGAATGGCAGTTCCACTAATCGTTTCTGCTAAATTAGGAGTCAGTGCAATACATCCATCACCAACACCATCAAACAATTGATAGTTTAAATCAACCATAAAGGGAACATTTTGTTGAAGTGTTGAATCTCTTCCTTCAGAACCTACTAAAAAATTTAATTCAAAAAAAGCATCAATTTTTAATAAATTATATTTGTAACATTTCGGTATATCCAAAGACAATAATGTTACCACTGCTCCATCCCTTGGTAATAAAATGGGTGGATCATCAGTTTGAGCAAAAAAAGCAATTGTCATTTTATTTTATTCACCTCCCTTACAGAGAAGATATTGTATTCTATGAGGATGGGAAGCTTTTTGCTTGTACGTTTAACTATTTTTGATTGCTATACTGAAGAAAGTATTGATGCATTTATCGCTCTAAACTGTGCTCTAGGCACAAAAACTCCACCTTGAGTTTCATTGATATTCGCTACTAAATAAACTACTTCATTAACTAGAGGATTTGTAATAACTGTTGCATTAGGTGTTGTATTGCTTTCTACCTGAAATAACTGTTTAGTTTCTTCTTCAGAAACCAACCCTGCTGGAGTACCAGAGATGGTTTCAGCTAAAATAGGTGTTATTTCATTACAATTTTCACCAAACCCATCAAGCAATTGATAGTTCAAAGCTAACTTAAAAGGTTCACCTTGCTGTAATGTTTCTGCTGACTGAACTAAAAAATTCAATTCAAAAAAAGTATCAATTTTAATTACACAATGTTTATAACACGCTGGTATAGGCAAACTAAGCAACGTTACAAATTCTCCACTTTCTGGAATAATAATAGGTTCAGCTTCTTGTTTGAAAAATACAGGTACGGTCATATTAAGCGCACCTCCTTAATTTATAATCAATATATCGTATACATAAACAAACATATTTGCTTGTACGTATAACTATTTTTAATAAAAATAGTCGTAGCCCTATTAGAACGGTTTTGATAGAACAATATGCAACAGTTTCGTTTATCCAATGCAGTCTGTAATAAAACAATAAAACTGTCCCTTTGATCTTTGTAGCCCCTTTTGGTGGTTCCAATAATGCTTAATCAATTCTGTCTAAAATTTTATTGCAGATACTCAGTAATGTATTCAATTTGTAATGTTTTTGCTGTTGGGATTTCAATTACCGGGGTTAACTTTAATGATATTTGTTTAAAACAGTAAGGGAGGATATTAAAGGAGTTTGTATAAGTCTGAAAATGACTTTATAAATAATATAATATTCAAATTGATGAGCCTGTTAATGAAAAAAAAGCAAGATTTTCCCTTGTTTTTGTTACCCATTAGAGGGGATTAACCCCCTCTACATCATTCAAATAATATAATTTTAATTAATTATGATTAATTTGTGAAATCACCCATTCCAAAGATACATCCGCCATGGACATAATTTGTAAATCAACATTTTCAAAAGGTAATAACTTCGTAATGTCATTCGGAATTGTAACACAATGTAAACCAGCACCTTTAGCAGCTTGTGCTCCTTTTGGAGAGTCTTCAATTGCAATTGCTTCATTTGCAGATATGCCCAATGCCTTTATTGCTTCAAGGTATAGTGCCGGATCAGGCTTTACATTTTTCACATCATCAGATGTTTTGAAGATTTCAAAATATTGTTTAATATTAAATTTATTTAGAAAATATTCCACCCACTCACGACTTGAGCTTGAAGCAATAGCTAGTTGCAATCCCATTTCTTTAGCTTCAAAAAAGTAATCTTCAACTCCTGGACGCAACTCCTTCTTTTCCATCACTTGTTTATGTTTTTTACTTGTAATATCTCTAACTTCTTGAAGATCAACTTCTTTCGTGGCATTTTGCAGTAAATAATCATGTAAAATATGAACTCCATCTGTTCCAATCACTTGACTCCAGACTTCAATTGGTAAATCTACACCGTATTCTTTATAAGTTTCCAAATAAACATCAAACCATGGAGTTTCAGTGTCAAGAATCGTTCCGTCAAAATCAAATACTATTGCTTTTATCATAAAATATCCTCCTAGTTGTAATTAGAACAAACTTAAGTTTCAGCATTAAAAAATATCGGGACTAGTATAGAATTTTTTTTATTTGGGATGAAAAATTTGATCGAACTTATTTGTTATAATTTGATCTATTCTCTAAGACCTTCTCCATGTTATGAATCCCCCAGTTTCTCAACATGAGGATTAATGGACTTAACTCTTGTCCAAATTCTGTTAATGAATACTCGACTTTAGGTGGAACCTCCCGATAAACTTCACGATGGACGATTCCATCCGCTTCCAATTCTCTAAGCTGAAGTGTTAACATTCTTTGAGTTATTCCGTTATTTAATCTTTTTAATTCATTAAATCTTTTTTCACCATCTAATAAATAATAGATAATGACACTCTTCCATTTGCCACCTATAACATCAACTGTAGCTTCTACTGGACACGAATACTTATCTAAGAAGGAGTACCAAAGATCATTCTTATCTGATGATTTCATAACAAGTTCCTTTCTTTTAATAGTATATTTATTGATACTATAGCACAAAAATGTGCGTACTTACATTTTTACTCTATTGAGATTATACTCTAATCAAGCGATGATATCACCTCTTAAAAGATAAAAATGAATAAAAAAAAGGAGAAATAATTAAACATGAAATTAAAAACAAACCTTAATAAAGAAGATATTCTAAATGCCTTCGAATACAGACACGCGAGTAAAGAGTTTGATCCCCAAAAAACAATTTCTGAAGACGACTTTAACTTTATCTTGGAGACGGGCAGGCTTTCTCCTAGTTCATTTGGTTTCGAACCATGGAAATTTATTGTTATTCAGAACGAGGAGCTTAGAGAAAAAATGAAATCTGTTAGTTGGGGTGGTCAAAAACAAATCCCTTCAGCCAGCCATTTTGTTATTGTACTTTCTCGTACAAAAGAACATCTTAATTACAACGCTGAATATATCCAAACCATGATGAAAGATGTTCAAAAATTGCCACAAGAAATTATCGAAATGAAAAGTAAATTTTATAAAGACTTTATAAAACACGATTTTAAACTAGAAGATGCAGAGCATTTATTTTTTGAATGGGGAGCAAGACAAACATATATTGCATTAGGAAACATGATGACATCAGCAGCAATGATAGGAATCGATTCTTGTCCAATGGAAGGGTTTCAAAAAGAGAGAGCAGAAAAAATTCTTATAGAAGAGGGGCTTATGCCTACTTCAGGATTTGGTATTTCTTGCATGGTAACATTTGGTTATAGGGTTGAAACACCGCGTCCCAAAACAAGACAATCTATAGATTCAATTGTTGAATGGGTTAACTAGTCATAATATAACTTATTTTGGTTATCTTATTACTGTGTATATTTAAGGGAGTGATTTGATGACTGATCTAAGAAATAGTTTAAATGAATTATTGGCAAATTTAAATGTGATGTATACAAAACTACACAATTATCACTGGTTTGTAACAGGAGAACATTTTTTTGAACTGCACAAAGCTTCGGAAGAATTATATGGTGAGGTGGCAACATTTATTGACGAAGTTGCAGAAAAAATGTTGGCATTTAATATGATACCAGCTGCTACAATGAAGGAATATTTACAATTGGCTTCCATAGAAGAAGCAAAAAATGGACTAAAAGCGCTTGAAATGGTGCAATCTGTTTCCGATGATCTCTCTAAATTAATCTTTGATCTGAAAAATGGGATTGAATTAGCTGATCAAGAAAAACAAATCTGTATTTCAAACTTACTACAAGATATTTTATGTGATTTTGAAATGGAATTGTGGAAGCTGTCTGCATATTTAAGTAAGTAAGGTTATCAATGTATTGTTCAAAGATCAGAAACTAACTAAAATTACGTATTCCAAAAAAAAGCCAATTGGCTTTTTTTTATTTGGCATAAAATCTCATAAGTATATATTATATATTTGATATTAAATTCTAAACCTAATTTAAGTTTTAATATGCTATTGTTTTTTTCTTGAAACATTTCTATTGACAATTGTAATATTACGAGTGTAATATATTCTATAAGTATTACATCAGTAGTATTAAGAAAACAGCCAAGGAGGAGTTTCATATGAGTAATCATTCTAAAATATCAGATGCTGAATGGGTAATCATGGAGGAATTATGGAAAAAATCTCCTTTAACTTCAGCTGAAATTATTGAACAGCTCAAGGATGCAACAGAGTGGAATCCCAAAACGATACACACTTTAATCAACCGTTTAGTAAAAAAAGAAGTGTTGGGTGTTAAAAGAGAAGGTCGTTTTAAACAATTTTTCCCTCTTCTCTCTGCCGAGGAATGCCGGAAAAGAGAGACAACATCTTTTTTAAAAAAGATCTATGCTGGTTCACGTCAAATGTTTATATTAAATTTTATTAAAAATGAGAAGTTAACGGAAAAAGAAATTGAAGAATTAAGAAAGATGCTTAAACAAAAAGAGGTAGGCGATTAATTTTCAAGGGTATTACTTATCAGATGCTCTTATCAATTGACTTACCTCTATAACAAGAGTGGTGAAAGAATGGATATACAAAATTTATTTTCAATTGTTTTAAACTTTTCTATCATAGGGAGTATTATAGCAATAGTCATTCTTTGTATAAAAAGAACCCTAAATGATAAACTTTCTGCACATTGGCACTATTACATTTGGCTTCTGTTGATCATAAGACTTATGATTCCATATCATTTTGAAAGTTCATTGAGTATATCTATCTTGCTTCCTTCTATTACAGATACTTTAAACGAATCTATTCAAATTCAGGATAATGATCAAACAACCTTAACTACCTTAAATAAACAAATCATCAAGGTCAATGCTGTGGGTTCAACCTTAAATGAACCTAATGAATCTCAGCTTAGTGGTGAAGCATTGACTCATTTAAATAAAGAATTAAGTACAGTAGTTGGAGAAGGTCATAATGATAAATTACAGACAGAAGTTACCAACTCCTACCTTACTCTTAATTCATTAGGTATTGTATGGTTTGCCGGTGTCTTGATCGTTTTTCTATTCTTTTTGATGGTGAATTTCCAATATAACTGGAGGTTATCCAAACAAACAAAGTGTAGGCACGAAGATATATTAGCGCTTTTAGAAGAATGCAAAACAAAATTAAATGTACGTTCCAATATACAATTGGTCTATGATAACAAGGTAGAGACACCGTCCATTGTAGGATTTTTTATACCTAAAATTGTGATTTCTAAGAAATTATTTCAAAGCTTATCAAGAAACGAACAGAAATATGTGCTAATGCATGAATTAACACATTTCAAGAAAAATGATATCCTCATTCATTGGATGAGCATGATTGTTCAAGCTATTCACTGGTTTAATCCAATCATTTGGTACAGCTTTTACAAAATGCGTAAAGATTGCGAGTTATCCTGTGATGCCTCCGTTTTATCACATTTAAAACAAGACGAACATTTAGCGTACGGAAATACACTTCTCAGTGTATTAAGTAAAGTATCAAAACCAACCCTCATTCCTCGATCCATAGGAATGTCCGCTGGTCTATCAGATATGAAATCAAGAATAGAGAGGATTCTTATGTTTAAAAAACAATCGTGGAAATGGATACTTCTTTCAAGTGTAATCACTTTAGGAATTATCATTACAGGATTTACCGTATTTGAGATGTCTAATGAAGATGAAGCAGAAGTTGAGTCTATAGAAATTAATCAAGAAAATATCCAGAAATATATTGATATTAATATGACTCAAAACAGAATCGTTGAATTAATAGGTAGACCAAATGATAGTAGTCAAGGCTCTAATAATATAAAAAAAGGTGTTTGGAGATATGATGTAAAAAGTGAAGGATATAAGAGAAAACCAGGTACTGTAGATGAAATTGATTATGAAGGACTTGAAATTGGAGATATGCAGATTCAATTATTTTTATATTGGAATCATAATGGTACTATCGAAAAGGTTGTCTCTTATTTTCATGAGAATGGTAACGTAATGAATTATGAACTTCTTGATGAAGTCACTATAAGTGAATCGAATGAGGATTTCATAGCTGGCGATCTTGGGATTAACACATTTGATGAAGTAAATAACATCATAAATGCTATTAAAAAGCCTGAATTATTATCTAAAGATCTGTTAGAAAGCGGGGATCAAGACAAAATTATACAGTGGTTTATAGATTTACAAAGCTGGGAAATAGAAATCATAGGAGAATCTACACCAAAATTTTATACAGAAAAAAAAGCGTATAACAAAATCAAACATGTTATAAATCAATATTACAGTGATCATAATAACCGTATATTATTCTATGACAGTCATTTAGGTGAGGATAAGAATTCTAATTATTATAAACCTTGTGAATGTGATGTAGGATTAGTAACTAATAACCTTGAAATTGTCTATAATTCAAATACAGAAGACATAAAATTTGAATTAAGTCAAGATCCCTTTATTTATGAGGTGAAAATTAGTTTACCTTCCTATGATATAAGCGAATATTATAATAGAGAGTTAAAAGATGTAGAATTTACCTATATCATTGATAAATCAGATTATCTAATTAGAAGCAGTAGTGCAACAGCTGACGAATATATTGAAGGAGAACCTATGCGGCTGAATAAAAATCTTATTTATTCTATAGGACCACCTTAAATAAAATTATTGAAGAAA
The DNA here is from genome assembly GCF_010078385.1 of Chengkuizengella sediminis. NCBI lineage: Bacteria > Bacillati > Bacillota > Bacilli > Caryophanales > Paenibacillaceae > Chengkuizengella > Chengkuizengella sediminis. The sequence continues at coordinate 168,464 of NZ_SIJC01000001.1, forward strand.
AATCATCTTTATATCAATATAGCATTTGCTTATTAATGGATATAAGCGGTGACTGTAATAGTCACCGCTATGATGATTTAGAATTTCACTTGACATTCATTTTACGTTCAAACCACTCATGCATAGATACACCTGTTTCGTTTATTTCATTCATTATTTTTTCTTTCAATTCCTCATCCATGTAAAAAGTCATCGGAGTCAAACCAGTATCTATTAATATCCCATCATATTTTTCTATCACTTTCCCCTCAACAAGAAACTTTTTAAGCGTATCAATAAAATCAAAGTGTGTCTGAGAATGGACTCCTCGAAGCTCTGATTTTTTTACTTCAACCAATATGTTATCTCCGACTTCAATTTTAATATTGTTAACTCCAACGTGCTTTAGCAATTCAACAATAATATCATAAATCAATGAATCTATAGAGGCTGGTTTTGGGAAATGAAATTTTGCTGTTCCATAAGTTGCGATATTCTTTTTCTGTTCTAAAACAACTTCCCGTTTCCATCCTTCCTCTTCCCCTCTTTCAAGTGAAATCTCTTCTCCGTTTTCAGTAATAAGAAAAGCCTCTACTTTTCTCCCTTTACTATCTATTTTATAAATACGTGCTAGTTGGCCTTCTTTTTTAAAAGGCTGAAACAGAAACAGCCCCTCTTTTTTATGATAAATCACGTCTTTTTTTGCTAGCTCTGGATGTTCCAATTTATACTGCTCTATCATTTCTTTTTTAATGAAAAACGTTCGTTTTCCCTTGTATTCACCCTCATAATACTCCAACTCATTATTCTTGATTAATTTATGTACATAGGTGGTGGAAACGTTTAATATTTTTGCAGCATCTGAAGAAGTCAGATCTTTTTTCTTGTAAAACGCCTTGATCCTCTCCACATCCTGGACTTTAAACTTGTATCCCCCATCCCCTCTATGGGTTTCTCTATTAATAGGCTCCAACCTTTTTTCTGTATTAGTATGCTCCATCAGCTTGTAAACTGAAGTTTTACTAATATTAAACTCTTTTGCTACCTCATTAATATTCATGTATTTTTTCAACTTTAATCACCATCAGCTTTCATTCAATTCCTTCAACTTATATATTCATCTTAATTACGAAAATATTTATAAATTTATATACCATAAAGAAACATTCTTTGATTATACCATATCAATATAACTTTTTAAATTAATATCACATATTTAATAAATGCATAAGTTATATCTAAACTAAACTAATAACCTATTATTTTAGGTTAAATATAAATTAATAATTTAAATATTTATATACCTTTTGATAATTAATTTGATATAATATAATTTAATATTTTATATTTCGTAGGTGATACTTTTGAAAGTAAAGTTAAATGAATTAATGTTTAATAAATTTGATAGTGGTCGTTTTTTAGAAAAAAATATGAAGGAGATGTTTTATCTATTATTAAATGAGGAAGGGTATCCATCGATTTATCGAAAATTCTCGCAAAATGAGGATGAGGATGGGAATTACGATTACAGACATTTAAGTAACTTTGAAATGATCTATGTATATATACATATGAGAGGAAAAAACAGAAAAGAAAAGTCTAAAAAAGAGTATATTAGAGAATTACTACAATTTTTAAAAGTGATTAAGCAATATGAAGTAGAAGACATCCGTCAGTTAAGTCGTAGAAATGTGGAAGGATATCAACTACATATCGAAAAAATGTACGATAAAAGTAGTACGATTACAAAAAAACTAAACATTGTAAAGAGTTTTTTAAAATGGTGTTATCAAGAAAAATATACAAAAAAGGATTTAAGCAGAGGATTTTATTCAGTAAGAGTAAATAAAACAGAAGTTGTTGAAAGGGATATATCCGTAGAACAAATGAAGCAAACAATTCAATATTATGAAAATAACCCAAAAGTAAAATCAATTATTATGCTGCTTGCAACTAGCGGTTTACGTCTAGCAGAGATCATTACACCAAGTTGGTCGGATTTATATTACGATTCAAAGCGGAAAAAGCACTATTTAAAAACGATCACAAAAAGAGATAAAGTTCGCCATGCATTAATAAAGGATTATGTTTTAGAAGAGTTACTAGAATATAGAAGTAGGATTGGTTTAGATGTGGAATTGAATCCAAAAGATGACTCCCCCTTCTATCCGAATCGTCATGGTAAAAGATATTCTTTATCAAGTTTATCTACAACTCTATCAAAACAATTGGCTGATGCTGGTTTAAAAACGGTTCAAGGTGAAAGAGTCACTCCCCATTTTCTAAGACATTTTTTTGCAAGAACTGCTTATGCTAATGGGGCTCCTTTAGATCATATCTCAGATACGTTAGATCATAGTGATCCTAGAATTACAAAACAAAACTATTTGTATAGAGAATTGAAAAAAGAACATGATGTGAGTGAGTTTGTGGATTTGGAAATATAGTCATAGTTTAAAGGAGGTCTAATATTTTGAAAATCAAAGTCATGACATTTAACATTCATCACTGCAAAGGAATGGATAAAAAAGTAGATCTTTACAGGATAGCTAATGTAATTGAAAATAGCAAAGCAGACGTTATTGGTCTTAATGAAGTGGATAAACATTTTTCAAATCGAAGCTTAAATAAAAATCAAATACACTGGCTTGCACAACAATTAAAGTTAGATTATGCTTTTATTCCTTCCATTTCTATCAATTCCAAAAAATCAAAATCTGCACGTCAATATGGAAACGCTCTTCTTTCAAGATTCCCTATTATAACTAAAAAGTTCCATTCTTTTAATTTTGTACCTGGACTAGTTGAAAAAAGATCTCTACTTAATACAACCATTCAAATTGAGGGGAAATTACTTCAATTCTTGGTAACACACTTAAGTCTTAATCGTTATTTTCATAAGAAACAAACTAATTATATTTCAAATCTAATTCATAATACTAAACTCCCTGTTATACTCATGGGGGATTGGAATATGAAACCAGAATCACAAGCATGGTACAAATTAACCAATCATGTGCAGGATGCTTGGCTTGTTGCAGGAAAAGGATCAGGATACACTTATCCATCCATTCGTCCGAGATCGAGGTTGGATTACATATTCATAAGTCCAGAACTAAAGATAATAGAAACAGAAGTAAAAACAAGTTTAGCAATAGCTTCTGATCATTTGCCCTTAACAGCCACAATAATGAGGTATAAAAATGCCCAGGTTTAAAACGGAATTTCAAAGTACTAAAAGAAATATTGTTTGAATATAAAAAATATATTGAAACTAAAAACATAGTAAACGTATAAATATAAAAGTGAATGACCATATCAAAGAAAAATTGGAGGAGAATTATGAAAGCAATTGTATATCAGAAATATGGTTCGCCTGATGTTCTTGAATTAAAAGAGATGGCCAAACCCATTCCAAATGACAATGAAGTTCTAATAAAAGTATATGCGAGAACAGTATCTTCAGGAGACGCGAGAATGCGAAATGGTACCAGAGCAACCTTGCCTCTCTGGCCCATCTCAAAAATAGCTATAGGTCTCAGAAAACCAAAGAAAACATTATTAGGTATGGATCTAGCAGGAGAAATTGAATCAGTAGGTAAAAATGTAAAACGGTTTAGGAAAGGTGACCAAGTTTATGGATTTTGTGGAAAAGGTACTTATTCTGAGTACGTATGTTTATCAGAAGAGGGTCCGATTGTAATAAAACCGTCAAATATGACCTATGAGGAAGCCGCATCCGTTCCTTTTGGAGCAGCATCTGCTTTGTATTTCCTTAGAAAAGGAAATATTAAGAGTGGTCAAAAAGTCCTTATCTATGGTGCTTCTGGAAGTTTAGGTACTTTTGCAGTTCAGCTTGCCAAGTACTTTGGGGCAGAAGTTACCGGAGTATGCAGTACTACGAATTTAGAATTGGTGAAATCTTTGGGAGCCGATAAGGTCATTGATTACACGAAAGAGGATTTTACCAAAAACGGTCAAACCTATGATATTATTTTTGACACAGTAGACAAGACGTTGTTTTCACGTTGTAAAAGCTCGCTTAAGCAAAAAGGAGTTTATGTATTAGCTGTTATTCATTTTCCACAGATTGTTCAAATGCTTTATACTTCAATGATAGGCAGCAAAAAAGTAAAAAGTGGTATAACACCAGGTAGGACTGAAGAATTAAATTTCCTCAAAGAGCTTATTGAGGCGGAAAAGTTAAAATCTGTCATTGATAGACAGTATCGATTAGAACAAACAGCCGAAGCTCACGGTTATGTCGAAAAAGGACATAAAAAGGGAAATGTAGTTATAACTTTGTGAAAACAAATCCTTTATCCCACTATTAACTCCTACCTTTACTAACCGCGAAGCGCGTAACAGATGATATTAATGTAATTTATATATAAGAAACTTATATATAGTCAGTTAGATGAACGGGAAAATGTGAGAATAAAGCATCCAACTATTATGTTAGCAAAATATTTGATTGTGATGAAACGATGGTATAATGAAAAGACAATCTATTATAGAATTAGCTTTGTTGAAAGGAGTAGTTTTCATGGCAATACATACAGAAATATTTATAAATTCTGATATTGAACTAGTTTGGAAGGCTTGGACAGAATCTGATAGAATCACAAAATGGTTTGCACCAGCAGCAGAAATACAATTAAAGGACAATGGAAAATACGAACTCTACTTTGATCCAACGAACAAAAACAGCATGAGCACGATTGGATGCAAAATACTAAATTTTGAAAAACCTAGTTTTTTAGAGTTTCAATGGAAAGGTCCAGACGAATTCAATGATGTGATGAATGATGAAACAGCACTTACCATGGTTAAAACCTCTTTCATACCCTATGAAAATGGTACAAAACTAATTCTAGACCATACGGGTTGGAATGACACAGATGTTTGGATTAAAGCTAAAGAGTGGCATATCAAAGCATGGGAGCAAGCATTGAGCAGTCTAAAGTCTAATATAGAGTCTGGAGAAGGCATTTTGTGTTGTCAATAATGCTAAAAAATTTAGAAAGCCGTTATCCCTATTTCAAGGAATTACGGCTTTTTAATCATTCTTGTTCTTCTCATAAGTCCACGATCTAGGATCGAATTAACTCGTCCAAGTCCCTTTAATTATACCAACAATATACCATTCTCCATTGTATTCTTCAAAAACTAATCTTAAGCTTTGCCAGTCCATTCCCACAAATTGAGGATCAAACCCTGAAAAATAAAATTCCACGATATTTGCATTAGGGTAAACTGTAAATTGATTTTGAATCATATTTCCAGTTCCTAATATTTGATTGTAGCTAACTTGCTCTGGGTTGGCAAAATCAGCACTATAAACAAAAGCATTATAATAATCAGCAGGAGTTAATTGTATCGGATCACCAGAACCATCATAATTTCCCCAAGTGTATACATTGTTATCTGTCATAAAACCAAGTATTTGATTAGAGGTAAACACTAAATCACTATTAACATTAACATAAAGGTAAGGGGAAAATCTTAAACCACTATTGGGATGTATAAATGAAGACAATTGTGACATATCTTCCGCTTCTAGTAACAATATGATTTCATTTGCCTTATTTAATATTAAATCTTCTTCACTAATTTGAGATGAATCTTGTGAAGAATCGCCTTCCTTTTCTATGTTTAATATTTGATCTTTTAAATCTTCATTTTCATCTTGTAACTTCTTATTATCAGCTTCTAATTGATTATTAACTTTTTTTAACTGCTCCAAATTCTGTAATATAGTTGAATTCTCTTCTTTAAGCAAGTCTATTTCATTGCTAATTTGATCTAATTGATTTACTAGCTTCATGTTTTCCTCTTTAATCTGCACCAACTCTTCTTCCAAGTTTAAATTACTATGATTGCAAGCTGTTAAGAAGAAAAGTAATAAAACCACGCATGTTAATCTCATACTTTTATCTCCTTTCTAACCGAGAAAAAAATTAATGTTCTTTTCTGTAATTCTAAATTGGATGTGATATTGTATACTTGGATTATATGTTTAATTCATCAATGAGGTGATCAATCAATGGAAACAAAACCGCTCATATATATGAGACCAAAACTTCGTTCTTCTATTCGTATATGGTTAGGTTCTAAATTTTATACATATAAAAGGTATTTAGATTGGGTTAAAAGAAGTACAAAATTTGCTTGTCAATATAATCATGCTCTCTTACCATTTACCGTTTTCAATCACAAAACCCCCACATTAAGGAAACTTAAAGATGTTGATATGTGGATGCAGCATAACAAGGTTATAAATTTAAAAATAGCATTAAAAAAGCTGAATAAAATTGCTATTAAACCAGGTGAAACGTTCTCTTATTGGAAACTAATCGGAAAAATAACGAAACAAAAAGGTTATGTAGATGGTATGGTTTTACACTACGGAAAATTCCAGATAGGTACAGGTGGTGGTTTATGTCAGCTCTCTAATTTAATATACTGGATTACACTTCATACTCCATTAGTTGTAACAGAACGTCATCGACACAGCTATGACGTATTCCCTGATGCAAAAAGAACACAACCTTTTGGTAGTGGGGCTACTTGTTCTTATAATTATTTAGACCTGCAAATCTACAACCCTACTGACCACCCCTATCAACTTTACCTTAGTATAGAAAAAGATCATCTATTTGGAGAATGGAGAACAACTAAACAACCCATTCATAAATATGAAGTATACGAAAAAGACCATTCTATAACACAGGAATACTGGGGAGATTATGTACGACACAACCTAATCCATCGTAAAGTATTTAATTTAGATAACGAATATATTGATGATCAGTATTTAACTGAGAATCATGCGATCATGATGTATCAACCTTTATTAAAATGATACCTAAACATATAGTTTCATGAATGTATACCAGAAAAAGTGAAGAAATAACTGAATGATCATTGTACTTGAATATAAATAAAAGCATTATACCCTATCTACCAAGGATATAATGCTTTTTTAATTATTCACTACAATTTGAAGGCGGTGGTGCAACCTCTGAATCTAGGTTGATTTTTTCCGAGACGGTATCTCTAACTACTGATACAACTAATTGAAGTAAATAGTTGATATCACTCTGTGTTTGTTGAAACTGTTGCACAATTGGTAAATTATCTAACTCATCTTGCAGATCTGTTTGCTCTGTTTCTATCTTTTTAACCATTTCAGGATTTTCAAACGATTCAAAAGCAACAACTTCCTTTTGCTTTTTCTTAATATCACTAATCATATTTTGGATTTTTTCACTGCTGTTTATTTTTTTCTCTGCTTCTCTATACATTCTTACTTCGTCTGTTGTTGAAATTAAACTAGCTAATTCCTTCGCTTTTTTTAATATATCATCTCTTACAACCAATTCAGTAATGGTGTATTCTGGCATGCCATGTTCATTAACACGTTGTTTTGCCTCTGACAAAGTCTTCACGCTCCTACCATTTTATATTAACTATATTGTTGTGTAACCAAACTATACAGCTTCATGTACTATGATGTTTCCACTAACAAACCAAGTTGTTGTTTTATTTATTTTAACATGGACGAATTGACCAATTAAATCCTCTGTACCCTCGAAGTGGACCAATTTATTTGTACGTGTTCTACCACTTAGAACTTTTGCATTGTTTTTACTTATACCTTCTACAAGTACTTCAACTGTTTGCCCCTGTAATTTTGCATTTTGTTTATAACTTGACTCTGCTACTGCTTCATTTAGACGCTGCAGTCGCTGTTTTTTGACTTCTTCAGGTACATCGTCTTTCATTTTAGCAGCAGGTGTACCTTCTCTAGCTGAATAAATATAGGTATAAGCAAAATCATACCCAACTTCTTTAACTAGAGAAACTGTATCTTCAAATTGCTCTTCTGTTTCTCCAGGGAAGCCAACAATAAAATCTGAAGTTAAAACAACATCAGGAATTGCTTTTCTAATTTTAGAGACGAGCTCCATATAATGTTCACGAGAATATTTACGACTCATGATTTTCAACATTTCTGTATTTCCAGATTGAACAGGTAAGTGAATATGTTCTACTAAATTACCCTTTTTAGCCAATACTTCTATCAAATGATCATCAAAATCTCGTGGGTGAGAAGTTGTAAATCTAACTCTTGGAATATCTATTTTATGAATATCATCCATTAGATCACCAAAACGATAATTTATATCTTCAAAATCCTTACCATACGCATTGACATTTTGACCTAATAACGTAATTTCTTTAAATCCTTGGCGAGCTAAATCTCGTACTTCTGCTATGACATCTTCTGGTCTTCGACTTCTCTCTTTTCCTCTAGTATAGGGAACGATACAATACGTGCAAAACTTATCACAGCCGTACATAATATTAACCCAAGCTCTCATACCTTCCCTCTTTTTAGGAAGGTTTTCAATGATATCGCCTTCTTTAGACCAAACTTCAACAACCATCTCTTTATTGAAATAACAATCTTTTATTAAATGAGGTAAACGATGAATATTGTGTGTTCCAAATATTAAATCTACAAAATTATGTTTTTGTAAAATTCTATTTATTACGTTTTCTTCCTGTGACATACATCCACAGACCCCTAAAATAAGGGACGGGTTTTCCTTTTTAAGATGTTTTAAACTACCTAACTGTCCAAAAACCTTTTCCTCAGCATTTTCACGAATAGCACACGTATTAAGAAGAATAATATCAGCATTAGAAGCTTCTTCTGTTGCTTCATAACCAATTTGCTCTAACATGCCCTTCATTGTTTCTGAATCATGTTCATTCATCTGACAGCCATAAGTTCGAATTAAATATTTTTTTCCTATACCAAAACCTGTCATTTCCTCAGGTATAGAAAAATTATAATGAACCTTTACATCTTCATTTCCTCTTTTTTTAGCGTCGCTTAAAGAAGGAGGATTAAAATATATAGAAAAATCCTTATCGGATTTAACAGACATGTTACAACACCCTTTCACTAAAAATAAACATTCTTCTTATTATAACATCTGCAGAAACTTTTTTAAAGAATACTCGACTATTAGCGAGCCTCCATGGCGATAACAGACGGTTGTTGCCAGTTCAAGGATGCTTGTTAAAGAACATAGTCCATTCTATTAGTCAATAATTTCAGCAGTATCACAATTATTTATGCCAGCTGCGTTTGCTTCATCCGTATCAATGTGCATATCTAGCGCATAATCATCAGATATTCTAGCAATGACATCTTCAAATATTAAAGGACGTTCTCCACTTACTCTCACTTTCAATAATTGTTTGTTTTGAATTCCCCATTTTTCAGCATCACTTGTATGAAAATGAATATGACGTGCGGCAATAATAACTCCTTTATCTAGTCGTACCTCTCCTGCAGGTCCAATAACTTTTATGCCTGGTGAACCCTCTATATCCCCAGACTCACGTACTGGAGATTGTACACCTAAATAAAAAGAATCTGTTTTAGAGATTTCTAATTGACTTTCTCTTCTGGCAGGACCTAATATTCGAACTTTCTCAAAGGAGTTCTTAGGACCTTCTACTTTGACTGTTTCATTTGCTGCATATTGACCAGGTTGTGATAAATCTTTTAGTATAGTTAGTTCATTTTCTTTCCCAAATAAAATTGCGATATGCTCTTGAGATAAATGGATATGACGTGCGGATACTCCAACTGGAACTTGTTTCATGGTAGTTTCTTCCTTCCTATTTCAAAATAATTTATATTTATATTATATCCAAAAATAAAATCTGCTTTTTGATACAAAAATCCAAATAACAATCCATTGCCATTGGAAAAATACCGTCAATTTTTAATTATACAAAAAAGCATATGGTTTACACCATATGCTTCACAAAAGTTCAAACAATTATCTAAATTCAGCCACTAATTGGTCAAATTCTTCTTCTGATAAGTTTAAATCCTGTTTATTTAACCCTTCTTCTTTAAAACCTGCTACATGATTTTCGTAACTTGTTCTGGTTTTATCTTGATAGATAATACCTGTTAACATACCATTGTTTTCCATCAACTTAGACATAGCCATGATTCTATCGGAAGAATCATAATTTTCAATATCTTCAACACTTACGATATTTTCTTTAAACCAATCATATGTGTTAATTTTATTAAATGTAACACAAGGGCTAAATACATTAATAAAGGAAAAACCATCATGTTTAATTCCCTCTTCAATAATGTTTGTCATTTCTTTTAAATTACTTGAAAAGGATTGAGCTACGAAAGTTGCACCAGATGATAAAGCTAACTCTAATGGTGGTAAAGCAGCTTCCTTAGAACCTTCTGGAGTACTCTTAGTTTTAAAACCAAAAGCACTTCGTGGTGAAGTTTGACCTTTCGTAAGACCGTAAATTTGATTGTCCATGATAATATATGTGATGTTCATATTTCTACGAATAGCATGAACAGTATGTCCAGTACCTATTGCAAGACCATCGCCATCTCCACCTGCTGCAATGACTGTTAATTCACGATTAGCCATTTTTAACCCTTGAGCAATTGGAAGAGAACGTCCATGAATTCCATGAAGTCCATTTGCATTGATATAACCAGATATTCTTCCAGAACAACCTATACCTGATACGACTGCTAAATCATCAGGTTCTAATCCTGTGTTAGCTGCCGCTCTTTGAATTGCAGCTTGTACAGAAAAATCTCCACACCCAGGACACCAATTAGGTTTGATTTTATTTCTAAATTCCTTAAATGTAGCCATTTATTTCAACTCCTTACAAGTTTCATGAATATCAGAAGGTAAAAATGGGTTCCCATCATACTTAAGATGGTTCTCAATTTTATCAGCATATCCAACATGTAGTTTAATTAAAGAAGCCAATTGACCAGTCGCATTATTTTCAACTACTACGACTTTTTTAGCTTTCTCAATATATGGTTTCATTTCTGATGCTGGGAAAGGATGCATTAAACGCACAGTGACGTGGTTTGTTGAAATCCCGTCCTTATCCAATCTAGTTCTTGCTTCATCTATGGTTCCACCTGTTGATCCCATACCGATAATTAGTAAATCCGGAGTTTCATGTGGAGCATCTACTAATATTGGATTAGTGACTTGAATGTTATTCAATTTTCTCAAACGTTTATCCATCATTTTTTGACGATTATCAGCCGCTTCAGATGGACGTCCCTCTTCATCATGTTCAACACCTGTCACATGATATATTCCATTTTTAGTTCCTGGAATGGCACGTGGTGAAATTCCATCTTCAGTAATTTCATAACGTTTAAATAACTTTCCGTCTTCACGAGACTCAATTTCACTTACAATTTTACCTCGATCAATTTCAATGTTTTCAAAGTCTAAATTCTCAGCAGTTTGTTTACCAAGAGATAGTTGTAAATCAGTTACAATAATAACAGGACATTGATAAATTTCAGCTAAATTAAAAGCCTCCACAGTATCATAAAAACATTCTTCAATCGTGCTAGGTGCAAGTACAATTTTCGGAATTTCACCGTGCGTACCGTAAATAATCGCATTCAAATCACTTTGCTCTTGTTTTGTAGGCAATCCAGTACTTGGACCACCACGTTGTGTATCAACAATAACAACAGGTGTTTCAGTCATTCCTGCTAAACCGATCCCTTCCATCATTAATGAAAGCCCTGGTCCTGCAGATGCTGTTAAAGCACGTACACCACCATAGTTTGCACCAATGGCCATCGTAATTGCTGCGATTTCATCTTCAGTTTGAATGACAGTTCCATTATATTTAGGTAATCTTTTTGTTAAATATTCCATAACTTCTGAAGCAGGTGTTATTGGATAGGCTGGCATAAATCTACATCCTGCAACCAAAGCTCCTAATCCAATGGCATCATTACCAATCATAAACAAACGTCTCTGTCCATCGGCTGGTTCAATTTGCAATTCAGGTAATGGACCACCAGTTTCATCTGTAATAAAATCAGCACCTCTGGAAACCGCTTCAATATTTTTTTCTACAATAGCTGCTCCCTTACGTCCAAATTCCTCACTAATTACTTCTTTTATTATATCAATAGGCAAATCAAGCAACGCTGCAGATGCACCAGTTGCCACCATGTTTTTCATTAAGGATGTACCGAGTTCTTCAGCAATTCCTGTAAAGGGTACTGCAAACAATCTTGCTTTGATTCCTTCAGGAACTTTTGGTGAAAACTTTGCGTCTGCAACAATAACTCCACCATCACAAAGCTCATGAGCATTTAAATCTATAGTTTCTTGATCAAATGCAACTAAAATATCTAAATCATCTGAAATAGATCGAATTGGTTGTTTACTAATTCTTATTTTATTGTTAGTATGTCCACCTTTAATACGGGAAGAAAAATGTCGATACCCATATAAATAATAACCAAGACGATTTAATGCTGTTGAAAAAATTCGGTCTGTACTTTCTAGACCTTCCCCTTGTTGTCCACCAATCTTCCATGACAATTGACTAATCACTTAATGCAACTCCTTTAACGATTCATTCCATTAATATTTTTATATAATTTTCAAAAAAACTTCACAAATATTTTAAAATTAGTTTCAATAGTTATGTTATGATTTCGAGATACAAAAAGCAATAGATTTTGACAAAGATTACACATAGTTATTTTAGATCATATCCATACGAATAATAGATCAATCGATAAAAGAATCTATTTTTACTATAATTAGTAATTTAATTCAAATTTTTGGTAAATTATTTTCAAAAAAATCGAACCAATTTTTATATAAAAATCCATCTACAATATCTTCAGAATAATGTTTTAATAAAGCTTCCTTTAATGTAATATAGTCTCCTGTATGACTCAAATCATTCATCCAGAGATCTATTCCATCAAAATCAGAACCAAATCCTACATGATTCTGTCCACCTATCTCACAAATATATTCAATGTGTTTTAACAGATCACTAATATAAACATCCTCACTAGTATTGACAAAGTAAGGGACAAAAGATAACCCAATTCTACCTTTATTATTTATGATTTCTAAGATTTGATCCTTTTTTAAGTTTCGCACATGTTTGCAAATATCAAAAACATTAGAATGGGAAGCAATAAAAGGTTTTTGATTGATTTGTACAAAATCCCAAAATGACTTTTCGCATAAGTGAGAAACATCTAAAATAATACCTAAATCATTACATTGTTCAATAAGTTGCTTCCCCTTTAATGTAAATCCAGCATGTCTAGGTTCTAATACACCATCAGCCGCCCAATTTCCGTAATTCCATGTGATTCCAATACACCGAACACCTAACTCATATAAAATTCTCAAATAAGTTAGATTACCAGCTAGAGCATCCACACCCTCTAATGTGATCATAGCCCCAATTTTATTTTCAGATAAAGCAGATTGAAGATCGGACTTATTTTTAACTTGTATAATATGATCAAACTTCAAAACCTTTTCGTGAAATATATGAATATATTGCAAAATATGATCTATATTTGGATTTTGAATACGTTCAGATATATAGATAGCAAAACATTGCATTAAAGTATTGCTTTTCAACAGTCTTGAATTTGTTACATCTAGATAAAGATGATCATCAAATTGAATGTTCTCATTATCATACATCTTCATCAACACATCACAGTGTGCATCGATAACCTTCATTCATTTGCCCTCCCCTTATTAACCTTATTAAGTTATTTAACCAATTCATTTTTATATGTTTTTAAACATAAAAAAACCTGTCTACAATGTAAACAGGTACTCCATAATTTTAGGATTATCTAGGCTCCACAATTAATTTAATTGCTGTCCGATCTTCCCCATCAATTACTATATCTGTAAAGGCAGGAATACAAATCAAGTCAACCCCACTAGGTGCCACAAATCCTCTTGCAATGGCTACAGCTTTTATCGCTTGATTTAGTGCACCTGCACCAATAGCTTGAAGCTCAGCACTTCCACGCTCACGTAATACACCAGCCAGTGCGCCTGCTACGGAGTTTGGATTGGATTTAGCAGAAACTTTTAATACTTCCATGGACAGTACCTCCTTGGGAATGATTGCCTTGGCTATACTTTGCATTAGTTATAATATTCGTGAAAATTGAAAAAATACCTTCTTTTCATGAAAAGAGATTTAATAATCCTAAAATATTATTCGAATATCACTTGATCTTCTGCAATCCTGATGAGATCTATTTTTTTTGCAAGACCAGTTGATTCATCTATTTGTATGACAGATCCATGAAACTGCCACTTTCCTTCATCAGATGTAAATCTAACTGGCAATTGAGTTTTAAACTTTCTTATAACGGATGAACGTTCCATACCTAATACACCTTCCTTAGATCCAACCATTCCGATATCAGTTACATATGCAGTTCCTTGCGGTAAAATTTGATTATCGTTCGTTTGTACATGAGTATGTGTTCCAAGGACGACAGATGCTTTTCCGTCTAGGTACCATCCCATCGCTATTTTTTCAGAAGTTGCTTCTGCATGAAAATCAACTAATATATTTTTTTGATTTTTATTTAATTGATTAAGAATTTCATCTGCTTTTTCAAATGGACAGTCCAATGGCGGAAGGAACGTTCTGCCTTGTAAATTTACTATAACTAGTTCTTTTGTTTTATTTTTAATGACGGTAAATCCTCTTCCAGGTGTTCCATAAGGAAAGTTTGCGGGACGTACAATCCTTTCCTCATCATCAATAAAATCAAAAATCTCTTTGTTATCCCAAGTGTGATTTCCCATTGTAATACCGTTTACACCCAAATCATAAAAATGGTTAGCAATTTTACGAGTAATTCCTCTACCGCCTGCAGCATTTTCACCATTCGCTATAATGATGTCTGGTTGATACTTTTGTTTTACATAGGGTAAAACATCTTCCAATGCTTTTCGTCCAACAGAACCAACAATATCACCAATAAATAATACTTTAATTTTATTTTCCTCCCTTTATCTATGTAATTAACAAAAACAAAAACCACCCATTTGGTAGTCTTTTGAATATGTTAAGTCTATTCATCTTCATATCATGATTTTAGCGTTTATACTCACTTTTCTGGATAATATAAAAGTGGCTTAGATAAGCCACTTTTATTATCTTATTTTGCGTATTCAACCGCTCTAGTTTCACGAATTACAGTCACTTTAATGTGACCAGGATATTCTAATTCATTTTCGATTTGAGAGGTTATGGTACGTGCAAGTCGATAAGCTTCAGTATCATCAACTTGTTCAGGATGAACCATGACTCTTATTTCTCTACCTGCTTGTATTGCATAGGACTTCTCAACACCGTCAAATGATTCAGAAATCTCTTCTAACTTTTCTAAACGTTTGATATATGTTTCTAAAGTTTCCCTTCTTGCTCCAGGTCTTGCTGCTGAAAGTGCATCTGCAGCTCCAACTAGCATAGAAATTACTGAAGTTGCTTCACAATCACCATGGTGTGAAGCGATACTGTTAATAACAACAGGATGTTCTTTATATTTTTTCGCAAGTTCTACACCAATTTCAACATGAGACCCTTCTACTTCGTGGTCTAAAGCTTTTCCAATATCATGTAAAAGTCCAGCACGTTTTGCCAAAGTGATATCTTCGCCTAATTCTCCAGCCATTAGACCCGCTAAATAAGCAACCTCTAATGAATGTCTTAATACATTTTGTCCATAACTAGAACGGAATTTTAAACGTCCTAAAATCTTAATTAGATCAGGATGTAAGCCATGAACACCAGCTTCAAATGTAGCTTGTTCACCGTATTCACGAATACGTTCATCCACTTCTTTACGTGATTTATCGACCATTTCTTCAATACGAGCCGGATGAATTCTTCCATCAGCCACTAATTTTTCTAGTGAAGTTCTGGCAATCTCTCTTCTGATTGGGTCAAATCCCGACAATATAACTGCTTCAGGAGTATCATCGATAATTAAATCAATTCCAGTTAATGTTTCTAAAGCTCTTATATTACGGCCCTCTCGTCCAATGATTCTACCTTTCATTTCTTCATTTGGAAGTGAAACAACTGAAACTGTCGTTTCAGCAACATGGTCAGCAGCACATCTTTGGATAGCAAGTGAAATGATATCTTTCGCTTTCTTATCCGCTTCTTCTTTCGCCCTTTGCTCAATTTCTTTAATCAGCTGTGCTGTTTCATGCCTAGTTTCCTGTTCAACACGATTTAGTATTATATCTTTGGCCTCACTCAAGGTAAGATTTGAAATTCGCTCTAATTCAGCAACTTGCTTGTCATGGATTAGTTGAATTTGTGACTGTTTATCATCAATTTGCTTCTCCTTGTTGGCAATTTTTTCTTCTTTACGCTCAAAAGATTCTATTTTTTTATCCAGCGATTCCTCTTTTTGCAACAATCGTCTTTCTAGTCGTTGGACTTCATTTCGACGGTCACGAATGTCTTTTTCAGCTTCGATTCGGATTTTGTGCGCTTCGTCTTTAGCTTCTAATATATTTTCCTTTTTAAGTGCTTCAGCATCTTTCTTAGCATTTAACAGAATCTGCTCAGCTGCATGTTCAGCACTAGTGATCTTAGCTTCTGCAAGAGATTTGCGGATAAAATAACCAATCCCGAAGCATATTAAACCAACACCAACAACGAGAACGATAACCCAGATGGGATCCATGATTCATTCACCTCCTCGTTGATAAAACTCCAAGGGTTAGCCTGGGATAATATGGTTTTTTAATCCGATTTACATTTTCATTTAATCATTCTTTTTTTCATACTTGGCAGAAAGTTGATAAAAATTGGCGAAAAAAAATAGGTGAATATACATGAATATTTTATCTTTAATAAAATAAGATTGTCAAGTTATGAAATGATTTAGAATATAAATCTACCATTCATTCGTTTCTTCCTTCTCAACTTTTTCTATAATATTACGAATTAAAGAATACTCAAATCCTCTTCTCAATAAAAATGAACTGATCTTTGATTTTTTTTTGGTGGACTCACCACTCTGTTTATCCCACCTTTTTTTGGCTAATAGATACGCAGTTTCATATTCCAATTCTTTATCCAATTCCTGTATTACTTGTGTGATCGTCACTTTATTGATCCCTTTTTGAGACAACTCTTGTTCAATCCATTTCAACCCTTTTTTTTGATGTTTTATTCGATAATTTGCTAAATTAAGTGCATAATGATAATCATCAATATATTTTGTACTTTCTAATTGATCTAATGTGTGCTCAATCTGGTTTTCTTCATAACCTTTTTCACTTAATTTTTGTTTAAGCTCATATCTTGAATTAGCTCTACGTGAAATCATACGAATAGCTTGACGATGTACAATCTGCATTTCTTCATCTTCAACAATTTGCTTTATCTTTTTTGAGTTTATTTCTTCCCCTTTAAGCAAACGATTTTTGACAAGTATGTCTTCATGTACAGAAAACACATATCGATCATTCACATAAATATTGTACCGATTACGATTTTTTTTTTGTTTTTCAACTAGTGTAATCAAATTTCCTTCAGATTCAGTGCTCATCAAAACCTCTCTCCCATTTTGTTATATGTAGCAGAAGCACCTTCAAAGAAGGTGCTTCTGCTTCTAAATTGCTAATATTAGTTCATGTTCAAAATAAAGAATCTAACTATAAACCATTTTGTTTTAGCTACTTCAGTACCAGTTCTTCCTAAGTTAGGAAACTATGAAGATTCCCTCACTTTTTAGAATGAATTTTACTCATTTGTAGCTAGTGGAGCTTTCTTTTCAACTTTTCCCTCTTCATTCTCATCCGGGAGGAGATCTTTATCGATTCTAATTTTTGTTTCAATTTCTTCAGCAAGTTCCTTACTATCTTTCAAAAACTGCTTTGCATTCTCTCTTCCTTGTCCTAATCTTTCACCTTCATAGGAATACCATGCACCACTTTTATTAACAATATCTAGTTCTGTTCCAATATCTATGATGCTACCTTCACGTGATATTCCTTCACCATACATGATATCGAGCTCAGCCTGCTTAAATGGGGGTGCTACTTTGTTTTTAACTACTTTAATACGTGTCCTATTCCCCACCATATCATTGCCTTGTTTAAGCGTTTCAATGCGTCTCACATCAAGTCTAACGGAAGAATAAAACTTCAGTGCTCTACCTCCAGGCGTTGTTTCTGGATTTCCAAACATTACACCTACTTTTTCTCTAAGTTGGTTAATAAATATTGCAATCGTATTAGATTTGCTAATAGCGCCTGATAGTTTTCTTAAAGCCTGGGACATCAAACGCGCTTGAAGTCCTACATGCGCATCTCCCATTTCGCCTTCAATTTCTGCTTTAGGTACTAATGCAGCAACTGAATCGACAACAATAATATCAACTGCCCCGCTTCGTACGAGTGCTTCTGCAATTTCTAACGCTTGTTCACCCGTATCAGGTTGTGACAAAAGCAACTCATCTATGTTTACACCTAGCTTCTTAGCATATACAGGATCAAGTGCGTGTTCCGCATCGATAAACGCTGCCTGTCCTCCTGTTTTTTGTGCTTCAGCTATAGCATGAAGTGCTACAGTCGTTTTACCAGAAGATTCAGGTCCGAAAACTTCAATAATTCTTCCACGCGGAAAACCACCTATTCCTAAAGCAATGTCTAATGCAAGAGCTCCACTTGAAAGGGTTTCTACCTGTGTGCTAGTAGATTCTCCTAATTTCATTACAGAACCTTTTCCAAATTGTTTTTCTATTTGGCGTAAAGCCATATCTAACGCAGCGCGACGATCTGTCAAAGAACTCACTTCCTTTTTTTATCTTTATAATGATTATGATACCTTGTTTTAGTCTTCTTGCCAAGCATTTTTTCGAACATATATTCGATTCATATATTTTAAAAAACCGCAACAAAGAAAAATCCTCGTTACGGTGCTTCCGATATCGTTATTATATATGAAACGTTGAAAAGGCACAAGAGAATTAATTGTCGGGTAGGTGGGTATTTTGCTGTCGAAACCAAGATTAAAACATCATTTCGTGCGCTTGCCTGGGAAATATCAACTGATTATATTTCCCTTATTTTCTTTCCATAATTGATATAAGGCATATTTTGCTGCTCTCAATTGAACTATTTCACGATTTCCTGGCATTTGCACAGATTTCACCTTTACTGGATGCCCCTTTTGTTTAATCCCTATGAATACTAATCCGACGGGTTTCCCTTCAGATTCTGAAGGTCCAGCAACACCAGTCACTGATATAGACCAATCTGTATTTGTTTGGTGATTCAAATTTTCTGCTAACATTTCCGCTGTTTGTGAACTGACTGCCCCCGGAGCATCTTTTCCTTCTAGCAACTCCATAGGAATATTAAGAAATTCGTGTTTCAATTGATTGCTATAACAAACAACACCACCTTGATAAACTGAAGAACTTCCAGCAACGCTTGTTATCAATTGGCTAATCTTTCCACCTGTACAGCTCTCAGCAACAGATAATGTTAAGTTCTTAGACCCCATCATTTTTATTAATGCTTCTTCAAAAGTGATATTTTCTGATGCATAAAGGTATTTACCTACTCTATTGATAATCTCATTCTCTACAGATTTCATTTTTTCATAGGCTTTTTGTTGTGATTCAGCTTTTGTAGTGAGTCGAATCATTACTTCTCCTTCTTTAGCATAAGGAGCTATTGAAGGGTCTATTTGTTGCTCCATTAAATCCTTTAGACGGTCCTCGAGTATTGATTCACCAATTCCTGCAAACTTTAAAAACTTTGAATGTAACGGTTGCTCTTCTCCAATTATAGATTGCAGCCATGGAACAGCATAGTGATCAAACATTGGTTTCAGCTCTTTTGGAGGACCAGGTAATAATATGTAATGATGTTTATTTTGAGTTAAAGCAACTCCGACAGCAAGCCCTATATCATTTAACAAAGGTTCACAGTCAGAAACCATATAGGCTTGTTTTATATTATTTTCGGTCATTTCAATTCCACGTTTCTTAAACAAATCGCTCATCTTTTTCATTGAGGGCTGATGAACTTCGATTGATTTCCCTACAAATTCAGCAAAAATATCTTTCGTTAAATCATCTTGAGTAGGTCCCAAACCTCCACAACATATAATAATATCAGCACGTTTATCTGCTATTTTTAATGCTTCAGCAATTCTCTCTTTATTATCACCAACAACGGTTTGAAAATAAACATTGATGCCTATTTGAGCTAGTTTTTCAGATAAATACTGAGCATTGGTATTCACAATTTGTCCTAATAAGATTTCTGTACCTACTGCTATAATTTCAGCTTTCAAAAACATCCCCTCCTCTAAAAGTAAACCTTCAAAAAATTTAGTTCCAGCACCGAGAAGATTGTACGAACATGTAGAAGCCAGTCTTTTCGGGATCCCGAAAACTACTAGGACTTCACTTCAAAGAACTTCTTCACTTTTTTGGGTATAGTCTTTATTCGATGTCGAAATCACTTCCTCGATCCACCTCTAAAATAAAAAACAACAGGTAGTATAACTAGCCTATTGTTTATTTGTTGAAAAGTGTATGACAGATTTATTTTTAAGAAAATAATCAATTCCAGAATATACTGTAATAATGACAGCTATCCAACTTGCAATAAGATCAAATGGAAATCCGATAAATGTAAAAGGAAAATTATTAAGCAACAATGCGATAATAGCCGTAATCTGAGATGCAGTTTTCCATTTCCCCCATTTACTTGCGGCCACAACTTTTCCATCTAGTAATGCAACTTGCCTTAGTCCTGTCACAGCAAACTCGCGACTAATTATAACGATGGCAATCCAAGCTTCCAATTTCCCCATATCAACTAGTGAAATTAACACAGCTGCAACTAATAGCTTGTCAGCTAAAGGATCAAGTAATTTCCCTAAGTTTGTAACGATCTTCCTTTTCCGGGCAATATATCCATCTAAACCATCTGTGCTTGCCGCAATGATAAAAATTAAAGTAGCAATCATTTGGCTATAAGTAATTTCAAATTGCGCAAATTCTAAAGGTGGAAAATCTAAATTAACCAATAAAAAAAACATAATGATTGGTACCAAAAAAATCCTGGCCAAAGTTATGCGATTGGCTAAGTTCATAGATTCCCCTCCCCTGTTAGATCATATTCAATAGAGTGAGTGATGCGAACTGGGTGCAATTCACCAATGTTAGCTTTTAAGTTTGAAACAAACACTTCTCCATCTATTTCCGGTGCGTCATACTGTGACCGTCCTATAAATACATCATTTCGGCCATCATAACGTTCTATTAATACATCTAAAACCTTACCAATATGTTTATTATTTTGTTCCTTTGCAACTACCCTTTGAATTTCCATCAAAATGTTAGATCTTCGTTCCTTTACATCATCGGGGACTTGATCGGGCAGTCTTGACGCTGGCGTATCCTCTTCTTGAGAGTAAGTAAATACACCTAATCGGTCAAATTTAATTTCTTTTATAAAATCACATAATTTTTCAAAATTCTCTTCCGTTTCACCAGGAAAGCCTACGATAATGGAGGTTCTCAAGGAAATTTCTGGAATCCTTTTTCGTATTTTTTCAATTAATGCTCTTGTATCTGTTTGTCTACCAGGTCTTCTCATTCTTTTTAAGATTTGATCTTCACTATGTTGTAGAGGCATATCTATATATTTGCAAATTTTGGGATTGTTAGCAATCGTTTCAATCAATTCATCAGTAAAGAAACCTGGATATGCATAATGTAATCGAACCCAGTCGATTCCTTTTACCTCACTTACTTGATTTAATAATTCAGGCAGCTTAAATTGATCATATAGATCTGTACCATAATTTGTTGAATCCTGAGCAATTAAACTAATTTCTTTTACTCCTTGTTGTGCCAATTGTTTTACTTCAGCAATGATAGATTCAATGCTTCGGCTTCTAAATTTACCTCGCATAATTGGGATACTACAGAAAGTACATGCGTTATCACAACCCTCTGCAATTTTCACATATGCTGTGTATCTAGGAGTCGTTACTTTACGTGGTAATGCTGATTCATAATTAAAGATAGGATTACCTACAATTGCAGGCTTGGCTCCCTTTAGAGCCTCGTCAATGATTTGATTGATTTTATCAAAATCACCTGTACCTACTATGCCGTCAATTTCTGGCATTTCATCCATTAATTGCTCTTTATATCTTTGTGTTAAACAACCAGACACAATTAATGCTTTAAGATTTGCGGTGTTTTTTAGATCAGCAAGATCTAATATGGTATTGACTGATTCTTCTTTAGCCGCATCTATAAAACCGCATGTATTCACAATAATGACAGTTGCATCACTTTTATCATCTGTAATGGAATATCCACGCTCGTGAATTAATCCAGACATGATTTCTGAATCCACTAAATTTTTTTCACAGCCAAGAGTCACTAGGTTGACTTTTTCACTCATTCAGTAGCGCCTCCAAATATAAGTGCAATTTATTCTTAACAAGTATAATACATGCATATTAGGCTGTCAAAACAAATTAACCCTTGTTATCTCATGTTTATAAATTGTAATTCTAATGTCAAATCAGCTTCATTTAACAAATGAATCACTTTTTGTAAATCATCTTTATTCTTCCCGGTGACACGAATTTGCTCACCTTGTACTTGCGTTTTTACTTTTAATTTTTCATCCTGAATCAATTTCCGTATTTTTTTATTATTTTCTTGGTCAATCCCTTGTTTAACCTTTATTTTCTGCCTCACAGTACTTGATGCAGCAGGTTCTATCTTATCGAATTCTAAATTTTTAATGGAAACGTTCCTTTTCACCATCTTTGATTTTAAAATATCTAACACGCTCTGCAATTTATAGTCATCATCAGAAATAATAGTTACTTCTTCACCATCTAATGAGATTTCACTTTTACTCCCTTTAAAATCAAATCGAGTTTGAATTTCTCTCTCTGCTTGATGAATAGCATTGCTTAATTCTTGAAAATCCACCTTAGACACAATATCAAATGAATATTCGGAAGCCATAACACTTCCCCCTTTCCATTATTTCACATCAAATTATAACAGTTAAATACAAAAAAAGGCAAACCATATCAAGTTTACCTTATTAGTATATTGATTTGTACTCTAATCGTTAGCGCTTTCATCATCAGGAGTGCCTTCTGTATTCTCTAAATTTTCTGTATTCTCTTCTTGACTTGAATCAGTCTTTTTGAGATTAATTTGAAAATCCCATACATTTCCAATATCCTGTTCCACTACTTCTCCATTCACAGTAATCGCTGCACTATTAGCATTACCTAAACGAATCCACAATGATCCTTCATGCTCTAATGAATATACTTCACCAATTTGATTTGTTTCAAATAACTTTTGATAAATGACTTTTCCTTCAATATTATCCTCTTTGATCTGTAGCCATACTCTATTTAGTATTTCAACTTCCACTTGAAGTTTATCCACATTTGAAACGACATATGTATTTGTACCGCCTTCAGATGTTACTAAAGTTACTTCAGGTTCTGAAGGAAGCTCAGGTATTGGAGCAGATTCAGGTTCTTCTACTTCAGTAGTAGAATTATCCACTTCCTCTTTTTCAGATTCACTCAACACTTCTGTTTCTTTTTTTTCCGTTAAACGTGGATCGTCAAGTATATTTTGATCTTTTTCTCCACTCACTAAAAAATAATAAATGATAGCAAAAATTAAAGCAATAAAACAAATGACTAGAAAAGCTGCAGCCCATTTCGTTAATTTCTCGGTACTCATAAAACTTCTTTTTTTCCTGCGTATGTTTCTTACTTTAGTTTCTGGAGCAGCAACAGTGGGTACATCATTCTGATACAGCTGCATAACATGATCTCGATCTACTCCAACTGAATCTGCATAACTTTTAATAAAAGCTTTTACATAAAAATGACCAGGGAGTGCATTGAAGTCACCTGCCTCAATTGCAATTAAATATCTTTTCTGTATTTTAGTTAATTCTTGAAGCTCATCTAAAGATATATTTTTATCAAGTCTAGCTTTTTTAAGTAGATCACCGAGTTCAGACATGTTTCACTCCCCTATGGATTCATAATTTTAAAAGTCACTTAAAGGATTCGTAAAATGTTCAATTATAATTTCTTCGTCAGGATGGTTTCTTAATTCTATAATAAAATTAAAATCATCATAATCAAACTGGGATTCCCTAACAAAAATATCAGGGTGTTCAATTACTTTTGTTGATGGCATTCTCATCACTTCCTGCAATAAATGATAGTGCATTTCATTAGATCGTATTGTACTAACAATCCCATCTATTATAAATATGTTATCTGGATTCAATTCATCTTCTAGTAATTGGCTGCGAACTGTCTGCCTCAACAATGTTGAAGACAAAAATATCCACCTTTTTTTTGAACATACACTACCAGCAATAATGGATTCAGTTTTCCCAATTCTTGGCATGCCTCTTAGTCCGATGATTTGATTGCCATCTCTTTTGAAAATCTCTCCTAAAAAATCAACCAATAATCCTAATTCATCACGAGTAAAACGAAAAGTCTTAAGGTCATCAGAATCATCACGTTCAATGAAACGACCATGTCTAACAGCAAGGATATCAACCAGTTTAGGCGGGCGTAATGCAGTTAATGTAATATTACCTACATTTTCCATTAGATTCCTTAAAGCAATAATTTTGTTGTCATCATTAGTTTCCAACAACATACCACGATTACTATCCTCTACTCCATTAATGGTTAATATGTTAAAATTCAACATCCCCATAATCGATGCGATATCACCTAGTAAACCTGGTCGATTTTTATGTATTTTATATTCCATATACCATTTCTTATATTCCAAAATAAATACACTTCCTGTCGATTAAAACTGTGAATAATTGATGAACTTTATGAATTCATTGGATGATTTATCTCCTTACTTTAGTTTATCAAAAAAAAGAATGCTTTTCCATTGTTAATATTAGATTTGTATGAACAAAAACTCTCTCGAAAATGTAGCCGAATACTTCGTGTAAAATTTTATATTATAAAAAATCCCCCATGAATGGGGGAAATAAATTTATGTTTTATTTTCTACTAATTTTACCATCATCTTTGCCATTGTTTTTCTTTCTTCATCATTACCTACATCCCATAATTCCTTCAATAATCTTTCTTCTGAATTTTTGGGATCCACTTTGTCATCAAGAAATTCACCAATTTGAAAAGCGAGTTTAGAAATAGTGTCTTCACTCATACCTGCTTTTTTAGCTTGTTCGACCCTGTCTGAAAGAAAATGTTTCCATTTATCAAACGTTTCTAATACGGTTGACATATTCATCCCTCCTCCTTGTTGAATTTAAATCAACAATTATAATATTTGCAAAGACAAGGAGAAATATGCAGTTAGGGTTGGTTAGAGGTTAGGTTAACCACCCACCATTTGGACTAATAATTTGCCCAGTGATGTAACTAGATTCTGGTAAAGCTAAAAAGTATACCAAAGATGCAATTTCATCTGGATGAGCGAATCTTCCAGCAGGAATTTCACTCTGTAAATTATTTTTATCCTCATCATTTAATTTATCAAGCATATTTGTATCCACGGCACCAGGAGCAACCGCATTCACAGTAATGTTGGAAGGAGCTAGTTCCTTAGCAAGTGACTTCGTAAATGCATTCATTCCGCCTTTCGTGGTTGAATACAATACTTCGCATGAGGCTCCACTGATCCCCCATATAGAGGATATATTAATAATTCTCCCATGTTTTTGATTGATCAAATAAGGTAAAAAAGTTTTCGTACATAAAAACATTCCTTTTAAATTCACATTAATGACGTCATCCCAGTCATTTTCATTCACATCTGTTAATAATCCATAGTGCGATACGCCTGCATTGTTCACTATAATATCTGGTTGCAAATCATGATAATCCAGTTTCTCCTTCATACGTTCAATCTGTTGTTTTGATCGTAAATCAGCAGAAATGGTGATTGCTTTAGATCCATTTGAAATACAAGTTCGAGCAATTTCATTTGCAGACTCATGTGAATTCAAATAATGGATTACAATATTAATTCCTACCTCCGAGAAACGTTTCGCGATCGCGGCTCCAATACCTCTACTTCCCCCAGTAATAAGCACTGTCATCTCAGAAAAAGGTTTCATCCGTTCTCCTCACTTTGAACAATTGAAGCTGACATTTTAGTCCAATCAAAATGTGTATTTAGTCTATTATTGATCTGCTCGATCTTCATATTTTCATAAGTAGTTAAAATGTCAAATAAATCAATGTTTTTAAATTGGTATCGTGTGAATTCACTTGCAATGGATTCAGGAGAATTTAACAATCGTAAAAAAGTACCTATCTTTTTCTTACGACTTCTTTCAAAAGCGGTAGGTTTGATACCTTGATTCATCACTTTCTCAATTTCTTCCCTTACTCTGGAGAGCAACATTTCTGGATTTTTAGTTTCTCCGCCCATAATGGAAAAAGCATAATCATATTGTCCATTATATTCATGTGAAAATTGATCCGTTATTAATTTTTCATCATATAACTTTTGATAAATCTCAGAACTAGAACCAAATAATATATCCAGTAATACTTTCATTTCACATTCTCTTTGTAACAATCCATTTGGTTCATTTTCTAATTCTGATTCCTTAAAACCAAACAAACACTTCGGCAAAGAGACAGGTAAAACTGTAATTTTTTTCACTTCTTTTACTGAAGTTGATTCGTTTTCAAAATAACGTTTAATATCACCTTGTTTTTTATAGTTCTTGTGCGCTTGATTTTCTTTGACAAGTTTCATAATTTTTTCTGGTTCAACACCGCCGACGATAAATAAATTCATATTACTTGGATGGTAAAAGGTATAATAACACTCAAATAACTGTTCCTTTGTAATTTTTGAAATTGAATCAATTGTACCAGCGATATCAATATGCACAGGGTGGGTATGGTACATCGCATCAATTAAACCAAAATAACAACGCCAGTCAGGATTATCCTTGTACATATTAATTTCCTGCCCTATAATTCCCTTTTCTTTTTCAACACTTTCATCTGTGAAGTAAGGATTTTGGACGAAATTAATTAGTGTTTCGATATTTTTTTCAATCTGCTCCGTTGCTGAAAATAAATAAACCGTACGATCAAAGCTTGTAAATGCATTCGCTGATGCACCTTGAGAGGAAAATTGAGAAAATACATCACCTGTTGGTTCCTCAAACATTTTATGCTCTAAAAAATGAGCAATTCCATCAGGTACCTTTACTTTATCCTTTCCTTCAACTTGAAAATGGTTATCTACTGAGCCATAATTTGTTGAAAAAGTGGCAAATGTTTTTTTGAATCCAGGTTTTGGTAAAATAAAAACTTGTAAGCCGTTATCAAGCTGCTCAAAAAAAATCTCTTCATTTAATTTTTCATAAGGAATAGTTTTCATTTCATACTTCCCCTTTCTTATCCCGCAAGAAATAAATCGTGTCAAGATCAATTTGTTCTGCAAAAGTCGAAATAGATGGTGTATCAACATCATTTATTTGTTGAATTAATTCATCACTACCTCTTTCTTTTCCAGACAATATATTGTTAAAGTCGAAACCAATCATTTCAAAAGCTGAATCCTGTATTTCTTGTAGTTGATTGGAAATCATCGCCTTTGTATGTGTTAATTCTATTTCACTTATAATTCCCTTTTTGAGATCATCGATTTGTTTTTTTATTATTTCAACCGCTTTATCATAATTATTAATTTCAATCCCTGAATGGATAGTAATAATCCCTTTATGCCCTTCAAATCTTGAAGAAGAATAATAGGCTAAACTTTCCTTCTCTCTTACATTAACAAATAATTTGGAATGTGGAAAAGAACCTAATATTCCGTTATACATCAAAGCAGTAGGATAATCTTTGTCAGCATACGTTACATGAGTTCTTAGACCCATATTTAATTTACCTTGTGTCACATCTAGTTCTTCTATAACAGATTTTATTTGCTTCTGAGGAGCAGAACCCTTACCCTTTTGTTCATACTCTGAGTGTTGTTTATCATGTATATGGAAATGGTTTTCAACCAATGTTTGAACTTCTTTTAATGATGTATCTCCAACTACGTAGATATCAATGACAGCATCACGCAGCCAGCGCTTATATTCATCGTACAAATTTGAAGGTGTTATCTCTTTTAGTTCAGCAATTTGTCCTAGAGCGAATAATCTATAAGGTTCATCCTTACACATTTCCTGAATACATCTCTCAGCGGCATACCTAATTTTATCATTAATAAGCCCTTCAATTCGCTTCTGAACTGTGTTTTTTTCAGCTTCAACATATGATTTACTAAAAGCATCATTTTCAACATACGGATTTGTAATCGTATCTCCCAAAAATTGAATAGATTGTTTTAAAAGAGAATTTTGTTCATTTACAAAATGATCATTAATCACGTCCATTTGAAATTTGATAATCTGATGATCTCCTCTTTTAACTACATCAAATCCAAAACCAGCACCATACATATCATCTAACTTTTCTCTAAATTGTTTTGTTTCAGGGTATTTCATCGATCCTCTTCTTAATACAAAAGGAATTAAACCAATAGGAGTTACTGTAGATTCAGATAATGGACACCCTATATAAACAGATATTGCATAGGTTTTGAAACGTTTAGTTGGTAAAACATGAAGTCTAATTTTATTAAGTGACGCTCTTTCAAATAAATGCTTACTCACAATTTAACTCCCCCTTAAATTCTCGATTCTTGTCAATTTATTCTAAGTGATAAAATTGTATACCATATAATGGTTACCTGCAATAAAGTGATTTATATTTTTTACCTCATTTTATTGCACTTTAAAAAAAATAGCTTGCTCAAGCAAACATCGATGTGAATATATTGAACAAGCTATATTTGAAAAAGTGTACATTATTTTATTATTTTGCAAATATGTGCCGGCCTATCTGTTTTACCTGTGGTCTGGACCAAATCCAAGAGGAGGTTGCTGTATTTGGATTAAAATAATATATACAACCGCCTGATGGATCCCATCCGTTAATAGCATCCATTACAGCTTTCTTAGAAACTTCGTTTGGAGTAAGCCATATTTGTCCGTCTGCTACTGCTGTAAATGCTAATGGTTGAAAAATAACACCAGAGATTGTATTTGGAAATTTTTCAGACTCGATTCGATTTAATATTACAGCTGCTACAGCCACTTGACCAATATAAGGCTCTCCTCGTGCTTCACCATGTACAGCATTTGCCATTAAGTTCAAATCATTAGTTGAGTAACCAGAATGATTTGTATAAGTGACATTGTTTTGAATGTTTTCTTGCGGTCTCCAAGCTTTTGTTGATTCCCATAGTTTAAGCTTCGTTTTTGGGCCTACAACTCCATCTGCTGTTAATCCAAATTCCCATTGAAACCATTTTACAGATTTCAAAGTATTACTTCCAAAGTCACCATCAATTTTACCGTTATAAAAACCTAAATATTTGAGTCTTCCTTGCAATTCTCTCACGTCATTTCCAGCTGATCCGTATTTTACAATAGCACCGCTAAATGTTTGCTCAGTTTCTACATCGGAATTGAATTGATAGACCGTGATTAAACCTATAATCAAACATAATGTGATGAGAATCAAACGTTTATTCATCATATTTCAAACCTCTCTCAATTCTTTAATGAATTACTTTTATTGCTTATTATGAGAAAAGTTGAAATTAACTATTCGTTTATGAAGTCTTCTGATTTTGATTTTCACTTTTATTTTGATTTAATTGTTCTGGTGTAATGATTACTTCTCTAGGTTTACTTCCTTCATAAGGACCCACATAACCTTTGGCTTCCATGGAATCAATCAATCGAGCAGCTCTTGTATAACCGATTCTCATTTTCCTCTGTAATAGGGATACTGAAGCTTGTTTTGCTTCAATTATAATTTCGACAGCTTGATCAAACAATGCATCCTTTGGTTCAGATTCTTCTTCCTCTTGTTCATTCACTTCTGGTACCATATCTTCATTATATTCTGCTTTTTTCTGATTTTTTACATAATTTACTACTACCTCTACTTCTTGATCTGAAAGAAATGCACCTTGTATTCTAATTGGTTTAGATAAACCAACAGGTAGGAACAACATATCTCCACGACCAAGTAATTTCTCAGCACCAACTGAATCCAATATTGTTCTAGAATCAACTTGTGAAGATACACCAAAAGCAATTCTAGATGGTATATTTGCTTTAATTACCCCAGTAATAACATTTACAGAAGGGCGCTGAGTAGCAATGATTAAATGAATTCCTGCTGCTCTTGCCATTTGTGCCAACCTACAAATAGCATCTTCAACATCATTAGCAGCAACCATCATTAAATCTGCTAATTCATCTACAATAACAACGATATAAGGTAAAGGCTCTCCGCTTTCGGTTTGTTTAAGATATTCATTATAACCTTCAATATTCCGTGTTCCCGTTGTTGAAAACAACTCATACCTATTTTCCATTTCACTAACAATTTTTCTAAGTGCTAGTGAAGCTCTTCTAGGATCCGTTACAACTGGAGCTAACAGGTGTGGTATTCCATTGTAAACGTTTAATTCTACTTTTTTAGGATCAATCATCAAAAATTTCACTTCATTCGGTTTTGCTTTAAATAAAATACTTGTGATAATCCCATTCACACAAACAGATTTTCCGGATCCTGTTGCACCAGCCACTAATAAATGAGGCATTTTAGCAAGATCCGCTATAATAGGCTGTCCAGAGATATCTTTACCTAATGAAATTGATAAATTAGCATTTGCTTCTAAAAAAGTTGAACTTTCCATAACTTCCTTTAAAGTAACTACTGCCACTTCCGAATTTGGAACTTCGATTCCAATTGCA
Source organism: Chengkuizengella sediminis (assembly GCF_010078385.1). Taxonomy (NCBI): domain Bacteria; kingdom Bacillati; phylum Bacillota; class Bacilli; order Caryophanales; family Paenibacillaceae; genus Chengkuizengella; species Chengkuizengella sediminis. Next base: position 199,276 of record NZ_SIJC01000001.1, read on the forward strand.
GATTTTCCTGGAATAGGAGCTTCCATTCGTATATCTTTAGCAGCCAAAGCAAGTGCAATATCATCAGTAAGACTTACAATTCTACTGACCTTTACTCCAATATCAGGTTGTACTTCATATCTTGTTACGGTAGGTCCAGGAACCACGTCAATCACTCGTGCACTAACACCAAAGCTTTCTAATGTTGCTTCTAATTTTTTTTCATTTGTTTTGAATTGATTTCTTTTCTTATTTTTTCCACTATTTGATTTGCTTGTTAAGATTTTAATTGAAGGTAAGTGATATGTATCTGAATACTCCGAATTACTTAAAGTTATTTGGGTATTTAATGTATCTTGATTAAGATTTGAGTCAGGATCAATGTGAACCTGTTCTTCCTTAAAAATGATGCCGGATTCCTCTTCAAGCACTTCCTGTGAAAGATCCTCTTTCCTTTCAATCGTATGCGGTTGTGAATTAATACTTAATTGAACACTGTTTTTATTCTCAAAATTAGGTTCAGAAGTGTGACTATTAGGGCGATTTTGATTTTCTATGATGGTCTTATGATATGGTACTTCTATAAAATCATCTTCTAAATCATCTTCATCCATCTCATTGTTTGTCGAAGAGGATTTGGATTTTTTTATCTTATAGTTTTTAAATAAAATGGTGAATTTTTTAAACTTATTTTTGAAGGGTATTTTCATTTGTGTTGTTTTTATCTTCAATTTTTTTAACATTTCCACGAATGACATTCCTGTTAAACACATGATTCCAATAATAAAAAATGTAATCATAATCAGCTGTGAGCCAAGATTGTCAAATAATAAATATAAAATTGCATAAAGAAAAGCACCGATCATGCCGCCGCCTAAAGAGACTTTAAAAGCCTCGACATTCTCACCTGCAAACAAATTCTCGGTAAAGTTCTGATAAGGTATGGTTAAAATATCCATACTAGCATAATTACCTTCTGGTTCCATCTTAAGTAACAAATCCATTTGAAAATAAATAAGAAAACCAAAAATAATAAGTGAAATCCCTGTTTTTTTATAAGACCATGACAATGGCCACTTTCGTTTAACCATCACGTATAATCCAATGTATATTAATATTACAGGTAGAATATAGTAAAGTGTTCCAAATAAAAAATAAAATATGTAACTAAATGCTCTCCCAACTGCTCCGATTCCTGAAATAGATTCTTTTCCTGCAAGGGATATTATGGAGAAAATGATGAGAAGAATTCCGTAAATTTCGTATTTTATGTTAACTTTGATTGATTTTTTTTTCTTTCGTTTTCTTGCCAAAAAAAACACCCCCAGAATGTTAATTATACCACATTATTCCTAAAGGTGTTTAAAGTAAGTTTATTTATTTAGATTGAAATTGGGGTTGAAAATATATAATCTGACCAGGGGAATAAGCCGGATTCAAATAATCTTGTGGATTTGGACTAATTAATCGAACAACTTTTGCTTGATATGCATTCATGGGTTGTACTTGCATAATTACACCATTTAATTCAATCTCTTGATTTGGTTCATTATTTTCAATCCCATCAAAAATATCATCTAAAGGAACAATGGAATACATAATCATTGAACCATGCCCCCGTTTTTCATTTTTCTATATTCTACTATCCGCTCATTTAATTGTTTTGTCGCATCAGATAAACCGCCAACCTTATCAATTAACCCATAACTAACTGCGTCTGGTCCGATAACAGTCGTCCCTATATCTCTCGTTAATTCACCAGTTTTAAACATTAATTCTTTGAATTTTTCCTCAGTAATATTAGAGTGCTCCATAACAAATCTAACGACTCTTTCTTGCATTTTATCTAAGTACTCAAACGTTTGAGGAACTCCAATGACTAACCCATTTAAGCGTATTGGATGTATCGTCATCGTTGCTGTCTCTGCAATTATGGAATAATCTGAAGATACAGCAATTGGAACACCAATACTGTGTCCTCCGCCTAATACAATTGTCACAGTGGGTTTTGACATTGTTGATATCATTTCTGCGATTGCTAAACCAGCCTCCACATCACCTCCAACAGTATTTAAAATGATTAATATTCCTTCGACTTTTGAATTTTGTTCAGCAGCTACTAATTGAGGAATGATATGTTCATATTTTGTTGTCTTATTTTGAGGTGGTAAAACCATGTGACCTTCAACCTGCCCGATAATGGTCATACAAAATATGTTTGATTCTTCTTGAAGTGTAGAATTCTGCCCCAATTGTTGAATGTTTTCCACAGTTGGATTTTTAATTTGTTCAGCTGTTTGAGGTGGAATTTCATTTGTTTTTTGATTTCTAGTAGTGTACATGATTTCATTCCTTCCATCGTTAAATGAATCCTTCATAGTATGAGTTAGGTGTAGAAATTTATACTTTTCAACTGAAATTGACCCACAAAATGAAGAGCAATGATGTTCGACCTTAATAAAACTACCTCGTCCATGGTTAATAGCGAAAAACTGACTGAAGAAGTGTAATCCTTTCCACTACACTAAAAAAAGGACTCTTTTAGGTTATCCTAAAAGAGTCCTTTCGTTTTATTATTTATACTTCCATAATGATTGGTAAAATCATCGGTCTTCTTTTGGTTTGTTCATATAAAAATCGTCCTAGAGCTTCTTTAACATGTGTTTTAAGTGAAGCCCATTCATTTACATTATCATTCATTAATTTATTTAAAGTTGCTGATACAATCTTATTTGCCTCATCAAGTAAACCTTCTGATTCACGAACGTATACGAAACCTCTTGAAATGATATCTGGTCCAGATAAAATCTTGCCTTCTTGTTTACTTAAAGTGACCACTATAACAAGAATACCATCTTGAGATAACAGCTTTCGATCTCTAAGCACAATGTTTCCAACATCCCCTACACCTAAACCGTCTATAAGTACATTTCCAGCTGGTACTTTTGAAGCTTTACGAGCGGAACCGTTTTGTATCTCTACTATATCTCCATTATCAACAATAAAAATATTCTCTGCTTCGATTCCAACGGATTCAGCTAATTTACCATGCTGTCTAAGCATACGGTATTCTCCATGTATTGGTATAAAGTACTTAGGTCTCATCAAATTAAGCATCAACTTAAGTTCTTCTTGGCTTCCATGTCCAGAGACATGCACACCTGAAGTGCTGCCCGGACCATATATAACATTTGCACCAAGTCTAAATAGTTCATCTACAGTTCGACCTACAAATTTTTCATTTCCTGGAATTGGTGTGGCTGCAATAATGACTGTGTCTCCAGGTAATATATCTATTTTACGATGAGTTGATCTTGCCATACGAGTCAATGCAGACATAGGTTCACCCTGACTACCGGTTGATAAAATGACTACTCGATCAGCAGCTAGTTTATTAACTTCATCCGGTTCAATCAACATTCCTTCAGGAACTCTCAAATATCCTAGTTCTGATGCAATACCAACCACATTAACCATACTTCGACCAATCACTGTTAAATAACGGTTTGTGTTTACCGCAGCATCAATGACTTGTTGAATTCGATGAATGTTGGAAGCAAATGTTGCAACAACGATTCTTTGCTTCGCTTCACGAAAGGCTCTTTCTAATTCAGCACCTACATTTTTTTCTGATCCTGTATATCCAGGACGTTCAGCATTTGTACTGTCAGACAATAAAGCTAATACACCTTTATTTCCAATATCAGCCATACGATGTAAATCAGCATATTGATCATTTACTGGGGTATGATCAAATTTAAAGTCACCAGTATGAACGATGACACCTTCAGGAGTATCTAAACAAACACCAACAGAGTCTGGAATACTATGGTTTGTTTTAAAGAACGTTGCTGTCATACTCCCTAATGTGATCTCAGAATCAGCATGAATTAAAACCCTTTTTGTTGAACCTAATAAATTAGCTTCACGCAATTTATTTTCAACTAATCCTAGAGTTAATTTAGTCCCATAAATTGGAACGTTTAACTCCCTCAAAACATATGGCAGTCCACCGATATGATCTTCATGTCCATGTGTAAGAATAATACCTCTAACTAAATCAATATTTTCCTTTAGGTAAGTCGTATCAGGAATTACAATATCTATGCCGAGCATATCTTCCTCAGGGAATTTCAAACCAGAATCAACTACTACAATATCATTTCCATATTGAACTACATACATATTCTTACCAATTTCACCCGCGCCGCCAAGAGCAAAAATGGTTATTTTATTATTTTTTTTAGACAAAAAATGTCCCTCCTATTATTTTAAATTAACGACGATTTTAATAAAACAAAAACCAAAAAATAACCGCACCCAGTCACTTATTATAATTATACAACATTGAAAGCATGTTATTCAAGTCAACTCATTATGTATAGTGTTACCCAAAACAAAAAAAAATCTCCAACAGACACATCTCAAGCACATTGGAGACGTTTTTATTGTTTCATTTTTTTACTCTAGATTTTATCAATTAAATCTCTAATGTGTAATTTACCTTCATCCGTAGCTTCCGTCATAGGCAAACGCACTCCTCCTACTTTCATATCTAACAAGCCTAGAGCATATTTTACTAAGGATGGACTAGGACATAAAAATAGACCCGTAAAAATCGGATGACATCGTTGATGCAACTCAATTGCTTTTTCTGTTTCTCCGTTTGCATATGCAGTCAACATTGCTTTGATTTCTTTACCAATAATATGACCAGCCACACTAACTACACCATGTGCACCAATAGAAAGCATAGGTAAAGTCAAACTGTCATCCCCACTGTATACCTTAAAATCATGATCAGTGTTGAAAATAATTTGAGAAATTAAATCAAAATCATTATGAGCTTCTTTAGTAGCAACAATATTGGGTACTTGAGCTAATTGAATTATCGTTTGTGCCTCTATGGATACTCCAGATCTTTTTGGTATATTGTACAACATAATAGGTAAGCTTGTAGATTGTGCGATAGTTTTAAAATGCTCATATAATCCTTGTTGATTTGGACGACTATAATAAGGGGCTACTACAAGTACTCCGTCAACACCTATTTTTTCCGCTTCCAAGGTCATCTCTATGGCGTGTTTTGTATTATTACTACCTGTCCCCGCAATGATTTTACAACGACCATTTGCAAATTGAATTGTCTTTTGAAATAACTCAATCATTTCTTCATCTGATAAAGTAGGGGACTCTCCTGTTGTACCACAAACGACTAAACAATCATTCTTCTGCTCTTCAATTAAAAAATCAACGAGTCTTTCTGTTTGTTCCCAATCAATTTTCTGATTATGATCAAAAGGAGTCACCATTGCAGTCATCATTCTTCCAAAATCCACATTCATTCCTCCTTTTTTAAAATATTTTGTATAAATATTATAAGATTATTATAATTACATAAACACATAAAAGCTACTTTTTAGTAGATTTCACTTTTTAAAATATAGTTATTAAAAAAACATTTATTTGTGTAAATTAAATTTTTTATGGAGTGCCTTCAAAGCCATTTTCACATGATTAGCATGGATTAATACCCAAATTGTAGTATTAGAATCTGCAGATTGTAATATTTGAATATCTGCTTCCGTTAGTGCTTCAACAATTTTTGCCATAATACCCGGAACCCCATTTATTCCTCCGCCTATGACCGATACCTTTGCACAATTTGATTGATAGAATGGATCATATCCTAAATCATGCAATGTGGAAATTGCTTTTTTGATTTCATGATCATGAACGGTATACATGACACCCGAAGGTGTAACATTAATTAGATCCACACTAATTTGTTGCTTTGCCATAGCTTTAAATACTTTTAATTGAAGATCATATTGTCCCTGACTTGCAGTAATATGGATCTGTGAAACATTGGGTACATGAGTGATTCCTGTTACAAAACGATCATGAACAACACTTTGCTCCTGTAATGTTTCATTATTTGTTACTAAAGTACCTTCATCTTTGGAAAATGTAGACCTTACTCTTATTGGAATATTAGAATGCATAGCAATTTCCACAGCCCTAGGATGAACAACTTTAGCTCCATACTGAGCCATATTACAAATTTCAATATAAGATACTTTTTTTAAAGGTTTAGCATCTTCTACAATTCTTGGATCAGCTGTCAGTATCCCATCCACATCTGTAAAAATATCAACCATCTTTGCATTTATAGCTGATGCAATTGCTGTTGCTGACGTGTCACTGCCACCACGCCCTAATGTAGTAAGATCACCTGATTCATTATATCCTTGATAACCAGTAATGATCACAACTTTATTTTGATCTAACAACTGCAATATACGTTTTGGTTGTATAGATTTTATCAGCGCTTTATTATGTTGATGATTGGTTAAAACACCTGCTTGCGCACCAGTTAATACTTCAGACGAAATAGAATCCTGATTTAATAAACTGCATAAAACGGAAGCTGAAATGATTTCACCACACCCCAACAATAAATCGGTTTCTTTCGGAGGAAGCTGATTTCCGTTCTTTTTAATTAAATCGAGTAATGTATCTGTTGCATACGGTTCTCCTTTTCTGCCCATTGCAGATACAATAACAACCAGTTTGTAATTTTGTTCGTACGCACTTTTAATATGGTCAATCACATGAGATCTAGCAAATTCATTAGACAAAGAAGTACCACCAAACTTTTGAACTAAAATACTCACTCTCTTTCATTCCTCCTTGGTTGTATCTAAGGAACCTTAACAATGAGTAGTATATTTATATTAGATTCTTTTTTGGTGTAATTAGTTTATGATTGCTTTGCAATATATTCAGCAATTTGTACTGCATTCCAAGCTGCACCCTTTAACAAGTTATCAGATACAATCCACATATTTAAACCACGTGGGTTCGCCAAATCCTTGCGAATACGTCCAACAAAAACATCTAACTTACCAGCACATTCTGTTGCCAGTGGATATTTCTGTTCTTCAGGAAGATCCTCGACAATGATACCGGGTGCTTCTGAAAGTAATGTTCTTACTTCCTCAACATCAAAATCTTCATGCAATTCTACATAGACAGACTCAGAATGACCAAAAATAACGGGGATTCTCACACATGTTACTGTGATTTCTAATGATTCATCACCCATAATTTTTTTAGTTTCGTTCACCATTTTCATTTCTTCAAACGTAAATCCATTATCTACAAATTTATCAATTTGAGGAATCGCATTAAACGCAATTTGGTGTTTTACTGGTAAACCTCCAACAGGTAAAATGTCAGGTGTCACATTTTTTCCTTCAATAAAATCTCTAGATTGTTTAATCGTTTCATCAATAGCACTTTTTCCTGATCCTGATACTGCTTGATATGTGGATGTAATAATTCTCGAAAACCCATAACGGTCATATAACGGCTTTAAAGCTGCTACCATTTGAATTGTAGAACAATTCGGGTTTGCAATGATACCTTTATGCTCATTGAGTTGATCTATATTTACCTCTGGAACAATTAAGGGAGTATCTGGATCCATACGAAATGCACTTGTATTATCTATACAAATGGCTCCACTTTCAACCGCATGTGGAACAAGCTCCATACTTACACTTCCCCCAGCGCTAAACAATGCAATATCAATATTTTCAAAGCTATTGGGAGTGGCTTCTTCTAATGTGATTTCTTTATTTTTAAACTCTATCTTTTTTCCAGCTGATCTAGCAGATGAAAGTAACTTCAGTTCATTAATAGGGAAATCTCTTTCTTCCAATAGTTTAATGATCTGTCCACCAACGGCTCCAGTAGATCCAACTACAGCTACATTAAATAATTTTTGATTTGTCATGAATATGTTCTCCTCTCAATTGCAATGTATATTTTATCATCCATTTTAAATAGGACATAAACCAAAGTTGTCACTTCATTTATTAGTTAATAGGATACTCAATGATCATTGGTTGAATTTGATTCCCTTCGATAGCAGATGCACAAGTTTCAACTACGAGACCCATGTTCGCTACTAAGGAATTAGGTTTTTGTTCTGGGTTATCCTGTCCGTATGGTACAAAAAAAATATTTTTAGTATTATATAATTTAGCAATATTACTTGCATTCAATCCTAGCCCATCATTTGTTGAGATAGCTAACACTAAAGGCCTTAGATTCCGGAGTTGAGCTTTTGCAGCCATAATTACAGGGGAATCTGTCATAGCATTGGCTAATTTACTTGTTGTATTGCCCGTACAAGGAGCGATGACCAACACATCCAATAATTTAGATGGACCAAGTGGCTCTGCTTCAACAATTGTAGAAATGATATCATTTCCGGTGATTTCTTTCAACTTTTTTAACCAATCTTTTGCATTGCCAAAACGTGTATCCGTTGTTTTCAGAGTAGATGAGACGATAGGTATCACTGTTGCTCCTTCATCTACAAATTTTTGTATTTCAGGCAACACTTCTTCCACCGTACAATGTGATCCAGATAAAGCAAATCCTACTGTTTTACTTTTCCAGTCCATATTAATCATTCCCCCATTCACTAGAATCTTCCGATATCAACTGAATTAAACTTTTGGCTATGATCTGTCCAGCTGTTTTCGGTGCTACAATTCCAGGTAGTCCTGGGGCAATCATTGCTTTTATACCTCTTTTTTCTGCAAAACGAAAATCCGTTCCACCAGGTTTTGAGGCAAGATCTATAATAACTGCTCTATGAGGTATATGAGCGATGACCTCGGCTGTGACTATCATAGTTGGAATTGTATTAAAAAGCAAGTCAATATCAGTCACTTCAGTACTTAAATTCTTCAATAAAAATGGATTCAACTGCATTTCATATGCTCTTGCAAAATGTTCATGTTTACGCACTCCTATTTTTACTTGAGCACCGATACCCTTTAAAGTCCTTGCTAATGTAATGCCGGTTCTGCCAAGTCCTAAAACAATACATCTAGAACCATGAATCGTGATATCTGTATTTTCAATAGCCATCATGATTGCACCTTCAGCTGTAGGTATAGAATTATAAATAGCCACATCATCACGTTCAAAGAGCTCAATGAGATCAACTGTGTTTTCTTGACATAAGTTTCTAAAGTATGGTTTAGAATATCCAGTGTATATTTTTGCATGTTTAGGAAGGCTCTTTAAATGACTCTCAGTAAGCAGCAATTCTTTTGATGAAAAGATTGAATCTATCTTACCAGTATTATTAGTCACAACTGCGTGAAGAATAAGGACATCAATGGTTTTAAGTACATCTTCCTTTAATTCAGCATATTTTACCCCACTATATTTGGGTTCTAAATTATCAAATCCAATTAAAGTAATGGATGCATCCATTTCGGAAAACTTCTCAATCACCTCTAACTGTCTTGCATCCCCGCCTAAAAATGCTACATGGATTCCTGTTAACATCAACATTAAACTCCTTTCTATACCTTCTTCAATAACTCATAATATGCTGGAGCGTACAATTAAGTTACAAACTAAAAAGAGTCTCATATAGATCTAAGAAAAGGATTGAAAATAAAGAAAACTCGCCAATTGGCGAGCCTTAAAGGCGAAGACAGAGGGGTAGTTGCACTTTATTCATTAATTCCTGTATGACCGAAACCGCCAGCCCCGCGTTCCGTAACCGTAAGTTCATTTACTTGAATGAGCTGAACATCAGGAATGACTTGGAAAACCAATTGAGCTATTCGATCCATAGGTTGAATGATGAATTCTTCTTTACTGTGATTTATGAGTAAAACTTTTATTTCACCCCTATAATCTGCATCAATAGTCCCCGGAGAATTTAAAACTGTGATCCCATATTTAAATGCTAATCCACTTCTAGGCCGTACCTGTGCTTCTAAGTTATTCGACATGCTAATGGCAATACCTGAAGGCACTAATATCCTTTCTCCTGGTTGTATTGTTAATGGAGATTCAATTGCTGCAATTAAATCATAACCACTAGCTAAAGTTGTCATTTTTTTAGGTAAATCAAATTCAATTTCTGTAGATACTTTTTTTATTTGTACATTAAATGACAAGGCGATCCCTCCTAAATTGTTTAAACACATCTTCCTTTTGACCAACCATTGCCATTGCGAATGGTGTACTAAACATTTTACTGAGTAAATTTTTAACATCATTAGTCGTTACAGAATCTATTTTATTAATAATTTCATCTAAAGATAGATGTTTTCCCATCATTAATTCATTTTTTCCAAGTCTATTCATTCTACTACTTGTACTCTCTAAGCTTAAAATTAAGCTACCCTTTAATTGCTCTTTACTTTTTTTAAGTTGTTCAACTGTCATACCTTTAAGAAGAATGGTCTCCAACGTTTCCATTGTAACATCTAACACTGATTTTGTTTGTTTTGGTGCAGTACCCATATAAATTGTAAACAACCCACTATCTTCAAATGCACTATGGTATGAATAGATTGAATATGCAAGACCTCGATTTTCTCTAATTTCCTGAAATAGTCTTGAACTCATACCTCCACCAATATAATTATTTAGTAATGTCATTGTGAATAATTGTTGATCTTTTAAAGAGCAGCCCTGTAGCGTTAAACAGATATGATTTTGTTCAGTATCTTTATAATGGTATAATTGCTCAGCTTCAAATGTAGGAGAAGTAGGACTTTGAGATTGCCCATGACCTGAAAATTCTCCAAAATATTTTTCTATCTTCTCCAAAATTAAATCATCAATATTACCAGCTACACTGATCACTGTATTATTCAAATGATAATGATTTTTCATAAATCGTTGCAAATCTTCACTATGTAAATTTTCTAAAATGTTTTCAGTCCCTAATATAGGGTAAGCAAGTGAGTGATTTTTATATGCAGCTATCGTCACTAAATCATGAACTAATTCATCTGGTGTATCATCATACATCGAAATTTCCTCATAGATTACATTTTTCTCTTTGATTAATTCATTAGGATCCATTGTAGAATTTAAAAACATACTTGAGAGTACTTCTAATGCTATATCTAAATGTTCATCTAATACTTTTGTGTAATAACATGTATATTCTTTTGAAGTAAATGCATTTACATTTCCACCAATACTATCGAATGTATCTGCAATTTCTGCGGCTGTATATTGATCTGTTCCTTTAAACAACATATGTTCAATAAAATGAGAGATCCCGTTATTCTCCATACCTTCATTTCTAGAACCTGTTTTCACCCAAATGCCAAAAGAAACAGATCTGCATGCTGGTATTTTTTCAGTTATTACACGCAATCCGTTTTTTAAGTGATGTTTTTTCACTACATTGCCTCCTACTTCCCCAATAAAATAATTCTAAATTTCGAACAAAAGGTCATTTATTCATTCTATCAAAAATTAAAATGGGTCTCAACTTCATTCATTCTTCTAGAAGATATTAAATCACTTACTGTTCCAATGACATAACCCTCCTTTTTGATCACACTTATCATTTCAGGTAATGCTTTACTAGATGATTCTGTAGGGTGCATAAGAATAAGCACTCCTGGTTCCAATCTTGAAGATATTTTTTTAATAATATAATCTGGACTAGGATTTTTCCAATCTATCGTATCAATGGTCCAATGAATAGTTTTCATATTTAGTTCATTTGCTAATAATACGGTCTCTTGATCCCAATCTCCTGAAGGTGGGGCAAACAACTTGTTATCTACATTAAAATGTTCCTTTAATAAAACTTGCGTTTTTGACATCTCATCTAAGGCTTCTTTTCTGTTTAACTCGCTCATATTTTTGTGGGAATATGCATGGTTGGATAATTCATGACCCAAATCAGCAATTTGTTTTGCAACTTCTATATTCTTGTTAATCCATTGACCATCTAAAAAAAAGGTTGAATGGACATTTTCTTTTTCTAATGTTTTTAAAATTGACGGAATGTAATCTGTTCCCCAAGAGACGTTAACCATTATCGAAACCATTTTTTTGTTGGGGTTTCCTTTAAAAATAGCATTAGGTTCTAAATCTTCGAGTTGGATTTTTGGTTCAACTTCTTTATAAACAAAAGGAATTTGATTATTATTTAATTTCATGGCTAAATAGTAGGTTTTCTCTATGTTTACCTCTCTTCCATTGTAACCGGGGATCGCCTTCCAAACACGATCAATTCTAGCGTTTATGGGTTCAATGTTATTCTTCTCAGCTGCTTCTTTAATTTTTTCTAATAACAAATCATTTGAACCTTGAGGTTGATACACTGATAACGAATTATTATTTTCTTTCACACTATTAATGTAATCATTTAAAGCACTAGATTGGTTCAAGAGCCAAAATAATATAAAAAATAAAGAAATGGTTATCCAACCTCTTTTAATGTGCATTCCAATAAACCCCTTTTTGTACATACTTTGTCCTATCTTATGATATTTAATAAAAAAAAAGTACATACAAAAAAAGAGACAGAACAATTCTGACTCTTCACTCTAATATGGTGTAAAATTAAGATTTATTGTCTGATACTAACGTTGCTTTACGAGAAAGATTGATGCGTCCTTGCTGGTCAATTTCAGTCACTTTAACAGTGATACTTTCACCCATTTTCACAACATCTTCAACCTTAGCAACTCGTTCAGTGGACAATTGAGAAATGTGAACCAATCCTTCTTTGCCCGGCAGTACTTCTACAAATGCACCAAACTTTTCGATTCTTTTGACTTTACCTAAGTATGTTTCTCCAACTTCAACTTCTTTAACGATATTTTCAATCGTTTGTCTTGCCTTGTCATTCATTTCTTCGTTTACTGATGAGATAAAGATACGACCATCTTGTTCAATATCAATTTTCACACCGGTATCTTCAATTATTTTATTTATGATTTTTCCACCCGCTCCAATAACATCACGGATTTTATCAGGATTGATATTTAAAGTTAGAATTTTAGGAGCATACTGTGATAGTTTTTGATTTGGTTCTTGAATCGTTTCAAGCATCTTCCCTAAAATAAACATTCTACCCTCTGTAGCTTGAGTTAATGCCTGTGTTAATATTTCACGATTGATGCCCTCAATTTTAATGTCCATTTGAATGGCTGTCATTCCGTTACTGGTTCCAGCTACCTTAAAGTCCATATCTCCAAGATGGTCTTCCATTCCTTGAATATCTGTTAGAATAGAGATGTGATCCTGATCTTTAATAAGACCCATCGCAATTCCAGCAACCGGGGCTTTTATTGGAACACCTGCATCCATCATAGCTAAAGTACTTGCACATATACTTGCTTGTGATGACGATCCATTAGACTCAAGAACTTCAGATACTAATCGTATTGTATAAGGGAAATCTGTTTCAGGTGGAATGACTTTTTCTAATGCTTTTTCTCCTAGTGCTCCGTGTCCAATTTCACGTCTACCTGGTGGTCTTAAAGGTCTTGCTTCCCCAACACTAAATGGTGGAAAGTTATAATGGTGCATAAATCTTTTTGATTCTTCAAGATCAATCCCATCTAAGATTTGAACATCTCCGAGTGCACCTAAAGTACATATACTCAAGGCTTGTGTTTGTCCTCTTGTAAATAAACCTGAACCGTGAGTACGAGGTAATATATTGGTGTCTGATTCAATTGGACGTATCTCATCTAAAGCTCTTCCATCAGGTCTTACTTTCTCATGTGTAATTAATCTTCTTACTTCCTCTTTCACGATAGTGTTCAGAGTTTCTTTAACATCTTTTAAAAAATCAGGTTCATTCTCATAAATGGCTGAGAAATGTTCTATTGTTTCATTTTTAACGAGATCTATAGCATCTTGTCGAGCATGTTTCTCATGAACTTGTACAGCTTCAATCAAACGTTTTGATGCAAAATCACGAGTAGCTTGATTCACTTCTTCATTTACACTATGTAGTTCTACTGCCATTTTAGGCTTACCGGCAATTTCAACATACTTTTCTTGTACAGAGACTATTTTTTTGATCTCTTCATGACCAAACATGATCGCTTCTAAAACAATATCTTCGGGAACTTCGTCTGCTTCTCCCTCTACCATCATAATGGCATCGTTTGTTCCAGCGACAACTAAATATAAATCACTTTCCTCAATTTGAGCTCTGTTTGGATTAATGATAAATTCTTCATTAATTCTGCCGATAACAACCCCTCCGATAGGTCCGTTAAAAGGAATATCAGAGATACTTAAAGCTGCTGAAGTACCTATCATGGCAGTGATCTCGGGGGAGAAATTCTGATCCACACTCATGACTAAATTCATAATTTGCACTTCATTTCTAAACCCATCTGCAAAAAGTGGTCTAATAGCTCGATCCGTCAACCTACTAGCTAAAATCGCTTTCTCACTAGGACGACCTTCTCTTTTGATAAAACCACCAGGGATTTTACCTACCGCATATAATCTTTCTTCATAATTCACTGTTAGTGGGAAAAAATCTAAGTTACTTGCTTCATTAGAGGCAGTGACTGTACATAACACAACAGTATCTCCATAACTAACTTTTACAGCCGCATTAGCTTGTTTGGCTAAAACACCTGTCTCTAATGTAAGTTTTTCACCATTAATTTCCATATCTATTGTTTTTTTCATATTGTCCCTCCTTAGTATGTATAATCGTACATCAAAATTCAATTCTTCATAAATGTTATTATTTCCTTCTTTTTTAAATAAATATCTACTTCAATAAAATCTTTTTAAAAAAACTCCTCTATTGGCATACCTCTATGGTGAAGACAGAGGGGTAATTGTCAGTTCAGGATGTACTAATGCGATGTTACCAGTTCAAAATTTATACCAGTTAAAAAAAAACAACCTTATTGTTCACAGTTAGCTCAATTAGCCAAAGGATGAACAACCGGTTGCTTTTAACTTTATTATCTACGTAATCCTAGTTTTTCAATGAGCGTACTGTAACGTTTTAGATCATTTTTCTTCAAATACGCTAATAAACTACGACGTTGACCAACCATTTTTAACAATCCACGACGGGAATGATGATCTTTTTTGTGTGTACGTAAGTGATCTGTCAGATTGTTTATGTTCTCAGTTAGGATAGCAATTTGTACTTCTGGTGATCCTGTATCCGTTTCATGAACTTTAAATTCTTGAATGATTTCTGTTTTACGTTCTGCTGTAAGTGCCATCCGTTTCACCTCCTTCTTCAATAAAATCGCCAATAGCCCAGAATTCGCCGGTGAAACGTCATTCCATGCTAAGGTTCGTATGGTGTAAAGGGAAAAATTTCTTCTTCACTCAACACCGTTGTTAGTATATCACAACTGTTTTATGAAAGCAAAGAAATATATAACCCCAAAATTATATTTTCCTATATGTGAACAAAAATCCTCCTGTTTGAACCAATCAAAGGTTGATGTTACTTTTTTGAGTGTACAGTTTTGCTTTTTTAACATCCTCTTTAATTTGCTCAACTAAGGCTTCTACAGATTGAAATCTCTTTTCATCTCTTAAATAAGATAAAAATTCAACCTTTATTTCTTCATCATAAATATCCTCAGAGAAGTCGAATATATGTGCTTCTAAGGTCGGTGTAATATTTTCTTCATAAAATGTTGGTTTAACTCCGATATTTAGAACTCCTGAGTACACTTTATCATTCAATGAAATTTTTACGACGTAAACACCTTTTTTAGGAAGTACGAAAGGTTCAGATATTTCTATGTTAGCGGTAGGAAAACCGATTGTTCTGCCTCTACCATCCCCATGTACAACTGTACCGGTTATAAAATAGTCACGCCCTGTAAATTGTCTTATTCTATCAACATTCCCCAAATGTAATTGTTCCCTGATCAGGGTACTGCTTACTTTTTCTCCATTTAAGTTATATGGTTCAACGATGTTTACACTCATTCTACGGTCACAGATTTGTTTTAAAGTTTCAACTGTCCCACTTCCTCGGTAGCCAAATGTAAAATCAAATCCAACAACGATAGTATGTAATTTAAGTGGGAATAAAAACTTATTCACAAAATCATCTGTGCTCACTTTTGAAAATTCTTTATCAAAGTGAACAATATAAACATAGTCTAAATCCAAGCTTTCAAGAAGTTCCATCTTTTTTTGAAGTGGAACAAGATATCTTGAATATTTAGATTGACCTAATACTTCTCTGGGATGGGGATTAAAAGTCATGATAGACAATGGTATTTGATTTCTTTTCGCAATATTTCTTGCATTTTGAATCACATACTGATGTCCTAAATGAATACCATCAAAATCACCGATCGCTAAAACCTGCTGTGAATCAGGCAGGTTTGGGATTGGAAACTGTAAAGGATAAGATAAATGGATAATTTTCATCATTTTTCACCTACATTAATTAACGATCCTTAAGAATGATTGTTTAAAAACAGCTTGTTTGGAATGACCATTTGATTGATGTGGTCTAATTTATAAATACCAATAAATACATTATTTTCTGAATATAACCGAATGAGATCGTTATCTGATTCGGGTTTGGACTTTAAATCTGAAAAATTTAACCTTTTTCCAAAACGTGCATTTTGCAATTGTGTATCTTTTATAATAAAACTTGAAAAATGGTGGATAGATTGATCGATTGATATTAATTTGTGATTTAGATCATTCTCATCAACCAATTTTTGAATTTCATCTATGGACAAACATTGGTCTAAATCAATGTTTCCGGTTGCAGTTCGAACTAAAGAAAGCATTGTCGCTGGGAGATTTAACTCCCTTCCTATGTCTACACATAATGTTCGAATATACGTTCCTTTGGAGCATAATACTCTAAACTTAATTTCTGGATACTGTAGATCCAAATTAAAGTGAAGCAAATCAATTTTATGTATCGTAACTGCTCTAGGTTTTCTTTCGACTTCTTCACCTTTTCTAGCTAATTCATATAATTTTTTCCCTTTGATTTTTACTGCAGAATACATTGGAGGTATCTGTTGAATATCACCAATGAAAGTGTTTATCGTACTTTCAATTTGATCCCTGGTGACCTTCACCTGCTCTAATTGTTCAGTCACTTTACCCGTCATGTCTTCAGTGTCTGTTGAAATGCCCAATTTCAAAATCACTTCATATTCCTTAGGTAAAAGCTGGATGTACTCAACGACTCTGGTAGCCTTTCCAATACATAAAGGTAAAACCCCTGTAACTTCTGGATCCAGCGTACCTGTATGACCAATTCTTTTTATTCTTAAAATTCCCCTTACTTTTGCAACAACATCATGTGATGTCCAACCTTTTGGTTTTAAAACAGGTAAAATGCCTTCAACATTCATGAAATTTTTTTCTCCAACTCTTGTATTACATTTTTAATAACAGTTTCAATTTGTCCTTCAACCAATGCACCAGAAGCTAATATATGTCCGCCCCCATTAAAAAATTGAGCTACTTCTGCCACATTTACTTTTCCAGCTGAACGAAAACTTATCTTCACTTGATTCTCATTGACTTGTTTGAATAATACTCCAACCTCAACCCCATAAATATTTCTTGGAATATTTATAAGACCCTCAAGATCATCTGAAGAAGCCTTGGATTGTTTTATATCTTCTATTGTGACAGTCATCCAAGCAATTTGTTTGTTATTAGCAAAATTTAAAGTGGAAAGTGATTTTTCCAAAAGCGCAAGATGTGATAGGGTGAACTTTTCTAACAATTCTTCAGCAAAATGATTGGCATTAACGCCTTGTTCCAATAACTTGGATGCCAATTTCATTACTTTTGGTGTCGTATTAGAATATCTGAATCCACCCGTATCTGTAAGCAACCCAGCATATACACATTCTGCAAGTTCTTTAGTCCAAGGAATGTTAAGAAATTCAATAATATCATTTAAAACTTCAGTCGTAGAAGCTGATGTTTCCTGAATGAAATTAAGGATCCCAAAACCATCATTTGTAGGATGATGATCAATGTTTAAAATTTGAACATCATCCGAAAATGTTTGAGCTACTTTACCCATTCTTGAAAAATCTGCACAATCAACAGAAATAACATATTTATAAGGATGACTTAATTTCGTTGATGAATATTGCTGTATTTGTTTTGCTCCTTGTAACAAATGGAACTTTTTGGGGATTTCATTTTCATTCAACATGACAAATTTCTTGTTTAAATGTTGTAAAATCAATCCCATCGCACAAGTTGAGCTAATCGCATCTCCGTCTGGTTGAACATGGGATACAACTAAAAAAACATCATGATTTTGAATAAAATTCTGTATATCAGATAATACACCTTCATCTAAAAGAACACTCATACATTAGCATCCTTATTCATATCTCTTAACATCTCTTCAATACGATTACCGTATTCAATAGAGGAGTCGATTTTGAATATCAATTCAGGTATATGTCTAAGGCGAATTCTTTTCCCTAATTCAGAACGAATATATCCACTTGCCTTAGATAAACCCTGTAAAGAATCATCTTTTTCCTTTTCACTACCAAAAATGCTTAAATACACTTTTGCTTGGGATAAGTCATTTGTCACTTCCACACCTGTAACTGTAACAAAACCAACTCTCGGGTCTTTAATTTCAGTTTGGAGAATCAAACTGAGCTCTTTTTTGATCTGCTCTCCAATTCGACCTACTCTTATTTTGGCCATATGATCACCTCTCGACAGTTTCCATTACGAATGCTTCAACAATATCCCCTTCTTTGAGATCACTATAGTTCTCTATTGTTAATCCACACTCATAACCTTGAGCAACCTCTTTAGCATCATCTTTAAAACGTTTAAGGGAATCAAGCTGTCCTTCGTGAACTACGATACCCTCTCTAATTAAACGAACTTCAGCATTACGAGACATTTTACCAGAAGTTACCATGCACCCAGCAATTTTACCAACTTTACTGTTTTTAAATATATTTCTCACTTCAGCATGCCCAATTACGACTTCTTTAAATTCAGGATCTAACATCCCTTTCATCGCACTTTCAATTTCTTCAATTGCATTATAGATGATACGGTGTAAACGCACATCTACCTGCTCTTGTTCTGCAGTTGCGATGGCCCTAGGATCAGGTCTAACATTGAATCCAATAATAATGGCGTTTGAAGCAGAAGCCAAAATAATATCTGATTCAGTAATCGCTCCAGCTCCAGTATGAATGATCTTCACCCTTACACCTTCAACATTGATTTTTTCTAATGAGCCTTTTAATGCTTCAGCAGATCCTTGTACATCTGCTTTAATAATCACAGGAAGTTCCTTCATTTCTCCTTCTTGAATATGTTTGAATAAATCATCTAAAGTAATGCGGGTGTTCACATTCATTTCCTGTTGTCTTACTTCGTTTGCTCTTTTATCCGCAATGGCCTTAGCTTTCTTTTCTTCTTCAAACACGATGAAAGGATCTCCAGCTTGTGGTACTTCTGTTAGACCTGTTAATTCTACAGGGGTAGATGGACCTGCCACTTTAATTCTTCTTCCCTTATCATTTACCATGGCTCTTACGCGACCAAAACATACACCCGCTACAAAAACATTTCCGATTTCCAAAGTCCCTTGTTGAACAAGTACTCTGGCAACAGGTCCTCTTCCTTTATCAAGCTCCGCTTCAATTACAGTACCTCTTGCTCTTTTATTAGGATTTGCTTTAAGTTCTTCAACTTCTGTTACAAGTAAAATCATTTCTAAAAGTTCATCTAAACCTTCACCTTGTTTTGCGGACACATTTACGAATATGGTGTCTCCGCCCCATTCTTCAGGTACTAGATTGTACTCTGTAAGCTCTTGTTTAATTTTATCAGGATTTGCTTCTGGTTTATCTATTTTATTCACTGCAACAATAATTGGAACCTCTGCAGCTTTCGCATGATTAATGGCTTCAACTGTTTGTGGCATAACTCCATCATCTGCTGCAACAACTAAGATCGTGATATCCGTTATTTTTGAACCTCTAGCTCTCATTGTTGTAAAAGCTTCATGACCAGGGGTATCAAGGAAAGTGATCTTTTTATCATTTCTTTCTACTTGATAAGCACCAATATGTTGTGTGATACCACCCGCTTCTCCTTCAGTGACTTTTGTTTTTCTGATGGCGTCTAAAAGAGTTGTTTTTCCGTGATCAACATGTCCCATGATTGTCACTACAGCAGGTCGTTCTTTTAAATCTTTTTCATCATCTACTTCCTCAATTTCGAACTCGTCCTCTTCTACTGGGAGTCTGACATCTACTTCAACTTTGTACTCATCTGCAATAAGTTGAATTGTATCTAAATCAATCTCTTGGTTAATATTAGCCATAACCCCAAGAAATAATAATTTTTTAATCACTTCAGAAACATCTTTATGCAAAAGCTTAGCTAATTCACCTACAGACATGTTTCCTCTAACAATGATCTTTTTAGGTGTATTATCAATTTTCTCCTTTACTTCTACATTGCTGTTTTGATATCTCTTGTTCTTACCCTTATAATTTTTATACCCTCTAGAATTTGGTTGATTTCTTCTCTGTGAAGGTTTGAAATTTTTTGATGAACTATCGTTTCTTCTGTTTTGACCACTTGTGTTAGTGGAAGCCTGTTTAGTTGATTGGTTGGGTTGCTTACTTTTATTTATCTCAGATGTTTGTGTTTTTTTCATTACATGTTCCTTTTTATCATTATTTGTGACTTGTTTGTTTTGTTTCTCAGTTTGCTTTGAAGATTTTCTCTTATCTTGATGAAGATCAGCTTTTTCTGGAGCATCATTTGCTGATTTCTTTTCTGCAGCATTTTCCTTAATGTTACGGAAAAATTGTTCAACTTTTTTGATGGATTCATCTTCAATCACACTCATGTGATTATTTACTGCGATATCCATTTTTTTCAAAATTGTAATAATTTCTTTACTACTCATGTTTATGGACTTAGCATATTCATAAACTCTAAATTTTTTACTCAATACTCTTCACCTCACATCTCTTTTTCCATACAATTCATGATCATTTTTACAAAACCATCATCAGTAATTGCAATCACAACACGTTCTGCTTCTCCTAGACTTTGACCTAATTGAGAGCGATTATTATATTGGATGAGTGGAACATGATAAGAACTGCACTTATCCTTAAATTTCTTAGAAGTATTATCAGAAGCATCACTCGCAATGATAACTAATTTTGCTTCATTAGATCGAATCTTGTTTAATACTTTCTCCTCACCAGACAAGCATTTACCAGCTCGTTTTGCAAGACCTATATACGATAATATCTTGTTATTTTTTTCCATCATGTTCCTCTATTTTCGTGAAGTTTAATTCTAACTGCTCATATATTTCCCGGTCGACTTGATGTTTTAATGCTCTGTCAAGTGAATTATTTTTCATAGCTAATTGTGAGCAACTTACTGTTTTACATAAATAAGCCCCTCTACCAGACTTTTTACCTGTTGAATCAATGATCACTTCATTTTCTGGGGACCTAACGATTCGAACTAGCTCTTTTTTAGTTTTCATTTCCTGGCAAGCAACACATTTTCTCATAGGAATTTTTCGATTTCGCATAAAATCACCTTATTTCATGAGAATTTACTCAAATGATAGAAAATCTTCTTGTGGTAGATCGCTGCCTTCTTTCGGTCTACCAAACTGCTCAAAAGCTTGTGATTCACTTTTGATATCTATTTTCCAACCCGTTAATTTAGCAGCAAGTCTTGCATTCTGACCCTTGATCCCTATAGCAAGTGACAATTGAAAATCTGGCACGATCACTCTACACATTTTATCTTCTTCTAATATTTGTACCTCAAGAACTTTAGATGGACTTAATGCATTAGCAACATATTCACTAATATCTTCAGACCAATAAACAATATCAATTCTTTCACCTTTTAATTCATCTACTATGGTTTGGACTCGCATTCCTTTTTGTCCTACACAGGCACCTACTGAATCAACATCGGGGTTAGGGGAATACACTGCGATTTTAGATCGATAACCTGCTTCTCTTGCTACAGAACGAATTTCTACGATTCCGTCATAGATTTCTGGCACCTCTAGTTCAAATAATCTTTTTAATAAACCAGGGTGAGTTCTTGACAGCATAATTAAAGGACCCTTAGTTGAATTTTCAACTTTTGTGATGAAAGCTTTAATGCGATCACCTTGTTGGAATTTTTCAGTTGGCATAATCTCATTTAGGGGTAATAAACCTTCTACTCTACCTAGATTAATATATATATTTCTTGGATCCATTCTTTCTACGATGCCCGTTATGATATCTTCTTCTTTATCAATGAATTCATTAAATATAAGTCCTCTTTCAGCTTCACGAATCCTTTGAGTCACGACCTGTTTAGCTGTTTGTGCTGCAATACGACCAAAATCTCTCGGTGTGACTTCTATTTCAACGATATCATCTAAATGGTAATTTGCATTAATAGATCGTGCCGCATCGATGGAGATTTCCAATCTTGGATCTAGCACTTCTTCTACAACTGTCTTTCTTGCAAAAACTTTAATTACGCCTGTTTGTTGATTAATATCCACTCTTACATTTTGTGCGGTATAATTACGTTTGTAACTTGAAATTAATGCCGCTTCAAGAGCATCAATTAATACCTCCTTGCTAATCCCTTTTTCTCTTTCGATTTCAGTTAGAGCTTCAATAAACTCTGCATTCATTTGAAACTAGTCCCTCCTTTCAAAAAATCAAGCTAATAATCTGTGTTCAAAAATTTCCGTTTTTCAGTACAGAGAAGATTGTGTGAATATACAGAAGTTTGAACAACATCTCATATTTAAAAAAGTACAGCAAGTCTGGCACTTGCAACTTTATTTAGTGGTATTTGATGAGTCTTTTTTACTTGTTTTATTTCGATCATTTCATTTTGGAAAGAAATCAATTCTCCTTCAAATTCCTTTAATCCATCAATGGATTCGTATGTAGTAATAAAGACATTTTTATTCACAGCATTTTCAAAGTCCTTTGCCTTTTTTAATGGACGTTCAGCACCAGGTGAAGAGACTTCAAGAATGTAAGCTTCTGTTATTGGGTCAGATTCATCTAACTTTTGACTTATATATTCACTGATACGACCACAATCATCAATATCAATACCTCCGTCCTTATCAACATAAATACGTAGGTATCTATTCTCACCTTCTTTGACATACTCTATATCAACTAATTCATATCCTTCTTCTTCGATAAAGTTTTGTATCATATCTTGAACAAGACCTTTTATTTTGCTCACTTTAAACTTTGAACCCCCTAAATCAATGCGATAAATCCTTTAAATAAAAGGCAAAGAGTGGGTTTCCCCCACTCTTCTCGAAATCGCTATCTCAATTATGAGTAAATTATATCATATTGTGAAATTCCTTACAAGGTCTGTACTAAAATAATGATAGCTGGTTCGTCTCTGGTAAACCATTGAAACAACCAAATCCATTTAATGTTTCAACAACCGTTTTAGACACTTTAGAACGTTGCCTAAAATCTTCAATAGATAAAAACTCGCCACCCTCTCTAGCTTCAACGATGTTTTTAGCAGCATTCACACCAATTCCTTGAATCGCAGAAAATGGAGGGATTAAAGAATCACCATCTATTATATACTTTTCAGCATCTGATCGATATAAGTTAATGCCTTTAAATGAAAAACCACGAGCAGTCATCTCTAAAGCCATTTCTAAAATCGAGATCATACTTTTTTCTTTTGCAGTTGCTTTAAAACCCAATTCTTCAATTTCGTTTAATTTTCTCAGAATTGAATTGTACCCTTGACAAAATACATCAACATCAAAATCCTCTGTTCGAACAGAAAAGTAAGTCGCATAAAATGCAATTGGATAATGAACTTTAAAGTAAACAGTTCTTACAGCAGAAATAACATAAGCAGCCGCATGGGCCTTTGGAAACATATACTCAATTCTCAAACATGAATCAATATACCATTGCGGTATTTTGTGCTCTTTCATCGTAGCGATCCATTCATCCTTTAAACCCTTCCCTTTACGAACACTTTCAGTAATTTGAAATGCAAGACCTGCCTCCAAACCACCCTTATAAATTAAATATAACATGATGTCATCTCTACAACCAATTACCGTTTTGATCGTACACGTATTGTTTTTAATAAGTTCCTGCGCATTTCCTAACCAAACCCCCGTTCCATGAGAAAGACCTGAGATTTGCAATAAATCAGCAAAGGTTGAAGGTTTTGTTTCCTTTAACATTTGTCTTACAAATTTAGTGCCCATTTCAGGAACACCAAATGTCCCTACAGGAGATTTTATTTGATCAGGTGTAACATTTAATGCATCTGTTGAGTTAAATACGCTCATGATTTTAGGATCATTCATAGGAATGGAAGTTGGATCCACCTCCGTTAAATCCTGTAACATTCTCATCATTGTTGGATCATCATGCCCTAGAATATCTAACTTCAATAAGTTAGCATCAAAAGCATGATAATCAAAATGGGTTGTTTTCCAATCAGCTGATGTATCGTCAGCGGGAAATTGAACCGGTGTAATATCTTCAACGTCTATATAATCAGGAACAACAACAATTCCTCCTGGATGCTGTCCAGTACTTCGTTTCACTCCCGTGCATCCTGTACTTAATCTTACTACCTCAGCATTTCTCCAGCTTTTTAATTTATCTTCTTCATATTTTTTCACATATCCAAATGCTGTTTTATCTGCCACAGTACCAATTGTCCCAGCACGATAAACATTTTCTTCTCCAAAAAGCACCTTTGTATAATGATGAGCATTAGGCTGATATTCTCCAGAGAAATTCAAGTCAATATCGGGAACTTTATCTCCTTTAAATCCCAAAAACGTTTCAAATGGGATATCCTGACCATCTCCCTTTAACAAACCATCACATTTTGGACAAGTTTTATCTTCAATATCAAATCCACTGCGAACACTTCCATCCGTAAACCACTCATTATGTTTACACGTTTTACACAAATAATGAGGAGGTAACGGGTTGACCTCAGAAATACCTAACATCATAGCTACAACGGAAGATCCTACAGACCCCCGAGATCCAACTAAGTAACCATCTCGATTCGATTTTTTAACCAATTTTTCTGAAATTAAATACAAAGCTGCAAATCCTGCTTTGATGATAGGAACAAGTTCCTTCTCTAATCGTTCTATAACAATTTCAGGCAGTTCCTCACCATATATTTCCTTAGCTGTTGCATAACATGTATTTCTTATTTCCTCATCAGCCCCTTCAATGACTGGGAAAAACGGTTTGCTAGGAAACAACTCAATATCTTCAAAGCGATCTGCCAAATCATTTGTATTTTTTACAACAACTTCATAGGCTTTTTCTTCTCCAAGATGTTCAAACTCAGCTAACATTTCAGTCGTTGTTCTAAAATGCACATCGGGTTTTTCCAAATCCTTTAGTGGACTATAACCTGTAATACCGTGAATCGTAATATCTCTGTTTATTTTCTCTCTAGGTTTAAGATAATGAACATTACCTGTAGCGATCACAGGTTTATTCAATTTTTCTCCTAGATTACATATTCTTTGGTTTGCTTCCTCTAGATGCAAGCGATGTGTTACTAAACCTTTGTCTATAAGATGTTGATTTACGCCAATTGGCTGTATTTCTAAAACGTCATAAAATTGGGCTACTTCCTCTGCTTCAGCAGGCGATTTATTTAATATGGTTTCGAATAATTCACCTTTTTCACAACCCGAGGAAATGATTAAACCTTCTCTATTATCGATTAAAACACTTTTTGGAATCGTTGCAACTCTACTAAAATGTTCAGTGTGTGATAATGAAATTAATTTATATAAATTTTTCTTTCCTACCAGATTCACAGCATAAATACAACAATGGAAAGGTCTTGCTTTAGAAAGATCCAGCCCAGCATAGTCATTAAGTTGGATTACATTCGTAATATCTCTTTGTTTTAATTCCTTTAGTAAATGTACAAAAATATGTTGTAGTGCAATGGTGTCATCAATCGCTCTGTGATGATTGTCTAAACTTACTTTTAATTTATCAGCTAATGTATTTAATCTATGGTTTTTAAAATTTGGAAAAAGAAACCTAGCCAGTTCTAAAGTATCTATAACTGCATTATCTGCCTGTTCCAATCCACATTTCTCACATGCTGCTTGAACAAATCCTGCATCAAATCTAGCATTATGAGCTACTAAAATAGCATCCCCTATAAACTGAATAAATTTAGGAAAGACATCTTTAAGATCTGGCGCATCTACAACCATATCATCCGTAATATTCGTCAATTGACTTATGTTATATGGTATTTTTTCATGCGGGTTCACAAAAGAGGTAAATCTCTCTATTTCTTCCCCGTTTTTGACCTTCACTCCAGCAATTTCGATGATATTATGATTTGTAACGGAAAGACCAGTGGTCTCCAAGTCAAAAATGACATAAGTAGCATCTTGCAAAGAAACATTGAAAGGGTTCAGCGCAATTGGAATCGCATCATTAACAACATTCGCCTCTACCCCATAAATCATTTTTATATTGTTTTTACTCGCTGTCCAAAAAGCTTCCGGAAACGCTTGTACATTACCATGGTCAGTTACAGCAATCGCTTTATGACCCCACTTAGCTGCAGTTTTTATATAATCACCGATGGAAGTAATCCCATCCATTGTACTCATATTGCTATGAAGATGGAATTCAACACGTTTTTCCTTCTCATGATCCTTGCGTTCGAAATTAGCTGGAGCAACGATTTCATTCAAATCCATTGGAATCATCGTCAATTCATGCACGGGAAGAAAGGTATCATATTCAACTTTCCCTCTTAATTTTATCCATACTCCATTTTTTAACAATGATAATTTTTTTACATCTTCCTTTTTCTTTGTAAATATTTTGACTTTAATAGAGTCTGTAAAATCAGTTAGTATAAATTGAGTTAAAGTCGTACCTGTTTTAAGTTCCCTCATTTCTAAATTGAGGACTGTTCCTTGGATGACCGTTTTTTTCTCTTCATCCGTAATTTGTTGAATCGGAACAGATGGTTCATCTATCTTTTTCCCAAGTAAAAGCACCAGTTCTCCTTCAGGGATTTCTTTTTCAATCTCTCTTGGTGCTGAATCCAATATAGCTTGAGTTGCAGATCGCTCTTCTTCTTCTAATTTCTCGGCAAAACGATCGTATTCCTCAATTCTATTCATATCAACAGAGAAGTTAATAGAGAAGTTTCTAGAAAAAAAATCAATAAAAAATTGTTTGATGCTCTCATCCAATTTCTTCTTCTTTGCCAATTCTATACCTGTTTCATCTAATAAAGAAACATTGATCGTTTGATCATTCACTTCAACCTTTGCTTTACTAAACCAACCATTTACTGATGTTTGTTCTTTTTGAATCCAATCTAGAAATAGTCCCCAATACTCAGAGACTAACTCTTGGTTTGTAATAGAATTAGAAAAACAAAAGTTAAACCGAATTTTTGCAATATGGGCGAATTTTTTTTGAATTTGTTTACAAAATTGTCTATAAACTTTTTGTGGGATCATATGATCTTTGATAATATGAATATTCCAATCATTATGATGTCGATTGCAAATTACCTTTTCGATAAATCCATCAGAAAAATAAGAATTCACAATTTCCTGTGGAATTTCTGCCTGTTTCATCAACAATTCAAACCGTATTCTTTTTTCTTGATTATGTATACTATTTATAATGTTCCCCTCCCAATTGCAACAAGCCAGACATAGATTCTTCATCTTTATATCTGGCTTGTTATGAAACTTTCAATAATGTTAATGCTTCCTTATTATGAATGATAAGTTAATAGGATTTTCCAAATACAACAGTATGTTTTGCAGGTTCTTCACAAACCAAACATTTGCCTTTATGTTCAGTTACAACCGTTGGGATATTTCTGCTTGTTGCACCTGTCTCCTCTTTCACTTGATGTTCGCAAGCTTCAGAACCGCACCAACCTGCTAATACAAAACCTCTTTGTTTTTCCATAGCAGATTTCATTTCATCAATGTTTTCCACCGAGCTAAAATGTGAGTCCATAAAACTTTTTGCATTATCGTACATTTGTTTTTGAATCTCATCCAACATTTTTGATACTTCTTCATTTAACTGATCTTGAGGTACAAACTTCTTTTCCCCAGAAATTCTAGATACAAGAACAACTTGTCCTTTTTCCATATCACGAGGTCCAAGTTCAATTCTAATTGGAACCCCTCTCATTTCATACTCATTAAACTTCCATCCAGGACTTTGATCTGTACGTGTATCAATACGTACTCTTACACCAGCTTGTTTTAACCCATTCATTAATTCCATACTTTTATTTGTTACTTCTTCTCTTTTCTTTGCTGGACCAATTGGAATCATAATCACTTGAGTTGGTGCTACTTTAGGAGGTACAACTAACCCTTTGTCATCTCCATGAACCATAATCATTGCACCTATTAATCTTGTGCTTACACCCCAAGATGTCGTATAAGCATGCTGCTGTTTATTATCACGATCTAAATATTGAATATCAAATGCTTGGGAAAAATTAGTACCTAAATAGTGAGACGTACCAGCTTGAACTGCTTTTCCATCTTTCATCATCGCTTCAATAGAAAAAGTATCTATAGCTCCGGCAAATTTTTCCGATGGCGTTTTCTGACCTACGATTACAGGTATGCTTAAAAAGTCCTCTACAAATTCACGATAAATATCTAACATTTGCATGGTCTCTGCTCTAGCTTCCTCTTCAGTTTCGTGTGCAGTATGTCCTTCCTGCCATAAAAACTCGCTCGTTCTTAAAAACGGAAGTGTTCGTTTCTCCCAGCGAACTACATTCGCCCATTGATTAATTAATACAGGAAGATCTCTATAAGATTGGATCCATTTTGAATACATGTGTCCGATCATCGTTTCTGAAGTTGGTCTGATCGCCAAACGCTCTTCTAATTGTTCACCTGCAGCTTCTGTAACCCAAGGTAATTCTGGATTAAAACCTTCAACATGTTCTTTTTCTTTTTGAAAAAAGCTTTCAGGAATAAAAAGAGGAAAATATGCATTTCGATGCCCAGTTTCTTTAAATTTAGAATCAAGCTCCTTTTGCATCATCTCCCAAATCTCAAACCCTTCAGGTTTAAAAACGATACACCCTCTGACTGGAGAATAATCCATCAAATCTGCTTTTTTAATCACATCAATATACCATCTAGAAAAATCCTCTTGTTGAGGCGTAATTTCTCTCACCATTTTTTTGTCCTTAGACATAATAAACCTCCCGAAATAATTAACCTTTAAACAATCTTAATATATCGTTATAAGTAACTGCAATCATAAGTAACATTAGTACAGCAAAACCGATAAAGTGAACCATACTCTCCCGATTTGGATCGACAGGTTTTCCACGCACAGCTTCAATTCCGAAAAACATTAAGCGGCTTCCGTCCAAAGCTGGAAATGGGAGTAAATTGAAAATTCCTAAATATAAACTAATCATCGCCACAAACCCAACTAATGTATCCACACCATAACTAACCGCTTCACCTGTCATTTCAGTAATACGTATAGGTCCTCCTAAATCATCTAACGAAAATTGCAAGGTAACCAACATTTTTAAACTGATGAATATTTGTTCCGTAACGTTCCACATCGTTTTAGAAGAATATGTGATACCTTCAACGATGGAATCAGGGCTTCTTTTTTCTAGTTGAATAGATATTCCAACTTTTCCACTACCTGCTTCATCGGGTTTCGGAGTGACCTGAAGTTGAATTTCAGACTGAGCACGAGATACAGTCCAATTCATGGGTTGGTCGGCTGATTGTGAAATTAGAGTGAGTAATTTCTCATTGTCTGTTCCAATCGTCTCACCATTCACTTCTATAATTAGATCATTTGATTCTAATCCCGCTGTTTCAGCCGGGGAATCACTCACTACCGTACCTACCTGCAAATGAGTCGGATTTTCAATAGGTATTCCACTCATATAAATAAAAGTTATAAATAAGAAAAAAGCAAGAATAAAATTCATTACTGGTCCAGCTACAATGACTAGTGCTCTCTGAGCAATCGTTTTACTTCCAAATTGACGATTCCATGGAGCGATTTGAGTCTCTTTCCCTTTTGTCTCCATCATTGCTTTTTCATGTACATCTAAATCTTGCAGTTCACCATCAACATCTAATTTGATATTTAATTTATGCTCAAGATCAATGCTTTCAACAGTCCCTTGAATCACATCAGTTCTTTGATCTAATTGATCTAAATAAATATGAGTTACTTTATCATTTTCTATTTTAACTGCAATGGTTTGACCAGGGTTAATTTGAACGATTTCTGGATCCTCACCAGCCATTCGTACATAACCACCCATCGGTAGTAAACGAAATGTATATCGAGTTTCATTTCTTTTTACAGATAGTAGCTTTGGACCAAATCCGATTGCAAATTCTCTGACTAGAATACCTACTCGTTTCGCAAAGTAAAAATGCCCCCACTCATGAATACCTACTAATAAAAAGAACATGAGAAGAGCAATAATAATCACTTCTACAGTCAATAGATTTCCCTCCTTATTTCACTAGTACAATAACTTATAAAAGTATACCTAGCTCAGTTATCCTACAATCATTTTATTAAACTTTCATAAACAGTATGTCCTAAGATTATCATGATTGCAAATGGAAAAACAAGTCGTTAGCAATTGCTGCTAACTAGAGGAAGAAACGTTATGCGCACTTTCTCTAGCCCATTTATCTATTTCCAAAAGTTCGTCTAGTTGAGGAAATGCCGTTACAGCATGTTTCTCTAAAACTTTATGTATTATTTTTTCAATGTGTAAAAATTCAATTTCACCTTTTAAAAACTTAGAAACTGCCACTTCATTAGCCGCATTAAAAACAGTGGTCGCTGATCCACCTATTTTTCCACAGTCAAAAGCCATTTTTAAACAAGGAAATCGATTAAAGTCCATTTGGTTAAAATTCAACCTACCAAGTAATGCTAAATCTAATGGTTCAGTTGATGTTTTTAATCTTCTTGGATAGGTTAATGCATATTGAATGGGCACTCTCATATCAGGATTACCTAACTGAGCAATAACACTACAATCGTTAAACTCTACAAAAGAGTGTACGATGCTTTCAGGATGTATGATTACATCAATTTTTTCATATGCGATATCAAATAACCAGTGTGCTTCTATTACCTCTAAACCTTTGTTAACCATGGTCGCTGAATCGATCGTAATTTTAGCACCCATTGACCAATTAGGGTGTGATAAGGCTTCCTTTACAGTTACACCGACCAGTTCTTCTCTAGATCGATCTCGAAAGGAACCACCTGAAGCAGTCAAAGTGATTTTCGATATTTCTGAATGAGATTCTCCATTTAAACACTGAAAAATCGCAGAATGCTCACTGTCTATTGGGAGTAAATCTACTTCATGTTTTTGTGTTAATTGTTTTATAATATGTCCAGCAGTAACAAGAGTTTCCTTATTAGCTAAACCAATATGTTTCCCAGCTTCAATAGCACTTATTGTTGGTTTTAATCCCTGACTGCCAACCAACGCATTTACTACAAAGGATGCATCAGTGTTTGCTGCAACTTCAATTAAACCTTCCTCACCATAAAAGACTTCTATTGAAGAAGAAATGAGAGGTTTTAATTGTTCAGCTAATGATTTGGTAGCAACTGAAACTTTTTTTGGACGGAAAGTATTAATTTGTTCTACAAAGAGAGGTAAGTTTGAACCTGCTGCCAAACCATCAATAATGAAATCTTCATTGTACAGAGAAATGACATCTAATGTTTGAGTGCCAATGGAACCAGTTGAGCCTAGTAAAGATATATGTTTACTCAAAAAAACACCTCACAAGTTGCTGCTATAAAATATGGAATATATGAAGTAATGGAAAAACAATGATCCAGCTATCACAACGGTCAAGAATCCCACCATGTCCAGGTAATATATTTCCAGAATCCTTAACATCATACACACGTTTATATGCGGATTGAATAAGATCACCTAACTGTGAAAAAATAGAGATTATGATAGCAAGTGTGATTGCTTGTTGTAGTTCTAATAAATCTGGATTGAAAAATGAAAAAATAATAGCAGCAAGCAATGTAATAAGAATTCCACCAATAGAACCCTCAATTGTTTTCTTGGGACTTATGGAAGGCCATAATGGATGTTTTCCAAAGGCTAGTCCAGAGAAATAAGCTCCTGCATCGGTTAACCAAATGGATATAAATATGAATAAAGCCCAAAACAGTCCATTTTCTATAAATAATGTGAGCGCCATATAATGAAATCCGAATCCGATATAAATGGCACCTAGAAAAAGAAGTGATATTTTTTTAATATCCTGTTTATTTTTTGACATCACTGAAGTTAGAAAATACAATAACAGCATACCCCAAATGACTGATTCTAAAGACAGTGATTCAAATAATGAAACGCCCATTTCCGACCACGGTAAAACTAAATAAATAACAAAAACAAACCCTAAAACAGATGAAAATTGACCCACCTTATTTTGAGTTATTCTTACGTATTCGAAATAGCCTATTAATGATAATAACAACATAAACATTGCGAACCAAATATGTCCTAAAAATAGAAAGACCATAAATAGTACTAATGCTAGTGCACCTGTTACAATTCTTTGTATCAAAAAAGCTCCCTCCACTTGTGAATTATAATCCACCGTATCTTCTAGCTCGATTTTGATATTCAACTATTGCTTTTACAAATTGGTCTTCATCAAATTCAGGCCAGTATGCATCCGTAAACCACAATTCTGAATAAGCTAATTGCCAAAGCATAAAATTACTGATTCGCAATTCACCACTTGTACGTATTAATAAGTCAGGATCAGGTAAACCAGATGTATGTAAAAATGAAGAAAAAGTTTCCTCTGTTATTTCCTTTTCATTTACTTCACCTGAATGAATCGCATTTATTAAACGATTAAAACCTTGGATCATTTCATCCCTGCTGCCATAATTCAAAGCAAAATTTAGTATTAGACCTGTATTATGTTTTGTTAAATCAATTGCTTTTTCTATAGATTTCAAAGTATAATCAGGCAGTCCTACCTTATTGCCTATCATTTTTATTTGTATATTATTTTCAATGAGTTCATCTATCATCATGGGAAAAAATTCTTCTGGGAGTTTCATTAAGAAATCAACTTCATCTTTTGGTCGTTTCCAATTTTCCGTAGAAAAAGCATACAAAGTTAACACATCAATTCCCATTCTATTAGCTGCAATCGTAATGGATCTTACATTTTTCATTCCTGCATGATGACCCATTACTCTTGGCAGTCCTTGTTTCTTTGCCCATCTTCCATTCCCGTCCATGATAATGGCTACATGTTTAGGAATATTCTTCTGATTCATATCTGACAGTAAATTCCTCTGTTCAGTAACTTTGTTTCCAAACCATTTTTTTAATAGTCTTAACATCATTTTTTCCTCCAAAAAAAGGAATTCTGATTAAATGAAAACCCCACCATATGGGGGGATTCGATGTCATAACATCATGATATTATACATCCATAATTTCTTTTTCTTTTATAATGAGTAACTCATCTACCGATGCTACATATTTATTCGTTAATTTTTGAATATCTTCTTGGTGACGACGAGATTCATCTTCTGAAATTTCGGTTTTTTCAAGTTTTTTAATCTCATCATTAGCATCTCTTCTTATGTTACGAATAGCAACTTTTGCTTCTTCGCCAGACTTTTTAGTTGCTTTAACTAATTCCATTCTGCGCTCTTCCGTAAGTGGAGGGATAGAAATACGAATAATTTCACCGTCATTCATTGGAGTTAATCCCAAATCAGATTTCAAAATTGCTTTCTCTATATCACTTAACACCGTTTTATCCCAAGGTTGAATGATCAGTGTACGTGGATCAGGTGTATTAATGTTACCTACTTGATTTAATGGAGTTGGTGTTCCATAATAATCCACTTGGATTCGATCTAAGATAGCAGGATTAGCACGACCTGCTCGCATTGAAGATAAATCTCTTTTAAGTACTTGAACTGCTTTGTCCATTCTTGATTCAGCATTACTTTTAACTGATTGAGGCATCATTCAGCACTCCCTTTCCTCTTCACTACCGTACCAATTTTTTCTCCTAATACAACACGTTTAATATTCCCATTCTCTGTGATTGAAAAGATAATTAAAGGAATGTTATTGTCCATACATAAAGATGAAGCTGTAGAATCCATTACTCCTAAATTTTGATTTAAAACTTCCATATAAGTAAGTGTATCATATTTTTCAGCGGTTTTATCCTTAAATGGATCAGCAGAATATACACCATCGACTTTATTTTTAGCCATTAATATAACTTCTGCTTCAAGCTCAGCTGCACGTAAAGCTGCTGTTGTATCTGTTGAGAAATAAGGGTTCCCAGTTCCAGAAGCAAAAATGACAACTCTACCTTTTTCCAAGTGTCTAATGGCTTTTCTTCGAATATAAGGTTCAGCAATTTGTTTCATCTCAATAGAGGTTTGCACACGCGTCGGAACCTGAATATTTTCTAGCGCATCTTGCAATGCTAATGAATTCATAACCGTAGCCAACATTCCCATATAATCTGCTGTGGCTCTATCGATTCCTTGTTCACTACCTGCAATCCCTCTCCATATATTGCCTCCACCAACAACAACGGCTACTTCAACACCTAATTCAATAACATCCTTGATTTGATATGCTATAGATGTAATGACATCTGATTCAATTCCGTACCCAGCATTCCCTGATAAAGCTTCACCACTCAACTTTAATATTACGCGTTTAAACTTAGGTTGTTCCAAGTATTTGCCCCCCCTTTTTTCTATAAGTATGTATTTATATATGGCAGTCGGTTATAAATATTCTTGAAAAAAGAAGGAACACAAAGTGTTCCAACTTATATCAGCATATTAATTTTTCATTTGAGCCTTTACTTCTTCTGCAAAGTTTTCTTCTTTTTTCTCCAAACCTTCACCAAGTTCGAATCTAACAAATCTACGAATTGAAATATTCTCACCAATTGTTCCTACTTTTTCGTTTACCAAATCAGCAATCGTTTTATCTGGATCTTTAATAAATTGTTGTTCTAACAAACAGTACTCTTCATAATATTTGCTAAGACGACCCTCAACCATTTTTTCAACAATGTTTGCTGGCTTTCCTTCATTTAAAGCCTGATTTTTTAGTACTTCACGTTCTCTATCTAAATCTTCCTGAGATACTTCCTCACGACTTACGTAAGATGGATTTGATGCTGCAATGTGCATTGCAATATCTTTAACGAAGGATTTAAAACCATCTGTTAATGCAACAAAATCTGTTTCACAGTTCACTTCAACAAGCACGCCAATCTTTCCACCTGCATGTATGTAAGATTCCACAACACCTTCTGATGCAACACGTCCCGCTTTTTTAGCAGCAGCAGATAAACCTTTCTCTCTTAATATATCCATCGCCTTTTGAATATCACCATTTGCTTCATCAAGTGCTTTTTTACAATCAAGCATTCCCGCACCTGTTTTTTCACGTAATTCTTTAACACTTGCCGCTGAAATAGCCATAAAAAGACCTCCTATGTTCTTTTGTAAAATGAGATGGAAAGGTAAACCTTCCATTCCTTAAAAAAAAGGGGATGATGGATATGCCCATCAACCCATCTTTCGTTTTTTCAATATATTTTCAGATTAAGCAGTTGTTGATGTTTCTTCACCTTGATGTGCTTCAACCACAGCATCTGCCATTTTAGCAGTGATTAATTTTACTGCTCTTATTGCATCGTCATTACCAGGAATAACGTAATCAACTTCATCAGGGTCACAGTTTGTATCAACAATTGATACAATTGGGATTCCCAATTTTTTAGCTTCCGCTACAGCTATACGTTCTTTTCTTGGATCAATAATAAACAATGCGCTCGGAAGCTTCTTCATGTGTTTAATTCCACCTAAGAATTTTTCCAAACGAGCCTTTTCTTTGTTTAATAAAATAACTTCTTTTTTAGGTAAGACTTCAAATGTACCGTCTTCTTCCATTTTTTCTAATTCATGCAAACGATTAACACGTTTTTGTATTGTTTCAAAGTTAGTTAGTGTTCCACCTAACCATCTTTGGTTAATATAGTACATACCACTGCGCTCTGCTTCATCTTTTACTGAATCCTGAGCTTGTTTTTTTGTACCTACAAAAAGAACTGTTCCGTTGTCTGCTGCAATAGATTTAATGAAGTTATAAGCTTCCTCAACCTTTTTTACAGTTTTCTGTAAATCAATAATATAAATTCCGTTTCTTTCGGTGAAGATGTAACGATCCATCTTAGGATTCCAACGACGAGTTTGATGCCCGAAGTGAACCCCAGCTTCTAATAGCTGTTTCATGGAGATTACTGCCATCCTCACACACCTCCTCTAAATGGTTTTTTAGTTTCCTCCGCCAATCGCATTTTCTTATAAGACTTCCATCTAGAAAGCACCCTTAATAAGAATTAATTGACGTGTGTATTAACACCGTCAACTAATATACCATAACTGGCATTCTTATGCAACAAAATCCTGTTCTAAACTAAAAAACCACCCTAACATTTATACACAGGACGGTTTATCATTTTATTCAGTTATTTTGTTAATAATATGAGTTAGGTCATCTGATTCTTCAAATATATAATAACCTTTTTTGATTTTACGATGTAGATTAAACTCCGTCATTACAGTCTCAAATTCTTCTATTTCAGAAATAAGATCCAACTCGAATAAAATAATTCCAACATCATTGGAATTCATTCCTTCTTGAATTAGGAATGCTTTTGTAGCAACTGGATTAGTTAACGAACCTTTTTCTTTTAGCAATTTATTTATTTTTGCATCAAATTGTTCTTGTGAAAACCTGGTTTCATCATTATGATAAACACTGTAATTTAGTTCATTTGCTTTTTGCTTTAATTTATATACATCAAACTCTTCTTCCTTGCCAACAACATCTGTACCTACAAAAGTGTTGAACAATAACAGGAGTGCAGTAAGAGTCATTCCGATTCCAAATCCATAATAAAAATATTTATGCCCCAGCACGTGATTTGTCCTCCTGTTTCGCTAAATTAATGATAAGCTGGACTTCTCCTTTATTGATTCCAGTTTTATTTGAAATATATTGTACCGACTTCCCATCATGATGTAATGTCATAAGTTCATTGTATCGCTGATTAATTTTTAACACGTCTTCCTTTTCTTTTAAAGTGGCATCTTCCGCTTGTTTAAAAGGGGCTTGTTTTACTTCCAGAGTATTTATCTCTAATTTTTGAAGTTGTATCTCCAATTGCTCCACTCTTTTTGTTAATCGCGAATTTTGATCTTGCGTTGTTTCACTCATTCCAATGATTCGTTCCATTATTTTTTTATTCTCTTCATCCAATTCAATTGAAAAATCTTCTACGGTTTGTTTTACTTCTTCTAATAACTCAGAATTTGTTGCGTGATATGATTGATCTTTTACAAAAAATTTAGCAATAATAATCATCGTGATACCGATGAAAA
The DNA here is from genome assembly GCF_010078385.1 of Chengkuizengella sediminis. Classification (NCBI taxonomy): domain Bacteria; kingdom Bacillati; phylum Bacillota; class Bacilli; order Caryophanales; family Paenibacillaceae; genus Chengkuizengella; species Chengkuizengella sediminis. The sequence continues at coordinate 236,679 of NZ_SIJC01000001.1, forward strand.
TCAATATGTAATATATCAAAGAAGTCACCTCCAATAATCAATATTAATGATTTCATTCTTGTTCTGAGTTGAGCGCTCCTCTTAATCTTAAGATTGCTTTAGAGTGAAGTTGAGAAATCCGTGAAGGTGTAAGTGACATGACTTCTGCAATTTCACTCAATGAAAGATCGTCGTAGTAATATAATGAAACAACTACTCTTTCCTTTTCAGTTAGTTTTTTTATTGCTTTTGTTAACGTTTCCTTTAAATGCAATTCACCAACTTTACTTTCAGGTTGAATGGCATTCTTATCTATCAACAATGATTTTCTTGTTTCAGTTTCCTCTTCTTGGACAGGTTCATCCAAAGAATATAAAGTTGTAATCGAAATTTCCTGTAACATTTTATTAAATTCAGATTCACTTACATCTAGATATTCACAAACTTCCTGATCGGTAACAGATCTTAAGTGTTTCTGTTCAAGTGTTTTGTAAGCTTCTTCAAGTTTTTTAGATTTTTCTCGAATAGATCTGGGTACCCAATCCCCTTTCCGTAAATGATCTAGAATGGACCCTCTGATTCTCCATGATGCATACGTTTCAAATTTTAAACCTCGTTCAAAATCAAACTTTTCCAAAGCATCTATCAAACCAATGACACCATAACTTTGCAAATCATCGTGTGTAATATTTTTAGGTAAACCAATTGCCACTCGATTCACTACAAATTGCACAAGAGGAATATAAGACTCAATTAATTTTTTCTTTATTTCAAGATCAGAATGTTCTTTCCATTGCTTCCACAATAACATTTGGGATTGGTTGTTATTCATTACATTCACCACCCTTACTCATTTGACAGATGCTTCACAGCCTCTGCCACTGTCTTGGAGTCTAACGTATCATTTGTTTGTAGTTTTGGAGGTTTCATCGGAGTAAAGGTACTCTGATCCTTCTGAGCATGAACATTTTCTTTAAGAGATTCATTCATCTCATCTATTTCCTCTGGGGTAGTTATATCTAAAAATTTCCCTTTTACAGAGTTCTGATCTATATTACTTTTTAATATCAACGCTATGCCCAATCTCACTATAAAACCTAAAATAAATAGTAATAGAAAACAAAACAGACTCCTTACTATAGAGGTTTGAAGCAAATTATTAGAAGCATTAAAGACAAAAGTTATTATCATGCCAATCAAGCTAAAGACGAGATTCCACTTCCAAGTTCCAATCATTTTTAAATGTCCTTTATTCCATATTTAATGCTGCGAATTGATAAGCTACCATTTAATACATCCAACTCAATTGTTCTACCAAATGATCCTCCTGTATCTTCAGCTTGAATTGGGATTTTAAGTTGTTGTAAAATTTCTTTGCATTTCACAATATTTTTATATCCGATTTTCATTGAATCTAGTTCAATTTGAAACATCTGAGAGCCACCTGCCATCTTTGCATGAATGTTCTTTCTAGAAGCGCCAAACTGATGCATTTTTTCCAAAAGAGCAGGAATAGCAGTGTCTGCATATTTTGCTACATTAAAGTTTTGATCTCTTGCAATTTGTGAAGTAGGTAACATAATATGGGCTAATCCACCTACCTGATTTATTGGATCAAACAATGTCAATCCTATACACGAACCCAGCCCCGTAGTTTTTATTTTCCCTTCCCCTTTTAATACGTTAAGCTCTGCAATCCCAACTCTTAATACAGTACTTTCGATCATTGAATAGGTACTCCCAAAGCATGAAATATTTTATCTAAAGATTCAGGATCAGGTATAAAAATGAAATGTCCCTCTACTTTTTCATTGCCTTCCAAAAAATTAGTTTCAATTAATAGAGCGTAATCATCATATTGACCACATTGCATCATACCAGAGCTTAATACAGCACCTAACATATCCATTGTCAATGAGGGAACAGATGGATAAATCTTAAGATGTGTAAGATTAGCAAGTGAGGAAAGATAAGAGCCAGTTAATATATTTCCTATTTCAGTTAATGCAGATATTTCAAATTCTGAGTACTCTTTATTTTTGGTCATGTCTATTTGTAATACATCACTAAGCAATTGATTAGCAGACTTTTGAGATAATATAAAATACATATTTCCAGGTGTTTCTCCAATGACACGAAGGTAAACTGCAATTACAAGCTTTTCGGTATCCCCCATACTTTCAGTTATATTCGAAAATGGACCAAAATTGACCCTTGGAACCCTCATATCTACCGTTTTGTTTATTAGATTAGATAACGCAGTGGTTGCATTACCTGAACCAATATTTCCTATTTCTTGTAATACATCTAATTGAAGAGGTTGAAATCTACTGAATGCGCTCACTTTATTAACCCTCAAATTCTTCTAGCTGTACAATTTCATTTTTGTTCAATACTTCCGAAAGATTCAATAAAACTAAAACTCGTTGTTGATCCAGTTTGGCAATCCCTTGAAGGTATTTTGCTTTTATACCTCCTACAATTTCAGGTGCAGGTTCGATCGAAGCGCTATCAATATCAAACACATCATTTGCTTCAGCAACAATTAAACCTACCTCTATATCTTTAATAGAAACGATTATGATCCTAGTTTGTTCAGTGTACTCCGTTTCCTCAAGTCCAAAACGACCTCTTAAATCTATAATTGGAATTACAGTACCTCTTAAATTAATCACGCCTTTTACAAAATCAGGTGTTTTAGGTACACGTGTAATCGGCATCATTCTCTCAATCGTATTCACGTGATCTACTTCTACCCCATATGACTCATGACCTAAAGAAAACATAATAAATTTCAAATCTTCTCCCATATTTAACATCCTCCTAAGATAATAAATATCATATTAGTAAACTTCTTTTATTTAACACTCTTTATGGATTGAGATCTTTACTTGAATAAAGCATTAGGGTCAACGATTAATGCAACTTGTCCATCTCCGAGAATCGTAGCTCCTGAAATAGCAAAAATATCAGTTAAATAATTACCTAGTGATTTTAATACAATTTCTTGCTGTCCGATAAATTCATCTACTACAATAGCCAGTTTCTTATCTCCTTTTTGAAGGATGACGATATTATAATCTACAGGATCATAAGAACCGGGAATATCAAATATATTTTTCAAAAATAAAATCGGTATTAATTTTTCACGATATTCTATCATATTTATATTATGTACAATTTTGATATCCTTTTTTTGTAAAATATCAGTTTCAATAATTGATGACAATGGTATGGCGTATTTTTCTTCCCCTTGTTTAATTAACATAGCTGGAATGATAGATAAGGTGAGAGGCAGTTGAACTGAAAATGTAGTACCTTCCCCTTTTTTAGAGTCGATTTGTATTTGGCCACCTAGAGAATTTATTTTCGTTTTTACAACGTCTAACCCCACACCTCGGCCAGATATGTCAGACACTTTTTCTGCGGTGCTAAAACCTGGTGAAAAAATGAGTTGATGAATTTGTTCATCAGTCATCATTTGAGCCTCATCTTTACTAATAATTTGTTTCTTTAATGCAATGTTAATAATTTTTTCTTTATCGATCCCTCGTCCATCTTCCTCTATTTCTATAAATACTTGATTCCCACTATGGTATGCAGAAAGAGATAGTGTCCCTTTTTCAGATTTGCCACTCTGAATTCGTTCATCTGGTGTTTCAATTCCATGGTCTAGTGCATTTCTTAGTAAATGAACTAAAGGATCACCAATTTCATCAATCACATTTCGATCTAACTCTGTGTCTGCTCCTGTAATGATTAATTCCACTTCTTTATTCAATGATTTCGCTAAATCTCTTACCATTCTTGGAAATCGATTAAATACAGATTCAACCGGCATCATCCGTAAATTTAATACTATATTTTGAATATCACCACTTACTCTTGACATGTGCTCAACCGTTTCAGTTAAATCCATTCGATCTATTTCAGATGAAAGTACCTCTAATCTAACTCTATCTATCAACAACTCACTAAATAGATTCATTAATGTATCGAGTTTAGCGATATCCACACGGATTGTACGATTTGTGGAGCTTTTAAGACTTTTTTTCTCTGGTTCACGTTGTTTCTTAGATTTAAGTTGATTCTCTGGTTTATGTTTTTTCTCTGGTTTATGTTTTTTCTCTGGTTCACGTTGTTTCTTAGATCCAAGTTGGTTGTCTGGTTCATGTTTTTTCTCTGGTTCACGTTGCTTCTTAGATCCAAGTTGGTTGTCTGGATTATGTTTTTTCTCTGGTTCACGTTGCTTCTTAAATCCAAGTTGGTTGTCTGGTTTATGTTTTTTCTCTGGTTCACGTTGCTTCTTAGATCCAAGTTGGTTGTCTGGTTTATGTTTTTTCTCTGGTTCACGTTGCTTCTTAGATCCAAGTTGGTTGTCTGGTTCATGTTGCTTCTCTGGTTCACGTTGTTTCTTAGAACCAGGTTGGATCTCTGATTCATGTTTTTCTTCATTTTCAGTTGTGTTTTGTGGCATATCCACAAAATGTTCTTCTAGAAAATGATTGTCTACGACATCAATCTGTATGGATTTGATTTCAGAAATATTTAATATTTCATGTTGCAATGTTTGTTCATCGACATCAGAAATATAGTAAAGTAATAATTCATTGTTAATTAACTCTTGTTCAATGTCATCAGTACTAGGTGTTATTTTGACAATTTCACCGTTTTGTTCAAGAGTATTCGTTACCATAAATACTCTGGCAACTTTTAATAAACAACCTTCATCAATATTGACTTTTATATAAAAAACCTGTTTTGATTCTAGTGATCTTTTTAAAACAGAATATTGGTGTTCATCCAGTTCAGCTGCTGTATTTTCAGTCTCTTGATTGCTTTCAACATTATGATTTCCCTCTTGATTTTTAACAACAATCATGTGAAGTGCACTCACGATATCTGTGACATCTGCTTTTCCAGTTCCGCCTTCGAATATATCAGATAACATCATTTCTAAAATATCTAAACTATTAAATAGTACATCGAATATAAATGAACTCATTTGAATTTTTCTATTTCGAACAAGATCTAATACATTTTCCATTTCATGTGTTAATGAGGATAAATCATCAAAACCCATTGTTGCAGCCATACCTTTTAATGTATGAGCTGAACGAAATATTTCCTGTACTAACTCTAAATTATCAGGGGCATTTTCCAGTTTCATAACATTATCATTTAAATGCTGTAAATGTTCCTTTGCTTCATCAATAAACATATTTAAATATTGATCTGAACTCATGATCAAACCTCCCTGGAGAAAGAATTTAATTTATTCTACTACTAAATCTATTAGTTTTGATGCAATTTTATCTAGTGTTAAGATGTAACGCACCTCATTTAATTCAATTGCAGCACGAGGCATACCAAAAATGATACTACTTTCCTCAGATTCAGCAATAGTAGAGCTTACTCCCGACTGTATTAATTGTTTCATTCCTTGTGCTCCATCAGATCCCATTCCTGTCATAATCACGATGTGTTTCTCTAATTCTTTAAATGGAGCCAAAGATTCAAACAAATAATCTACAGATGGACGATGACCAGCTCGATGTTTATCCTTAGAAAGATTGATTTTATACTTTCCAAAATCCTTTTCTACACTCATATGCCAGTCACCTGGCGCTAGGTATGCTGTGGATGTTTCAATGGCTTGCCCATGTTCCGCTTCAACCACTTTCATAGAAGACAGCATATTTAATCGTTCTGCTAATGATTTTGTAAACTTAGGAGGCATGTGCTGTACGATTAATAATGGAGCTGAAAAAGTTCCAGGCAATGCTGATAATATCTGCTGAAGCGCTCTTGGGCCACCAGTAGATGTACCTATAGCAACCAAATGTGAAAACTCATCACTTCCCTTGCTTTTAACTCGTATTCCTTTTTCAGACTTTTGGTTGAAAATTGGAAGTTGTTTTTTTACATTGGATTTCACTGCACTTTTCAGCTTTTCTATAAAAGGAAAATCATTTGTATGTAAGTTAAAGCTAGTAGCAATAGATGGTTTTTTTATAAAATCTACTGCTCCATATTGCAATGCTTTAATGGTTTCCGCAGTGCCAAAATCCGTAAAATTGCTTAACATAAGAACAGGAGTTGGCTGCTTTTCCATAATCAATTGCAATGCTTGTAAACCATTCATGATCGGCATTTCGATATCCATTGTAACGATATCGGGTTTAAGCTCAATCACTTTATCTACAGCTTCTTTTCCATTTTTAGCAAAATAAATAATTTCAAAATCATTTTCTTCTGAAATGATATTTGTTATTAAATTTCTCATAAAAGCGGAATCATCTACTACAATTACCCTATATTGCGTCATGTGTCACTCTCCAGTATTTAGGGATCATCATTTGAGTAATCTAATCATCTTATAAAAAAAACCTTTTACACTTGTAATTGAATCACTTGTTTCATTTTGTTCTGATAAAAAGGTTCTACATATTTGTTGAATGTCTCTAGAAGCAGAGGTATTTGGATAAGCAGTTAAAAATGGTGTTTGCTTTTTTACTGCCTTTGAAATATTCACATCCTCACCGATGTATCCCAATGTAGATAGCTCCAAACCTAAAAATTGCCTAGCTACTAAACTAATTTTCTCAGAAGTAAATCTTCCCTCTTTTTGTGTTGTAACTCGATTAATAATCATTCTAAATTGTATTTGTTGATTCAAGGAATGCACCATTTTAATAATTGAATATGCATCTGTAATCGAGGTTGGTTCAGGTGTAGTCACTACAATCGTTTCATGGGATGACATCATTAAATTCATAGATTGTTGCGTTAACCCTGCCCCTGTATCAAAAATGATATAATCTACGCTACCTAATAATTTACTAGCTTCATAAGCAAAATAATCTAAATCAACTTGAGATAAATTTAATAATTCTTGAATCCCTGATCCACCTGCTATAATTTGTAAGTCGTGTACTCCTTTCGTTATAATCTCTTTTATATTTTTTTCTCTTTTTAATAAATGATATAAATTATATTTAGGGGTCACCCCCATTAATACATCAATGTTTGCCATACCTATGTCTGCATCAAATATCAACACTTTATAACCTTTTAGTTGCAAAGCTAAGGCAAGGTTTAAAGTCAAATTTGACTTTCCAACTCCACCCTTCCCACTCGTTACTGTGATGACTCTAGTTTTGTTGTCATTGGAATTACTTTGCATTTTTATTAAATTCCTTAATCCTTGGGCTTGATCATTCATGTTAAGGATCCCCCATTATACGATCAATGACTTCATCATATTTCAAAACTGAAACATCATCTGGTACGTTTTGACCATATGTTATATAAGAAGGTTTTAAAGAAAATTCACTCACTAAATTAAAGATATTACCTAATGATTCTGTCTCATCCATTTTAGTAAAAAGAACTTTATCAATTCCAAATTTCATAAAATTATGGGTAATGGTTTTCATATCCCTATATTTAGTAGTTAAGCTTAATACCAGGTAGGTTTCACTTTGTTCCTCTGTTTTCAATAAACTTTTAAGTTCAGAAACATTCATTTCATTTCGAAAGTTTCTCCCTGCTGTATCCATCAAAATGACATCAACATCTTGTAACTTCTCAATCACAATTTCAAAATCCTTAGGTGAGTTCACAATATGTAATGGAACATCTAGGATATTTGCATAAGTTTTTAATTGATCAATGGCCGCAATTCGATAAGTATCGGAAGTGATTAAAGCAATTTTACGGTTATATTTCAATACTTGATCAGCAGCGAGTTTAGCAATGGTTGTAGTTTTCCCTACACCAGTAGGTCCTACAAAATAAGCTATTTTAGTTTGAGGTGATATGCCTTGTATATTGTGATAAGATAACAACTCTATAAGATGTTCTCTTGCGATTTGATTTGTTTTACTTTCAGATAATTTACTTAATTCTTCATCATGCTGTTCAATGATATGTTGTATAATGTTATCAATTAATTGCGCTTCAAATTCATGTTCATTTAAACGAAGCTGTAAATCTTTCAAATGGTTTGGTATTTTTGAGTTTTCTTCATTTGTGTGAAACTTTAAAATAAACTCCTTAAGCTTTTTAACTTCATCTAATACATCTGAGTCAGAAGCTGATGTTGATTCATCCTTTGTAATTGTTGAAAGGCTTGAATTCAAAACTTGAAGTTTATTTTCTTTAACTACCTTTTCCTCTTTGTTCGTTTCAGAAGCAGCAATCACTTCAATTCTCTTTTTTCTATATAAACCTAAAAAACCGCCTTGTTTAAATTCTTTTGTATTTAAAATTACAGCATTTTGCCCTAATTCAGATTTGATTTTTTGAAGAGCAGTTGGCATAGACTCTACTACGTAACGTTTTACTCTCATATATTCACCACTCCTACACTTTGAACCTCAATCGTTGGTTCTAATTCCTGATAAGATAATACAGGGATATCTTTCATCGTCTTTTCAATTAATTGACGCAAATAGTATCTTATCGTTGGAGAAGTTAATATGACTGGGTTATTACCTGTTTGCATGAATTTTTTGACTTGTTCTAATATTCTTTGATGTATGATTTGTGAAGTAGAAGGGTCAAGAGTAAGGTAATTCCCGTGTTCGGTTTGTTGAATCGATTCCGATATTTTCTTTTCTAAATCAGGACCAATGGCTAATACTTTTAAAACATCCCCGACTGAGCTATATTGCTGTGTAATTTGACGTGATAAGTTCTGTCTCACATATTCAGTTAGTACCTGTGGATCCTTTGTGTATGCAGCATAGTCTGCTAACGATTCAAATATAGTCACTAAATCTCTTATTGAGATTTTTTCTTTTAATAAATTCACTAATACCTTTTGGATGTCCCCAATTGATAATATATTTGGGATAAGCTCATCTATTAAAGCAGGAACATTACCTTTGATGTTTTCTACTAATGAATTTGTTTCCTGTCTACCTAAAAGTTCATACGCATGGTTTTTTATGACTTCCGTTAAGTGTGTGGCTACAACAGAAGGTGGATCTACAATGGTATAACCTGATAATTCTGCTCTGTCTTTTGTCGTTTCATCAACCCATATAGCCGGTAGTCCAAATGCAGGCTCTACCGTTTCAACACCAGTAATGGACTCATCATCAATACCAGAGCTCATAGCCAAATAGTGGTTTAGTAATAATTCACCACGAGCTACTGGATTTCCTTTAATTTTTATGACATATTCATTCGGATTAAGTTGAATATTGTCGCGAATTCTCACAACAGGAACAATGAGTCCCAGTTCTAATGCACATTGTCGTCGAATCATGACGATTCGATCCAGCAAATCGCCACCTTGTCCTGCATCTGCTAAAGGAATTAATCCATAGCCAAATTCAAATTCAATAGGATCAACATCTAATAGATTAATCACACTCTCTGGACTTTTCACTTCCTCTATGTCATGTTTCTCTTCCATTTGTTCCTCTTCTTTTTTTCTATTATTTATGTTTTGTTGCATTTTACGTGCAGTAATAACGAATGTTATAACTAATGGAAGGGTAATTAATATTCCAATCGGAGTAAAGACTCCTAATAGAGCTACGGTTCCGGCTACAATATATAATAATTTAGGGTATGCCAGCAACTGAGAAGACAAATCAAAAGCTAAGTTTCCTTTAGATGCAGATCTTGTCACAATTAAACCTGCTGAAGTAGAAATTAATAATGCAGGAATCTGACTCACCAGTCCATCCCCAATCGTTAATACGGAAAAAGTGGAGGCGGATTCTGCCAAAGACAATCCGTGAACCATCATGCCAATCACTAAACCACCCAACAAGTTAATTAACAAAATTACGATTCCTGCAATGGCATCCCCTTTGACAAATTTACTAGCTCCATCCATTGCACCATAAAAATCAGCTTCACGTTCTATTTTTTGCCTTCTTTCCTTTGCCTGCTGTTCATCTATTAACCCAGCATTTAAGTCAGCATCAATACTCATTTGTTTTCCGGGCATTGCGTCCAAGGTGAAACGAGCACCTACCTCAGCAACTCTTTCCGACCCTTTTGTAATTACTATAAATTGTACAACAACAAGAATAAGAAAAACGACAAAACCTACAGCAATGGTATTTCCTCCGACAAAATTTCCGAAGGTTTCAATGACAGGACCACCCCTAGCTTCACTTAATATCGTTCTCGTTGAAGAGATATTAAGTGCTAATCTAAATAGAGTTGTAATCAGCAATAATGCAGGAAAAATTGAAAATTCCAATGCATCCTTTGTATTCATGGCAACTAATAAAATCATCAAAGCTAACGAAATATTAATAATAAGAAGGATGGACAATAACATCACAGGGATTGGAACAACCATCATAATAACAATACCTATAATAGCAAGAAGAATTAATATTTCTTTGATTTTCATCGTTTTTGTCTCCTCCTTTCAACTTTTTGTATTACACATTTCGCTTTAATTTATATACGTATGCCAAAACTTCAGCTACAGCTTGGAATAGTTCATTTGGAATTGACTCTCCAATTTCCACCTGTTGATAAAGTGCTCTCGCTAAAAGTTTATTCTGCATTGTGACAACTTTGTGCTCTTTTGCTTTTTCTTTAATTTTAAGAGCAACATAATCCGTTCCTTTTGCTATGACTAAAGGAGCTTGCATTTTATCAGCATCATATTTTATTGCTACAGCATAATGTGTTGGATTGGTAATGACAACATCAGCATTAGGAATTTCTTGCATCATCCTTTGCATAGCCATTTGACGCTGTTTTTCTTTTATTTTACTTTTAATCAAAGGATCTCCCTCTGTTTTTTTATATTCATCTTTAATATCTTGCTTGGACATCCTCTGTTGTTTTTCAAAGTCATATTTTTGATACATATAATCAAGCACAGCTACAACAATTAAAATTAACCCAATGAGAATACCAAGAATCGCTGTAAGATTGGCAGTATAAGATAGCATATATTCCAAAGTATTCGATGATAGAGAAAAAATGTTCATTCTTTCATTCCACAAAATCAGAAATGCAACCGTTCCGATAATAGAAACTTTTAAAATAGATTTCAGAAATTCTACTGCAGCTCGCATTGAAAATATCTTTTTGGCACCTTCAATAGGATTTAGCTTACTCAATTTCATTTTTAAAGGTTCGCCAGTAAATAAAAAGCCAATTTGCACATAATTTGCAAGAAATCCAAACACCATACTTAAAATAAGTAAAGGCAGCAAAAAGATGAGCATACTATATAAAAGTTCCGCAAGCATAATCATTACATTATCAATCGTAATTTCCCACTGCATAAATTCTGTTAATGGTATGATAAAAAATTGCTGCATTCTATCGTTAAAAAATGAACTAAATAAATATAAAAATAGAAAAGAGAATAGAAATATAAATGCACTCGGAAGCTCCATACTTTTGGCAACTTGCCCTTTTTTTCTAGCCTCTTGCCTTTTTTTAGGTGTCGCTTTTTCCGTTTTTTCCCCAGCAAAACATTGCAAATCTAATTTCAATTGGTATCTTTGCAAGCGACTCACATCCTAAGTAACAACTTCTTATATAATCATTAATAACTCTTCTAATCTCTTAAACATCTTCTCAAACAAGTCTTCATATAAATACAAAAAGCCAGTAACTAATGTAAATAAAACAAACAAGCCAACCATAATTTTAATCGGTATACCAATAACAAATAAGTTAAACTGTGGTGCTGTTCTAGCTAACATTCCTAATGCAACATCTACCAAAAACAAAACGGCTATTAAAGGGGCAGACATTTGAAACGCCAAAAAAAACACATTTGTAAAAGTTGAAATGATAAATGTAGAAATATCACCATCATAAATTTTTGTAAAAAGTCCATTTGATAACGGCACCCATTCGTAACTATCCATAATGGCACGCAATAATAAATGGTGTCCATTCATAATTAAAAACAAAGTAATTGCTAACATGTATTTAAAATTACCAAGAATTGGCGTTTGCACACCAGTTATGGGGTCCATTACATTAGCCATACCAAATCCCATCTGTAGATCAACAAAAGCACCTGCAATTTGAACGACAGTAAAAAAAAGATAAGCTGTAAATCCTAATAATAACCCTACCAAAATTTCTCTGAAAATAAATGTTATGTAATCACTATTAATCGGTACTGGTTCCTCTAATCCAGTAGACATGAAAGTTAATAACGTAATAAATAAAGACAAACCGATTTTATATTGTGTAGGTAGTCCTCTAAATGAAAAAATAGGAGAAACTACAAAAAATGATGTTATTCGACAAAAAATTAGGATGACATTAGGTAAATATTGAAGAAAAAGGTCTATATACATGGAGATTACCTACCCAATAAATAAATATAAATTATTAAACAAGTTAGAAGTGAAATCTACTAAAACCGTTAAAATCCATTCGCCAAAAACTAATAGTGCAATGAATACGGCAACGATTTTAGGCACAAACGCTAAAGTTTGCTCTTGTATTTGTGTTGTAGCTTGTAATATACTAACGATTAATCCAACAGCCAATGCGAGTAATATCATGGGTGCACTTACCTTTAATACGATCCAAATGGCTTCAGCAGCCAAACTAATTATAAAATTTGAAGTCATAAATATTCTCCCTTAAATTACGTGTTCAAAAAGTTCAGTTTTCAGCACCAAGAAAGTGAATGTCAGATTCGACGTCGAGTAGACCTCCTCGAGATACTTCGTGATCACTGCTTAATATCAGTCACGTCCTGTGACTAATGCAGTACCAGCACGTCCTGTGCTGGCAAAAGGGGACTTTTTGAACAACCTCTTAAAGCGCTATGGATTAAAGCTAAGCAACAATGATTTAACTACCAAATGCCAGCCGTCTACTAAAATAAACAATAATATTTTAAACGGCAAAGAAATCATAACTGGCGGTAACATCATCATACCCATGGACATTAACACACTGGATACGACCATATCAATAATTAAAAAAGGAATAAATATCATAAACCCCATTTCAAAAGCGGTCTTTAATTCACTAATTGCAAAAGCTGGAATTAATGCAGTAAGGGGAATATCATATAACGTTTCTGGTTTTTCAACATTGGCATATTCTAAAAACAATAACAAATCTTGATCCCTTGTATGTGGGACCATAAATTCTTTCATTTCATTGGCAACATTTACAAAAGCTTGTGTCTGATCAATTTCTTCCTTTAACAACGGTTGCAATGCATTTTCATTAATATCCCCTATCGTTGGAGCCATAACAAATAATGTAATAAACAATGCGAGACCAATCAAAACCTGATTGGGTGGCATTTGTTGAGTTGCCAAACTCGTCCTGACAAAGCCAAGTACAATTACAATTCGAGTAAAACTAGTCATCAATAAGAGAATCGCAGGTGCAATACTCAAAATAGTAATGAGGAGTAAAATTGTAACTGTATTTGAAGGCTCGATTCCAGGTATTTCGGGAATGATTGGCAAAGTAAGTGAGTTAATCATCTTTATTCTCCCGATCTTTATTTTTATCTTTTATTAACATAGAATCGATTTTTTGATTTCGTTTTTTTACGTTATTCATTTTCTCATAAATAACTTCGTGAAAAGTAGAACTACTCTGATTTTCATTATGTATTTCCTCTGCGTTCTTCTTATTCAGACCATTGAATAATGATTTAAAGTTCACCAAATTGATGGATTTCTGATTAGAATTCAGTGTCTGTTTAATAAGGTTAATCTTTTCTATTTGATCAATTTTATCAATAAGTTGTACCTCATCACCTACCCCAATCAAATAAATGTCTCCACCAAACTCAATAACTTGAATTGAATTCTTCTGTCCAAGTTTAACTCCACCTAAGTGTTTAATTAAACTATTAGACAACCAAGTATTTTTTTTAGATAGAAACTTAAATACTAAAAATATCAAAGCAATAATAGATAACAACACAAAAAAAACAAGTAAAAATTGTTCCGTTAATCCCTCTCCAGGATTCTTTAGAAGAGGGGGCATTAGTTTATTAAAAGTATAGGTTGTATTTTTGAGCGTAACCAAAAATGAACAATCCTTTCTATTGATGTATCAATTAATTAAGTGTTTTTTTAATCGCCTCAATTACACGGTCAGCTTGAAAAGGTTTTACTATAAAATCTTTAGCACCGGCTTGAATCGCATCAATCACCATTGCTTGCTGACCCATTGCAGAACACATTATAACCTTAGAATTAGGATCAATTTTTTTAATTTCTTTAAGAGCTTCAATTCCATCCATCTCAGGCATTGTAATATCCATTGTCACTAAATCTGGTTGCAGTTCTCTATATTTTTCAATTGCTTGTGAACCATCAATCGCTTCACCTACAACATCAAACCCATTCTTCGATAAAATATCTTTGATCATCATTCTCATAAAAGCAGCATCATCTACGATTAAAATTTTGTTAGCCATATAATTCCCTCCGCATTTATTGTATTTTGTTTAGTCGATCGACTTGATTAATTATTTCAGTTACTCTGACACCGAAGTTTTCATCTATGACAACCACTTCACCCTTGGCAATGTTTTTGTCATTAACCAGAATGTCTACCGGTTCACCAGCTAATTTATCTAGTTCAATAATGGATCCCTGCGTTAATTCCAAAATCTCCTTGACCTTTTTTTTAGTTCTTCCTAATTCTACAGTGACATTCAAAGGGATATCAAGTAATAAATTCAAATTTACTTGATCTGAATGTGTAACATTAGTTTGAGTAAAGTTTTCAAATTGAACATGCTGTACGTTAACATTTGAGTTCATAGGATTCTTATTAACTAAATTCCGTTGTTCCTGATGGGTTTGATTCATTTCTTGATATGATCTGTTAACTTCCAGTTCTTTTTGTACAGGTTGATTTACAGATTGTTGTACAGGTTGTGATAAATTAGATGCTGAATCTGATTGTAATGTATTTTCAACAGTGGTTGTTTGTTCCTCACTCTGTTCTGCATCCCCCCCTATTAAACTATTGACTAGATTTTTAGCAAATGGTATCGATACTAGCTGCATAATCGTTGAATCTATCAGATCAGCGATTTTCAATCTAAAAGATACTTTTATAACCACATCATCTGAAGGTAAATCTCTCTGATGATCCGTGTCTATAACATTAATGCTTGGTGGTGATATATTTACAGTACGGTTGAAAATAGTTGACATGGATGTTGCTGATGATCCCATCATTTGATTCATGGCTTCCTGAACTGCACTAATGTGAATTTCAGTTATTTTATCTGCAACGTTTGTCCCATCACCACCTAGCATAAGATCCGCAATGATTTTTGAATCTTCTTCAGCAATGACTAATAAGTTAATTCCCTCCAAACCAGCAATATACTCTACGTGCACTGCTAGATGAGGATGCTTAAACTCTTTTTTTAATTCTTCTTTTAAAGCAATAGAAACATTCGGAGTTGTAATATCCACTTTTTGCCCAATTAATGTTGATAAAGCTGTAGCAGCACTACCGAATGTGATATTTCCAATTTCACCAAGAGCATCCATTTCCAAGGAAGATAAATATTGATGGATATCCATTGATTGATTTTGCTCGGACGGTTGGTTAAGTAATGCATCTATTTCTTCTTGTGTTAATAAGTTTTTACTATTCATTTCCACCCTCCTCCTCGTTTAAAATCTCTTCGATTTTTATTGCTAGTTTCCCATTTAATTCACCTGGTCTTCCGATGAATTTTTCCTTGTCACCAATATTTAAGGTCAATCCTCTTTGAATGGATTTATCTAATTTAATAACATCGCCTTCTACTATATTTAAAAATTCATGGACGGATATACTTGAATTGCCTAACTGAGCAACGACAGGTAACGTAGTATTATGTATTCTTCTCTCTAGAGCTTCTATTTCAACAGGGTTTTTTTCTGACTTTTTTTCTGATATAAACCAATGATGATCAGATAATCTAGACATTATTGGTTCAATGACAACATGTGGTATACACAAATTCATCATTCCAGAAAAATCTCCAATGTTTGTTCTCATTGATATAAGGGCGATAGTTTCGTTTGGAGAAACAATTTGAATAAATTGCGGATTTGTCTCCAAAGCAGTGAGTTTAGGTGTGACATCTATCACTGATTTCCATGCTTCTTTAAAACTATCAAACGCTCTTATAAATATTCTTTCTAAGACCATGGTTTCAATCTCTGTCAAAGTCGTAACATTTGAAGAATTAGTTCCAACGCCTCCAAGCAAACGGTCAATCATGGCGTATGCAATATTAGGATGTACTTCCAAAACCATCCTTCCTTTTAAAGGTTCAGCTTCAAATATATTTAAAATCGTCGTTTTTGGAATAGAGCGTATAAATTCGTCATATGGCAACTGTTCAACTTGAACGACTTTAATTTGCATAAAAGTCCTTAATTGTGCCGAAAAATAGGTTGTTAAATATCTAGCAAAATTCTCATGTATTCTTGACAAACTTCTGATATGATCCTTTGAAAACCGAACCGCTCTTTTAAAGTCATATGCTCGTATCTTTTTTGCAGATTCCTCTTTTTTTAGCTCTTCTGCATCCATCTCACCAGAAGAAAGAGCAGTTAATAAAGCATCAATTTCATTCTGGGATAGAATATCTACCAATTAAACCACTCCTTAAGCACGGTTAGCGCTGTTATATCCTACTAACAACTCGATCTGTAATGTGAACTTGCTCTAATGTACCTTCTGTTAGAATTGGATTAATGATATCCTTCAGCTTGTTTATGATTAAATCTAAATCTTGACTATCACTCATCTCATTCGCTTTCGTATCTGCTAATAAACGAATGACATTTGATTCTACTATATGTATTGAGGCTTCTAATTCCTCTTTTGCATCCTTATTATCAAGTTGAAACGCAAAACTTATTCTTATTAAATAGTTTAGATCCGCAAGATTTGTTGTTACATCATCCATAAAAACAGTTAGTTCTTGAATCTCTTGAGCACTTGGATTCTCAGTTGATACGGGTTCGTTTTTGACCCAATCCCAAAATATAAATGCTGATAAAATAATTAAAGTAATAAACACCAAAATAAAAATGAGTGAGAATAATAGATTTCTTGACACTATGATCCCTCCACATTTTGGGATTTAACCGCAGCATTCATAATACCAATATCATGAAGGTAGTTTTTTATTAATACTATCACATCTTTTACCTTTTCGAGAACCAGTATTTTTTTGCCGTTGGTTAAAGTTATAATTGTCTCAGGTATATCTTCAATTGTTTCTATTAGTAAGGCATTAATAGAAACTTTTTTTCCGTTGATTCGAGTCACAGTAATCATCATTTACCCCCAATTGATAGTTTGAAGCATATTCAGTGGGATAGTCATTCATCATTCACCCACTGAACTTCACTTCAAGTTATCCGTATTAACAGTTCATATTCTCCTTATTTGTCGTAAAGAGGAGTTACTTGGATTATCGTTTCAAGTTAACTATCTCTTGAAGAATCTCATCAGATGTAGTAATTATTCTTGAATTAGATTGAAATCCACGCTGAGCAACAATCATTTCTGAAAATTCAGCAGTTAAATCTACATTTGACATCTCTAACTGCCCAGAGATAATAGAACCTGTCCCAGTGTCAGGATCATTTGCTTGCCCTATTAAATCCAAAGGATCTTCAGCTTCTGCATCTGAATTTGGAGTAACTCTGTATAGGTTTCCACCTAACTTTTCTAGTCCTGATGGATTTGTAACTTTGCCAATTCCGATTCGAATGTCAGTTCCTTCTGATACTCCATCCACATTTACAGAAACAATTTCACCATCTTGAGCAATATAAAATGATGTCACTTCTTCAGTATCTATCGTAATAATTTCTCCCTCGGAATCTAGCAAAAACATACCATTAGCATTAACAATATTTCCATTAGCATCTATTGAAAAATTCCCTGCTCGTGTTAAATAAGCTGTCTCAACATCTGAATTAGGTGCAACTGCAAAAAATCCATCACCATCAATTCTGAGATCAGTTGGTACATTTGTAGTCATTGCACTACCAGGAGTATGGATCGTATCGATCGCTCCAACAGTAACACCCAGACCGATTTCCTTTGCGTTACTACCACCAGTTACATCGTTTGGAGCTGTTCCACCTGAAATTTGTTGGCTTAATACGTCTTGGAACATCACTCTTCCAGCCTTAAAACCTGTTGTATTCACGTTTGCGATATTATTACCAATGACATCTAATTTTGTTTGAAAGCCTTGCATTCCAGATATTCCTGAATATAAAGATCTTAACATTTAGCTCACTCCCACTATTTATAATTGAATTGGTTGCTTCTGTCGGTCCACAACCATAGGCCTCCTATAAGGTCCAGCCTAGTATATTATTTTATAACTAAAGCACTATCAATTTTTGTAAAAACATGATCTTTTAAGGAATTACTATCGATAGCTGTTACAACTGTTCGATTTTTGATATTAACAATAAATGCTGTATTATCAAATAATATCAAAGAATCTTGAGCTCCTTTTGCAGAAGCATTATCTATTGCTTTGTTTATTTTTTGAATCTGATCAGGTTGTAACTGGATGCCTCTTTGTTTTAACCTCAGCTCTGCATGGTTGCTGAAATTTAACATCTCATCTTGAAGCAGCTTTTCAAAAGTTTGATGATTATTGTTCTGTTTTGATAAGGATTGAGATTTATTTTTTATATTTGGTGGAATTTGATTTGTTTGTAAATGACCTATCATTTTTCGATCAATCACTATTCATCCACTCCATCATCATCTTCAAGTATTGTTTCTTCAATAGTATCAATGGTTGAATCAATTTCTGTGTTATCATTACTATTTATACCTTCATCAATAACAGGTTCGTTGGAAATAGTGGATTCTGAAATTTTAGTAATATAATCTAAAGGAATTTCTTCCCCTTCAACGATTGCAAACTGTGCCCCATCTTTAATGCTGATTGATTCAACAAGTCCAGTTTTAGTTATTACCTCAAGCGACAAAGTATCAAAATAACTATACGAAATCTCTTTTCCAATCATATCTGAGGAAATTCCGATAGATTGACGTAATAGTTGAACTTCTTCAGTCATGTTCATCAATTGTTCTAAAGAACTAAACTGAGCCATCTGTGCTATAAACTCTTGGTCGTTTAAAGGTTCTAAAGGGTCTTGATATTTCAATTGTTCAACAAGAAGAGTTAAAAACTCATTTTTCCCAAGATTGTTTTGTTCTTCAGATGTAGAAATATTTTGATTCACTGATGAATAATTAGGCCACACATTAGTGACTCCAGGTATATAGGTGGACATGTCCTTGCCTCCTTCAAATAATTATTTATTTATGCGGTCACATCAAATCCTCTACCACTAATTTTCGTTAAACTTTCATTTAACATATCTATCTCCAAATCTTCATTTAAAAAATTGTCGTATTTATCAGAGCTCTGATCTTGTTGTTTATATTGCTGTGAAAACTGCTGGTTTGTCTCACCCTGAAACAACTGTGAAGATGAAGTAGAATCCATTTGAACCACTTCGACTTTATCAACCTGAATACCAAGATTTTGTAGAGCCAATCTTAATTGAGGCAACTGACTTTCAATCATCTCTTTTCCTATCAATTTATCTGCCATAAACTGAGTAACTAACTGTCCATTTTCCAGTTTCATATGAACATCTACTTGACCTAATTGCTGAGGAATTAATGAAATTCTAGCTTCAGCTATACCATTAAATTGAGAAAACCTTATGGTTTTAAATACAAATTGACTCATCTCTTGTGTAAACTTTTGTGCTTCAATTGGTAGTTTTACTACTTCTGCATTTGTGGATTGGATCACATCATTATTAAAAACAGTACCAATATTATGATTTCCCAGTGGCTGTATTACCCCTTCATCAGGTATGGCATTTGTTTGATATATGATTTGATTCATTAAAGAAATTGGTTGTTCTAACCTTCCAAATGAAGTCTGTTCATTTGGAAAAGATGATTTAAAATACTCAGATGAATTTGATTGATAAACTTTTAATGTTTTCTGCAATATATTTAACAATTCTTGATCTGTCAAAACATCCATGGATTCAAGATCTGTAACCGTTGTTTTTGATATAACGTTAAACAACTGAATAAATTGCAAAGATGATTTTTTATCGGTGTCATTTATTAGCTTATTCATTAATTCCAATGTTTCAGGTGAAATATCTAATAAATCAATTAAATTTAATTTAGCACTACTATTTTTTTTAGGTTGCATATTATGTAAAGGATCTGCAAGATTTTTAAGTTCAAGCGGAGAGTCTCCATATTTATCTGCCATATTCCCTTGCAGAGAA
This sequence comes from Chengkuizengella sediminis, assembly GCF_010078385.1. Lineage (NCBI taxonomy): Bacteria > Bacillati > Bacillota > Bacilli > Caryophanales > Paenibacillaceae > Chengkuizengella > Chengkuizengella sediminis. The sequence goes on from NZ_SIJC01000001.1 coordinate 256,973, forward strand.
AGAGGCTCCTCAACTAGTTGACTTAACTGATTTAATAGTGCAATTACCGTCAAAAACGATTGTTTAGAATCAGAATCTTCTAACCACTGCTCAATTATCTTAATGTTCGCTTCCTCGTCACTACTCTCAGCATCAATCAATTGATTAAGACTAGATAAATCGAGGGACAGCAATTCTGAAAAGATAGATTGCAATAGCTCATCCATAGGAATAGCTTCTAAATTTATTAAACCTTCTTCTTGTGTTTGGTTTACTTCATTTAAAGCGGTCAATGTTGCCATAAAACCAACATTTGATGTGTTCGTTGTTACATTTGAAGAACTATTTAATATAGAACGATTTGAATTATTGCTTAAATGATGTATCAAAGGCGTCTGCATCATGTATCTCACCTCCTTTCAATTAAAGTATGAATAAACTTATGGTTTTTCTTTTGCTAATAAAGTTAAAAATTCTGCAGCATCTGCTTCAGATGTTTCTGAAATAACTTGTATAATATTGGAACGAAGTCCTGTATCTGTCTCACGTAATATATCTAAAACTAACTCTTGATTCTGCTTTTTCATTTCTAATAATATAGAAGCCGCATTTTCTGGAACCATCGTTGAGATCGTTAAACTTAATTCTTCACTTGTTAAAGGCTCATCTTTTCGTTTTCTATTTTCCATCTCTTTCAACCTTGCTTGTAAAGCAGCAATTTGTTGATCTTTAACTGAAACGGTATCCTTCAAAAGAATGGATGCTTCAGCAGCCATTTCCGGATTCATTTTTTCTAAGATTTTAACCTGATTATCTTTATTCATTACATTTAACATTAGCACTGTTTCACTCATCGTTAAGTTTTCAAATAGGGATGCAGCCTTACTTGGTATCATATCCGCATATATTTTAGATGTTTCTTTAATTTTTGCATCATATTCATCCAGAGTTATTTTATCAATTAATTGATCTTCCAATAAATCGATTTTTGCATGTAATTCGTTTATTACTTGATCTTTCTCAGCATTTTCTTCTACTTCTTTCACCAATTTAGTTTGTACTTTATCTAATTCTAGTTCTATAGACTGTATTAATATTTCATTTTTTTCCTCGTCTGACATTGCTGTAACCTCAATATCTGATTCTTCGACATCTGGTACTAGGGTTTTTACATATGGAATTTTATTGCCGGCTTTTAAAACCATATTTAGCACACTGAAGTCATATATCGAAAGTAATACAAAAATAAGTATGGTGGTAAAAATAACAGGTATCAAAAACCAGTAAAATACTTTTGAAAACAAACTCATAGATGATCCTTCTATTTTTATATCATCCACCTATAACCCTCCTATCATATATGCTGTTTCTAGCTGATATTTATCTTTGAACACGTATTGCAATTTCATCTAGCTCCATCGTTTCCTTTTTTGAATTTTTTTCCATATGTGCTGTATATGATTTTTCTCTTGCATTCACCCAGACTTTTTCATCTATCAATTGTCTCTTCAAACCATCTTTGCTATTACTCACAGCCACTTCGGCATTTTTCAAACCCTCATGTTGTTTTTGTATATGATGATTTAATAACAAGATGTAGCTGGACATATTTTGCAACTCTGAAATAGGGGTTTTATCTTTGAATGTAGAATATAGTTCCTGATATTGATTATTTTTTTGATTTTGCAATCTAGACAATTTTTCATTTTCAGAATTTAATTGACTTATTGCTTTAGTTAGCTTCCATTCCGCTTGTGTTTTCAAATTATTTTTATAGTCAACGATCTTCTGCATTGGGTATTTATAAACCAATATCATCAACTCCTACTAAATTGATTTAATAATAATTGCTTAGCATCTTCAAAAGTAACTCTTTCATCCGTTGATTGTTGCAAATAACCCAATATATCCTGCATATAATTTAATGATTGGTCAATCTCTAAATTTGAACCCTTCTGATATGCCCCGATATTAATTAAATCCTCTGATTCAGTATAAACAGACAACAGACGTTTTAAGTGATCTGCGGATAGTTGCTGATCTTTAGACACGATCTCTTTCATTACACGACTTACACTGGATAATACATTGATCGCAGGGTAGTGACCTTTATTTGCTAAATTTCGATCCAATACAATGTGACCATCCAAGATCCCTCGTACTGTATCTGCAACAGGTTCGTTCATGTCATCCCCATCTACTAATACAGTATAAAAAGCTGTAATGGAACCTTTTGAGCTTGTACCAGCACGCTCAAGCAGTTTAGGAAGATTTGCAAATACTGAAGGAGTATATCCTCTTGTCGTAGGTGGTTCGCCTACTGCTAATCCAACCTCTCTTAATGCCATTGCATAACGGGTTACTGAATCCATCATTAACATGACGTTCAAACCACGATCTCTAAAATACTCGGCAATTGTAGTTGCTATAAGCGCACCCTTCATACGTACTAAGGCTGGCTGATCCGAAGTGGCTACGATAACAACTGATTTAGCTAGCCCTTCTGGACCAAGATCTCTTTCAATAAAATCCATTACTTCTCTACCACGTTCTCCTATTAAAGCTATTACATTGATATCAGCAGAAGTATTTCTAGCAATCATTCCTAGAATCGTGCTTTTCCCAATACCTGATCCTGCAAATATACCTACCCTCTGCCCCTTTCCTACAGTGAGCAGCCCATCTATGCTTCGAATGCCAACACTAATTGGTTCTGTAATTCTTGGTCTGCTCAATGGATTATTAGGTAAGTTATTTGTGTTATACGACGTCATATTAGAAGGAAGTTTAGAACCATCTAATGGTTCTCCAAGCCCATTTAATACTTTTCCTAATAATTCATGACCTACTTTAACATTTAGAGGTTTACCTAGACTAACCACATCACAGCCAGGTCCTATTGCATTTAGATCACCGATCGGCATCAATATGACTTTATGATTTCGAAAACCTACAACTTCAGCTAAGACTGGTTTAATGTGTCGGTCAGGATATATATAACAAACATCTCCAATCTTTGCTTCTGGTCCCTCAGACTCAACAGTTAGACCAATAACTTGTGTAACCTTTCCATTAAATCGAACGGTTTCAATATGATTTAGATGCTCAATATATTTCTCTACATTAAGGTTGATTTTATCCATCATGTTCATCACGTTTTCTTGTTATTTCATTCAACTGATTTTTAATTTCTGATAGTTGTGTATCTATCTTAGCGTCAATACTTCCAAATGAAGAATGAACAACACAGTCAAAACCACTTAAACTAGCGTCAGGGACTATTTGCAATTCAGCCTGTGGATCTAATGATAGGAGTAGTTCTTCTTTTGCATCTTTTATGTATTTGTACTGATCTGGTGCAACACAACACTTTATAATCCCTTCTTCATTTCTTCTCGTTAAAACTTTACTAATCATTTGAATGACTGTTTCTTTAGAATCATGAAGTTCTTTATGTATCACCTTTTCAGCTATGGCGCAACTCAAATCGACCAGAAATGGCTCTGCTTCTTGAATAATTTTCTCTTTCTCTTTGTAAGCTGTATTAACAATAGAACTTGCTTCGTTGATCAAATCAGAATATTGTTGTTTTACTTGTTCTACTGCATGTTCAGTACCTTCTTTAATACCCTGCTCAACTGCTTTTGCTTTTGTTTCTTGAACAATATCTTCATCCTTTTCTCTTTTCTCAGACCACCATAACTTGATTTCATTTTCAGCCTCTGCTTTTATAGCAGCAACCTCAGTTTTTGCTTTTTCTATTTGTTCACTTGCTATCGCTTGTGCTTCTTTCAATATCTCATCTCTTATGGACAAGATCTCAGCATCTTCCTCAATATTTTGTTCCGTTTCCTCAATTTGAGTTAAGTCCTCTTTGTATGTAATTGATAATTTTAACTTTTTTTTGTCTTCTAAAGATATATAGTTAGTAGATTTAATGAGATTAGACAATGATATCATCTCCCAAACCTCTTGAAATAACGATATCTCCCGTTTCTTCAAGTCGACGAATGACCGATACAATTCGAGTTTGTGCTTCTTCTACATCACGCAATCGAACTGGACCCATAAATTCCATTTCTTCTTTATAGGTTTCAACCATTCTACCTGACATGTTTTTGAAAATTACATCTCGTACTTCTTCACTTGATACTTTCAATGAAAGTTGTAAATCATGATTATCTAAATCACGGATGATCCGTTGAATAGATCGATTGTCCAGATTCACGATGTCCTCAAATACAAACATGCGTTTTTTGATTTCTTCTGAGAGGACTGGGTCTTGAATTTCCATTGATTCTAAAATAGTACGCTCAGTTGCACGGTCAACACCGTTTAAAATTTGAACGATAACATCAATACCTCCTGATGAAGTATAATCTTCACTCACTGTAGCAGATAGTTTCTGTTCAAGAATTCGTTCTACTTGCCTAATTACCTCAGGAGTAGTACTTTGCATCGTTGCAATTCTTCTAGCTATATCAGCCTGTTTATCTTGAGGAAGTGAAGATAAAATTACTGATGCTTTCTCAAAATCGAGGTGTGACAGTACTAGAGCTATCGTTTGAGAATTTTCATTTTGAATAAAGTTAAGTATTTGTGCCGGTTCTGCTTTTCTTGCAAAGTCAAAAGGTCTCACTTGCAGTGTTGACGTTAAGCGATGCAAAATATCAACTGCTTTCTGATGACCTAATGCTTTTTCTAATATATCTTTAGCATAACTAATTCCACCTTGAGAAATATAATCTTGAGCAATACAAATTTGATAAAACTCACTCATAATATTCTCTTTTTCAATACTGTTCACTTTTCTTACATTTGCAATTTCCAATGTTAACTGTTCAATTTCTTCTTCTTTTAGATGTTTAAAAACTTCCGCAGATGTTTCAGTTCCTAAAGAGATTAAAAGAATGGCAGCTTTTTGTCTTCCTGATAACAGTGCCTTAGCCATAATATATCCTCCTTCTACTCATCTGCTAACCAAGTCCGTAATATTTTTACAAATTCATCTGGTTTACTTTTTGCTAAATGTTCTAATTGTCTTTTCACTTCATCATCTACAGCCTTAGTAGGAATTTCCAAGTTAGGAAGATCATTCTCAGAAGTATAAGCAAATTCTTCTTGTTCATATAGATTTTCACGTTGTTTTCTTCTAAATGCTACAAATGCTCCACCAGCTACTAATGCTAAAGCTACAGCACCACCAAACATTCCAAGTCTTTCTGGATCACGCCACCAAGGAGTTTCATTACCTAAATTCCCTCCACCATCGGTAGGATGTGAGAGCACTGTTACTTTTTTTGTGATTTGATCTTCAGTGAACTGTTTCCCACTATCTGCCAAAGAAGCAGATACAATATTCACTAATAGATTTTCAACTTCTTCTGTTAAATCTTCTATCGCAATCATTTGATCTTCATTATCAGGATCAACACTACTTAAAGAAGGTATACTTACAGAAATCGTTAAATCTTGGACTATATATGGACTTTTAATGATAGAGCTTGTGATCTCATCAATTTCATAATTGATTCTACTTTCACTCTCTTCCTCACTAGTCACACCATTATTATCAGTAGCAACATAGTTAGGGATATCGTTATCACCTGTTCCGGTTATACCACCTGAAGGATTATCCTCACCTGTATATGATTTTTGAATTTCCTCTATACTTCTTACAATCCCCTTCTGATCATCATCATCAAAAGGCTCAAATCTTATTTCTTGAGTATTAACTTGATCAAAATTTAATGTAGAGAATACATTTACTGCGATATGTTCATCTCCAATAAAGATTTGTTTCAAGAAATTTTGAACATTTCTCTGAATTTCTAACTCATACTGTTTTTTGATTTGCATCTGTTGTACTGCAACACCTGTTTGAATACCACTGCTCGTATCTGTTCTAGATGAAGGAAGTAATTCACCCGTTAAATCAGATGAAATCGTTATATTCTCCATAGGTAAGTCTCTGACACTTGTTCTCACTAAATTATATATTGTATCTACTATAGGTTGCTCAATTCTATAATTTCTTTTAAAACTGACGATTACCGAAGCATAGGATTGGTCTTCTGTACCTGAAGGTGAGATAAATACACTTTCCTCCGGTAGATTCAAGACCACCTTTGACCAATTAACACCTTCAATGGCATTAATCAATTGCTCAATCTCCCCTGCTCGAGCATCGGTATTTAATATTTCAAATTGATTTTCTGTTATGCCACCAAAAGTAGACATATTTTCTTTGAATATATCAAAACCCTGGGAACCATCAACAATTAAATCCTGTGAAGCTACAGCTAATTTTACGTCAGTTAAATATGTACTTGGTATACCTACACTTTTTAGATCATTTGAAAATTGATATGGTATGTTGTTTGAATTTAAATATTCTTGAATTGACGCTGCATCTGCAGGTGTCAATTCAGTGTATGCCAATGAATATTCTGTTTTAGATAAGTTAAAAATAACGATTGCTATTATCAGTAGTGTTACGAGGAAAAGGATTCCCATCATTATCTTTTGTTTTAAACTTATCTGTTTCCAAAATTGAAGTACTTTCCCCCAATAACGACTAATTGTTTCGTTCACCTTGTCACCTCACAAATATCAATAACCATTCGCTAAGTTGTTTAAATTTGCATTCTCATTATTTCTTGATATGCTTCTACTACTTTGTTTCGTACCTCAACTGTTAACTCCAAACTTAAAGAAGCCTTTTGAGAAGCAATTAATAATTCATGAGGATCAACATTTCCACCTTGAATAAATTGAGAATTCAACTGACTTACCGTTTTTTCTTCTAGATTCATATCATGAATTGCATTATTGAGAAAACTGCTAAACTGCTTACTTAGGTCGGTTCCACTTATATTTTGTTGATTTTTTATACCAGTTCCATTGAATTCCATGGGCTGTTGGGATACCTTATTAATCACTGTTTCTTCCCCCATATTTAACTTTATTTAAATACTAACCGATAATAATAAAGTAAAGAAAAACTACTTTATTAAGTTTCTCGATTTATCTACCTATTTCTAATGCTTTCATAAACATTGATTTTGATGCATTTAATGCTGTTACATTTGCTTCATAGGAACGTGTAGCCGAAATCATATCTACCATTTCCTTCAGTATATCTACATTCGGCATGTATACAAATCCTTCTTCATTTGCGTCAGGATGTGTTGGTTGATATATTCGCTTAAATGGAGACTGATCTTCAACTATTTGAGTAACTTTAACTCCATTCCCAACAGAGTTGCTGTTTAATTTAGATTGAAACACCTTATCAAATGAAGGTGGATCATTGGCTTCTGTAACGACTACTTTTCTTTGATATGGAACCCATTCTCCCTCAACCAACTTACCTCTTGTCGTTTCAGCATTAGCTATATTGGAAGAAATAATGTCCATTCTTAATCGTTGTGCTGTCAATGCTGAGGAGCTAATATTAAAGCTATTTGTCAAATTCACTAAGCTCTACCTCCTATCGCTAAGCGTTTTTGTTTAATTTCATGATTCAACTGTTGAATAAACAAGTTATATCTCAATTGATTTTCAGCTAATAAAGCCATTTCGTATTCAATATCAACATTGTTATTATTGTTATTAAATATAGAGTTATCATCTCTTACTACCTTTGGTTCAATTGTCGTTTGTTCATTACCAATAGCAAAATGTTTACTGTGAGTTCTAGCACCTTCAAATTTTGTATTTTTATTCATTTCCTTTTGTAATAATGATTCAAATTGAACATCAGACCTTTTAAAAAAGGGCGTGTCTACATTTGAAATATTATTTGTGATCACATTCTGTTTTAATGTGGATGCATCTACTGAACGCTCCAACAATTTGAAGGATTGATTTACTAATAATTCCAATGTAACAACCGCCTTAACATATAGTGTTTATAATGATAAACTATTCAACAAATATCGATAATATCCCTTTATTTTTCGACAAAATAAACAAAAAAAATATCATTTATTATCGAATAAGCTATACTCTATAATTTAATCCTGCAAAAAAACTTACACAATAAGGAAAAAGTCCTATTTTTGAAATAAGGACTTTTTCAGAATGAACCTATTCTTAATTATTTATAAAAATTGGATAAGTATAAATAACACTATTTTTTTAATGTGCGTTAACAATTGTTTCAGGTAATTGCTCATTTAATATTTTAATGTAAGTCCCTTTCATTCCAAGAGATCTTGTCTCAACCACACCCGCACTTTCTAATTTTCGGAGAGCATTCACTATAACAGACCTTGTTATACCAACACGGTCTGCAATTTTACTAGCGACTAATAAACCCTCATATCCATCCAGTTCGTTAAAAATATATTCAACAGCCTCAGATTCACTATAGGAAAGTGAACTAACCGCAATTTGAACGGAAGCTTTACTTCTTGCTTCTTTTTCAATTTCTGTGGATCTTTCCCTCAAAATTTCCATTCCTATAATAGTAGATCCATATTCTGCAAGAATTAGATCGTCATCATCGAACTTTTCTCCCATTCTTGTTAATACTAAAGTCCCAAGTCTGTCTCTGCCTCCAATAATAGGGACAATAGTAATATGAAACCCTTCAAATATACCTGCTAATTTTTGTATCATTGGGTCAGTTGAATTATTGATGTCGACATTTGTGACCGTTTCATAAATTTTTAAAAACAATTCATTGCAGTCTTGCGTTAGACGATGTTCCTCGTAAACCATTTTATTTAATTCATCTGTTTGAAAAGGATTGGAAATTGATCTTCCCAATACTTTTCCTTTTCTACTAATAACAAAAATATTTGCATCTATTATTCCATCAAGTACTTCTGACATTTCAGTAAAGTTCACAGCTTTACCCGCAGCCTTTTGCAATAACTTGTTCAGTTTGCGGGTTTTGCGTATTAGTCTCATCCTGCTATTTCCTCCTAAATTGCTACATCATAAAATGTATTGACTTAAATCTTTATTTTTAGCAATATCCATTAATTTTTCATTTACATATTCGGGTGTGATAATAAAAGACTCCAAATTTAAATCCGGTGCTTCAAATGACAGGTCTTCCAGCAATTTTTCCAATATCGTATGCAACCTTCTCGCACCAATATTATCTGTGTTTTGATTCACTTCTGCTGCAATTTTTGCGATCTCAGTAATAGATTCTTCTGAGAACACTACTTTAATTCCTTCCGTTTCAAGAAGTGCTGTGTATTGTTTTGTCAGTGCATTTTTAGGTTCTTTTAATATCAACTCAAATTGTTCCAATGTAAGATTATTTAACTCCACACGAATTGGAAATCTCCCTTGTAGTTCTGGGATCATATCCGAAGGTTTTGATGTATGGAAAGCTCCTGCACCAATAAACAGTATATAATCGGTTTTAACAGGTCCATATTTGGTCATTATGGTGGAGCCTTCAACGATAGGTAGAATATCTCTTTGAACGCCTTCTCTTGAAACATCTGGTCCTGACCCTCGGTTTGAAATCGTAATTTTGTCGATTTCATCAATAAATACCATCCCTAGTTGCTCAGCTCTATTCACTGACTCTTGTATGACTTCATCCATATCAATTAATTTCTGGGCTTCTTGCTGTGTTAGAATCTTTCTTGCTTCTTTTATTGGGAGCTTGCGTTTTTTTGTTTTTTTAGGAATAATATTACCGAATAACTCCTGCATATTAAAGCCCATTTGCTCATTCCCTTGACCAGCAAACATATCAAACATGGAAGGTGCATTATCTTCAACATTGATTTCAATCACTTCATCTTCTAGTTGTCCTTTTTGAAGTTTTTCCTTTAAAGAGGATCTCTTACTAGTAAGATCATCTGTACTTTCATTCTCATCCTCTTCAACTTTTTGATTCTGATTGCCAAAAAACATTTCTAAAGGATTTTTTTGATTTTTGGGTTTGTTTTTTGAAGGTGCTAATAAAGACACAATTTTATCGTTAGCCATCTTTTCTGCTTTTTCTTTTACTATTTCTGTTTTCTCTGCTTTAATCATTCTGATTGAGGTTTCAACAAGATCACGGATCATGGATTCAACATCTCTACCTACATAACCTACTTCAGTAAATTTAGTGGCTTCTACCTTTATAAAAGGAGCATCAACTAATTTTGCCAATCTCCTAGCAATTTCCGTCTTCCCTACTCCTGTTGGACCGATCATCAAAATGTTCTTTGGAACAATCTCATCTCTCATATTTTCCTCAATTTGACTTCTGCGATATCGGTTCCTTAAAGCAACTGCCACTGATTTTTTCGCATTTTTTTGCCCAACAATATATTTATCTAATTCTTCCACAATTTCTTTAGGGGTTAATGCTTGATTATTCATACTCATCCCTCCTATCAAATCTCTTCTACAATAATATTATTATTAGTATATACACAAATCTCTGCTGCAAGCTCTAAAGAAGCTACAGCTATTTGTTTTGCGTCCATATGATCTGCATGTCGCTTCATAGCCCTTCCAGCAGCTAGGGCAAAACTACCCCCAGAACCAATGGACAGTATATCATCATCAGGTTCTATGATTTCTCCATTCCCTGAAATTAACAATAAGGAATGTTCATCCATCACAAGCATCATTGCCTCTAATTTTCGGAGTACCTTATCAGATCGCCACTCTTTTGCAAGCTCTACTGCAGATCGTTGTAAATTACCTTGATGTTCTTCTAGTTTCCCTTCAAATTTCTCAAATAACGTAATGGCATCAGCAACGGAACCTGCAAAACCTGCAACAACTTTACCTTTATATAATCTTCGAACTTTCTTTGCTTGATGCTTCATCACCATACTATTTGCAAATGTAACTTGACCGTCTCCAGCTATCGCACCTTTACCATTATGGCGTACAGCACAAATCGTCGTAGCATGAAATCCTTGATTCATCAATAAAACCTCCCTCATATCCCCCATAAAGTTGAACATCTAGAATTTAAATAACCAAAAAGTGAAACCCACAAAAAAATATTTGCGGGATTAAGTAACCTAAGGTTAAGTTTTTCGATCATACTATATTTAAATATCATGAAGTTTTCTTTAAAAAAACCTCCTAAAGGAGATCTTAATATTAGTATACAGTAAGATATGTCGTGTTGCTAAAACATCCTAATTTTATCATAAATAAAGTTTGTCTTACAAGTTAGTTTCGATCTGATTTTTAAATTTTTTAATTTCATCAATCGCGCGATTTGCAATCATCTCATTTTTCATCTTTTTATTTCTAATTCTTTGTTCTAATGGTGGAAATAAACCAAAATTCATATTCATTGGTTGAAAGTGCTTAAAATCTGCTGTTGTAATATAATTTGCTAAACTACCTAATGCAGTTTCTCTTGGGAATACTAAAGTTTCCTCATTTTTAGCTACTTTTACAGCATTAATTCCTGCAATTAATCCAGCAGCCGCAGATTCAACATATCCTTCAACCCCAGTCATCTGACCTGCAAAAAACAAATTCTCCTTATTTCGGTATTGGTATGTCGGTTTTAACAGTTGAGGAGAATTAATAAATGTATTGCGATGCATCACTCCATAACGAACGATCTCAGCATTCTCGAGTCCAGGTATCATTGAAAACACCCTTTTTTGTTCTCCCCACTTTAGATGAGTTTGAAAACCAACCATGTTATACAGTGTACCAGCAGTATTATCTTGTCGTAATTGAACTACTCCGTAAGGCTGTTCTCCAGTAATAGGGTCAATCAAACCAACAGGTTTCATAGGTCCAAACAAGATGGTCTTTTCACCTCTACCTGCCATCACTTCGATAGGCATACACCCTTCAAAGAACATTCCTTTTTCAAAGTCTTTTACAGGTGCAGTCTCCGCTGTAACTAATGCTTCATAAAACCCTTTGAATTCTTCTTCATTCATTGGACAATTTAAATATGCAGCCTCGCCTTTATCATAACGTGATGCATAAAAAACCTTATTTAAATCAATAGAGTCTTTTTCTATAATTGGTGCTGCAGCATCATAAAAATAAAAGTATTCCTGTCCTAGCAGCTGTTTGATTTTATCAGCAAGCTCTGGTGTGGTAAGCGGTCCTGACGCTACAATGGTTGTCCCTTCTGGTATTTCCGTAACTTCTTCATTTTTCACTTCAATAAGTGGATGATTACGTAAAGTACTCGTGATTGATTCCCCAAAATCATCTCGATCAACAGCAAGCGCTCCACCAGCAGGTACTTGATTTTGATCTGCACTATTGATAATAATGGAATCAAAATTCCTCATTTCTTCCTTTAAAATACCAACTGCATTTGTTAAATTATTTGCTCTTAATGAATTACTGCAAACAAGCTCAGCAAATTTATCTGTATGGTGAGCCGGGGTCTGGCGCACAGGACGCATTTCATATAAAGTAACAGAAACACCTCGGCTAGCTATTTGCCAAGCCGCTTCACTTCCTGCAAGCCCTGCCCCGATTACGTTCACATGTTGTTGTTTATCTGACAAGTTATTTTCCCCCTAGCAATGACTAAAAGTTCAGTTTTCAGCACCGAGAAGATTGTGCGAACATTTAGATTACCCCAAAAAGTGAAGTTAATCATCGATGTAATTTCCTAGTACGTTTTGGGGGACCCCGAAACATGGGATTGCTGTTTGTTACATACACACCGGACATCTTCCTTGGATGTTCGGGACCGAAAAAGTAATAGGTTTAAGCTACACCGTGCTTCTTCACTTTTTTGGGTATAGTCTATTCGACGTCGATATACTTCCTAAGAGATGTTTCGTGATCACTACTGAAAACCAGTCACGTCCTGTGACTAATGATGGATCAGTACATCCTGTACAAGTCTAATGTAGTACCAGCACGTCCTGTGCTGGCAAAAGTGGACTTTTTGAACACCCTCTAGTGATTACTCTTTTTTGTAATCACAATTAGAACACTTTAAGTAAGTCCCTTTTTTGTTTCTTTTTTCAACTAAATGTGCAGAACAATCCGGACATTTAATATCGGTAGGTTTATCCCAAGAAACAAAATCACATTCAGGATATTGATTACAACCATAAAACACTCTGCCCTTTTTACTTCTTCGTTCAACGATTTGACCTTTATTGCATGATGGACAGGTGACACCTATATCCTTCACAATAGGTTTTGTATTGCGACAATCTGGAAACCCTGAACATGCTAGAAACTTTCCGAACCTCCCCATTTTATAAACAAAATGACGTCCACATTTTTCACATATCTCATCGGAAACTTCATCTTCAATTTCAATTTCTTTCATTTCTTCTTCTGCAACATCTAGTCTCTTTTTAAATGGGGAATAAAATTCTTCAAGGACATTCACCCAAAATTCTTTTCCTTCTTCAATATCATCGAGTTCATCTTCCATGTTGGCAGTAAATTCAACATTTAATATTTCAGGGAAAAACTCTTCCATCAACTGGATCACAAGCTCTCCCATCTCGGTAGGCACGAATTTTTTATCTTCTAGTGCTACGTAACCTCTTCTACGAATGGTATCTAGTGTTGGTGCGAAAGTACTGGGACGACCAATTCCTAACTCTTCTAAAGTTTTAACCAGTCTTGCCTCTGTGTATCGTGGAGGTGGCTGAGTGAAATGTTGCTTAGGATCAATTTTGTTGTTTTCAAGAACATCACCTGACTTTAACTCAGGTAGAAATTTATGATCCTCTTTAACTCCTTCATCGTTCCCTTCAACATATACCTTCATAAAACCTTGGAATTTAACCTTTGATCCACTTGCTTTAAATGTTGTGTTGTTAACTTCAATATCTACAGACATCGTGTCTAATATCGCTGATGCCATTTGACTTGCAACAAATCTTTCCCAAATCAATTTGTATAATCGAAACTGGTCTCTACTTAAATAAGACTTTATGCTAGCTGGATCTCTCAAAGTTGAAGTAGGTCTTATGGCTTCATGTGCATCTTGAGCATTTGAATTCTTTTTCCCATAAACTCTAGGTTTATTTGGAACAAATTTATCTCCATATTTTTCTTTTATATAAGACTTAGCTTCCTCCTGTGCAACTGGAGAAATACGTGGTGAATCTGTACGCATATAAGTAATTAATCCTACACTTCCACCTTTACCTATATTTACACCTTCGTATAACTGCTGAGCGACTTGCATCGTTTTAGCAGCTCTATAGTTTAATTTTCTAGCAGCTTCCTGTTGCAGTAAGCTGGTAGTAAAAGGCTGTGCTGGATTACGAAACTGTTCCTTTTCCTTTACATTTTTCACGATATATTTCGCGTCTTTTATTAATTGTAATATTTCATTGACTTCAGCTTCACTATTTAATTCGAGTTTTTTACCATCTTTTCCATGGAATTTCGCTTCAAAGGTTTTACCATGAATGGATAATTGAGCAGTAATAGACCAATATTCTTTAGGTTCAAACTCATTAATTTCGTTTTCTCGATCTATAACTAATTTTACGGTTACAGATTGAACACGCCCTGCTGATAGTCCTTTTTTCACTTTTTTCCATAACAAAGGACTAATTTTATAACCTACTAATCGATCTAATATACGTCTAGCTTGCTGTGCATTCACCAGATCCATATTGATCGGTCTTGGCGTTTTAAAGGCGTCCTTCACTGCCTCTTTCGTAATTTCATTAAAAACAACACGACATGATTCTTTTTCTGATACATCTAAATAGTGTGCTAAGTGCCAAGCAATTGCTTCACCCTCTCGATCAGGGTCAGCTGCAAGAAATACTCGTTTAACCTTTTTTCTAGCATCTTTTAATTCTTTAAGAATTGAACCCTTTCCACGAATGGTAATATACTTAGGAGAGAATTGATTTTCAACTTCAACGCCAATTTGACTTTTAGGAAGATCTCTAACATGTCCCATTGAAGCTTTAACGATGAATTTTTTTCCCAAATATTTACTTATGGTTTTTGCTTTTGCTGGTGACTCAACAATGACTAATGAATCCGCCATAGTCTCATCCCCCCCTAATGAAAGATTAACTTTATAATATAAAAGTTATAAAATTTATTGTTTAAGAACTTTTTGTTACAAACTTTGATCCTGGTAATTGAGCTATCACATTTTTCATAAGTAAAGATAACAGAACTGAGTGTAAATGTCCAAAAGTAAATTCACTTTTATGTAAAATTTGATCAAAAGTGGTGGGTTCTGAAGAGATAAATTCAACAATTTTTTGCTCTTCTTCACTTAAAACCTTACTTGTTGTTAAGGTTTCTTCATTATAACTTATTTTCATCATATGCTCATATTCTTCAACTATATCTTTTAAAACGGTTACCATTTTTGCCCCTTGTTTAATCAATGACAAAGTACCTTGACTTTTTGGTGAAGTAATCGGACCAGGTATAGCGAAGACATCCCTAGACATTTCTAATGCTTGATCTGCTGTAATTAATGAGCCACTTTTTTCAGCTGCTTCAATTACGATTGTACCTAAAGATAAACCAGCAATGATCCGATTACGTTGCGGAAATAAACCTGGATGTGGTTTTGTCCCTAATGGGAATTCTGAAACAATCAAACCTTTATTCGCAACGGAGTCATATAAATGTTTATTTTCTGACGGGTATACAACATCTATACCTGAACCCAAAACAGCAATAGTCGAACCTGAATGATCCATAGCAGCTTTATGAGAAATACTATCGATTCCTCTTGCTAATCCACTTACTATGCAAAATCCCAGGTTAGATAATTGATTTGCTAGTTTTTCGGTAATCATTTTTCCATATACTGTAGGATATCTTGTCCCAACAATTGCTAATTTAAAATTGTCTAAAATTCTTAAATTCCCTTTGTAATAAATGACCCATGGAGGACTCGGTGTTTCCTTTAAAATTTTCGGATAATCCTCATCAAAAATCGTTAAAAATGAGATATTTTCATTTTTGTATATTTCTAATCTACACTGAATGAAGTTTAAATTCAAATTTTTTGCAATAATTTGAGCTTTATTCTTAGGAAGTTTATAGTTTTTAATCAATGAATTTTCATCAGTACTAAGGAGTTTTTCCAACCCTTTTTCAATATCCTCATTATGTTTTATAGATTGAAAAATCAACTGTATCGTTTTCCACCCTATACCATTCAACTCATGTAATCCAAATAAAATATTGCGTGACTCCACTTCTTCATCACCCCCATAGAATAAAAAGCATACCGATTAGAATTGCTTAGAACTTTATTCCTATTATACATATTTTTAGAAGGAAATCATGTTTAAATAAATTAATTATAAAATTAATGTGAAGCAACTTTATAAAAAAAACCTTCCATATCAACTTAGATATAGAAGGTTTTGTATATAAATTTATTATTTAGTAATACACTTTTCTAACAAACCATGTTCCTCTAAAACACTTACTAAAGTAGCTCCCATATCCGAAGGTGTTGGAGCTACCTTCACACCACAAGCTTCCAGTGTTGCAGTTTTTTCGGCCGCAGTTCCTTTTCCTCCTGAAATAATGGCACCCGCATGTCCCATTCTTTTTCCTGGAGGGGCTGTTTTTCCACCAATAAAACCAACAACAGGTTTTTTCATATTTGCTTTAATCCACTCTGCAGCTTCTTCCTCTGCAGTTCCACCAATTTCTCCGATCATAATAACTGCATAAGTATCGGGATCTTCATTAAAACGATCTAATACATCAATAAATTCCATTCCCTTAACAGGATCTCCGCCAATACCGACTGCTGAAGATTGACCAATACCACGAGTTGTTAATTGATGCACAGCTTCATATGTCAAAGTACCACTTCTTGATACTACACCTACATGACCTTTAGTGTGTATGTATCCTGGCATAATGCCAATTTTACATTCATCTGGTGTGATTAGTCCTGGACAGTTTGGACCAATGAGAAGTGTCTTTTTCCCCTCCATGTATTTTTGCACTTTAACCATGTCTAGAACTGGGATGCCTTCTGTTATACAAATAGCTAATTCTACTTCCGCATCAACAGCTTCCATAATTGCATCAGCAGCAAAAGCAGGGGGTACATAAATCACTGAAACTGTTGCACCTGTTTCCGTTACAGCCTCCGTTACTGTATTAAATACAGGTAAAGAAGCAGTACTTCCATTATCAAGTTCAATATCTACATTTGTTCCCCCTTTACCGGGAGTCACACCGCCGACCATTTGTGTTCCATAATCCAATGCACCTTTTGTATGCAACATACCTGTAGATCCTGTAATCCCTTGTGTGATGACTTTTGTATCTTTATTTATTAAAATACTCATCGCATTTTCAATCCTTTCTAAAGTTATATGCTTTTACTTAATTACTTTACCATCTCAACTATTTTTTGAGCTCCATCTGCCATTGAATCAGCAGTCACTATATTTAAACCTGATTGATTTAGTATGTCTTTGCCTTGTTCTACATTTGTACCTTCCAATCTAACAACTAAAGGACGATCTAATGAGATTTGTTTAGCAGCTTGAACAACTCCATTAGCGATGATATCACAACGCATGATTCCACCAAAGATATTAACAAAAATACCCTTTACGTTATCATCAGATAATATAATTTTAAAAGCTTCTGTTACTTTCTCAGTTGTTGCACCGCCCCCTACATCTAAGAAGTTCGCAGGGTCTCCTCCATAATGTTTAATGATATCCATCGTTGCCATAGCAAGTCCAGCACCATTAACCATACAACCAATATTTCCATCTAATGCAATATAACTTAAGTCAAATTTAGAAGCTTGGATTTCTTTTCCATCCTCTTCATCTAAATCACGATATTCTAATATATCAGCATGACGATACAATGCATTTGAATCAAAATTCAATTTTGCATCTAACGCCATAACATTTCCATCACCAGTCACAACTAGTGGATTGATTTCTGCAATAGAGCAATCTTTTTCAACAAAAGCAGTATATAAACTAATCATAAATTTAACAGCTTTATTTACTAATTTAGTAGGGATATTAATCGAATAAGCTAACTTTCTAGCTTGGAATGCTTGTAAACCTACGGCTGGGTCTATAACTTCTTTAAAAATCTTCTCAGGTGTTTTTTCCGCGACTTCCTCAATTTCTGTTCCGCCTTCTTCAGATGCCATCATAACAACTCTACCTGTATCACGGTCAACAACGATTCCAACGTAATATTCCTTCTGAATATCACAACCTTGTTCAATTAACAAACGTTTAACTTCTTTTCCTTCAGGTCCTGTTTGATGTGTTACTAAAACTTTACCTAAAATTTCACCAGCATATGTACGTACTTCATCTAAATTTTTTGCTACTTTAACACCGCCTGCTTTACCTCTTCCACCTGCATGTATTTGAGCTTTTACAACATTCACAGATGTTCCTAGTTCTTTAGCAGCCTCCACAGCTTCATCAACAGTAAAAGCAACTTTCCCTTCAGGGACCGCTACACCATACTGTCTCAAGATTTCTTTCCCTTGATACTCATGGATATTCATTTCTATTTTCCTCCTATCAAAATTCACTTATAATATGTTGACAATTTTGTCTATTTTATAACGATTCTCTATTAGAACCATATACTGGAACAGGTTTATATAGTCCTTATCACAAATCCTAAACTATTGTACCATTTTTTTTTGACAATTACCTTACTTTTAAAAAAACACACGATTCATAGCAATATCATTTTTCTAAAGTAGGTATAAAAAAAATTTATCACTTTTGTTCGATAAAGAAAACTCGCCGATTGGCGAGCCTTAAAGGCGAAGACAGATGATGCCGATGTTGCCAGATCAAAAATGCACTGGTGTCAGAAGTTTACAAAACAGGTTTTGATGCAGACATTTGTCACATAGGTGTGAAAAGGGAAAAACCGCCCTAGGGACGGTCTTCTAATGTCAATAATATAAATATCTTGTGCATAAAATCTATCTTTCACACACATCAGCTCATCGGTGTAGTGACATTTTCAAATCTTGGTTCCCGCTCAGCTTGTTTAATAAAACGCATTTCGTTGCCGCTAAAGTTACATACTCTGCATTGAATCATTGGTTCCACCTCAGCAATCACGGTTGGATCCTCTTGTTCAACGACCTGTCCGGAATAAGCATCCTTTAACATTTGTAAAGATGTTGAAGCAATTAAGTTAAACTTAATTCGATTTGCACGACAGTTTGGACAAAAATATGGTTTTTCTTCCATTTTTATCACCTCGATTATAATATGTCCATCCCTCAATAAAAATATTTCAATGTTAGATTGATTCTTATGAAACGTGAATGTAGATACAATACTTGCATAATAAAAATGTATTTATTATAATAAAAAAGAAAATTCAGGAAATATGGAAGCACCATTTTCTATTGTTTTATGATGAAATAAGAAGAGGATGGTGTTTTTTTTGTATGCAAAATTATTGAGTAGCTGTCTACATGGAATCGAAGGTAAAATTATAGAGGTTGAGGTTGATTTAAGTAATGGTTTGCCTGTTTTTCATATTGTAGGTCTCCCTGATTCTGCAGTTCGAGAATCAATAGAACGAGTAAGATCCGCCATTAAAAATTGTGGCTTTGAATTTCCACTCCAACGTATTACAGTTAATTTAGCACCTGCAGATCTTAGAAAGGAAGGATCTTCTTTTGATTTAGCCATTGCTCTAGGTATTCTTGTGGCAAGTAAACAACTCCAACTAGAAAACTTATCTCATACACTCATCATTGGAGAATTAGCTTTAGACGGCACATTAAGAGCTGTTCCTGGGGTCCTGCCAATGGTAGATTATGCTCAGAATCATGGACTTCACCAAATCATTTTACCTCAGGATAATGCAGCCGAAGCAACCTTAATTGAGCATTGTAAAGTTATTCCGATCTCCCACTTGAATGATTTAAATCAAAAAAAATATCCGATTTATGTACAACAGCACGAGATATCAGAGCAATTAAGATCCCCTATATCAGAAAATGAAGATTTCAAAGATGTAAAAGGACAAATTCATGCAAAAAGAGCTTTAATGATTTCTGCCTCTGGAATGCACAATATATTACTTATTGGTCCCCCGGGTTCTGGTAAAACCATGTTAATGAAAAGAATAACAAGCATCTTACCTATATTGTCAAACGAAGAAGCACTTGAGGTAACAAAAATATATAGTGTAACAAATAAACTTAAAAGTAACCATGAACTTATAAAAAAACGTCCATTTCGATCTCCTCATCATACGATTTCCCAAGCTGGATTGATTGGCGGCGGGAGTATACCTAAACCAGGTGAAGTGAGTTTATCTCATAGAGGGGTGTTGTATTTAGATGAATTTCCTGAATTCCATCGTCATGTTCTTGAAGTTTTAAGACAACCTTTAGAGGAGAAGGAAATAACTATTAGCAGATCCAAAGCAGTATATACATATCCTTCACAATTCATTTTCGCAGCAGCTATGAATCCCTGCCCCTGTGGATATTTAGGATCTGACTCCGAATCAAATCCTTGCACCTGCAGCACTCATAAAATCAATCAATATCGCTCGAAAATTTCAGGACCGTTGTTGGACCGCATTGACCTTCATGTAGAGGTACTGCAAATGGATTATAGCACGATAACGTCTAATGAAAAGCAGATGTCTTCTGCTGAAATGATAGAACGTGTAGAATCAGCACAAAAAATTCAACGTAAAAGATATCAACAAACAAATATCCATTTTAACGGAGAAGCATACGGCTCTTTAATTTATGAACACTGCAAACTGGATTCAAATGCTAAAGAGCTTTTACACGTTTCATTTGAAGCTCTTGGATTAAGTGCTCGTGCGTATGATCGAATTATAAAAACAGCTCGAACTATCGCAGATTTAGATGAACAAAAAAATATTAAATGCGAACATATTGCAGAAGCTATCCAATATCGTACATTAGACCGAAGATTCAGTTCTATTTGATTCATGAAACCCAATCAAAATGCATTTTTTATATGGTCAAGAGACAGCAATGTATCACCCTTCTTATTTAGCAGTATGCAAATGGCATCAAATCTAATTTTTCCATTTAATTTATTGTTTGTCATAAGATATACCTGTGAAGCTGAACGAACTTTGTGCTGCTTTGTATAATTAATCGATTCTTGAGGAGTACCAAACTTCCCTGTATCTCTTCTAGTTCTGACTTCTAAGAATACAAGTATATCTTTTTCATAAGCGATAATATCTATCTCACCTATTTTGCATCTCCAATTTATTTCTTTGACATGATAGTTATTTGATTCTAAAAATTGAACAGAAAATTGTTCTCCTATTTGTCCTATTTTTATTCTCTGATCCTTTATTTGTTTTTTCATGGTTTAAATACTTCCAGCATTTTTGCTTTTTGATCCGCTTCGTAAACCATAGTTAAAACCTCAGCAACAAGCTGGTATAATTCTGCTGGGATTTCTTCATTTATTTCTAACTTTGATAAGACTTCTACAAGGGATGCATCCTCTTGAATGGGAACACCATAACTTTTCGCTTTTTCAATGATATTGTCTGCGATTATCCCTTTACCTTTTGCTTTTAATTCTGGTGCATCATTTTGCTCAGATGAATAACTTAGAGCTACAGCTTTTGTTATTTTTCGATTGTTCTTATTCATACTCGAACATCTACCCCCTTATATGAAGAAGATACATAATCATTTGGGCTATGTCTTACATTTAACTTTCCTTGCTTTTCTGGTATAGGGAGATGTTTTAAGGAAAGAAATCGAAAACCCAAGCCTTCTATTATTAGTTTCACAATACCCGTTTCAATTAACTCCTCTGTTTTAGAATGATCATTATGAATTTGTATGCTCACCATGTTGCTAACAACTTGGATATCTATCAGCGTTTCACCTAATGTTTTCATATTTAAATCAAACCACAAACTACAATTATTAACATCTATCTCACCTTTTTTATTGCGGCGACTCTGAATACTGATCGATGAAGTCTGATCTCCGCTATCATTATAAATCGGTATAAAAATAGTAAAGTGAGTTATAACATCTGTACGATTGGATGATAAAAATAGTTGCTGCCCAGTAATATGATTGAGTAGTTGTTGTGATTGTTCTTTAATATGGCTCGGAAGATCATCAACCGATAACAACTGTAACATTAAACTTTTGAGGTTTTGAAATTCCATGGAAGTTTCTAAATCTGATAGAGTTGCAATATTCATTATAGGTTGATTCATTTTATTTGATGTAAATTCAAATGATTTAAACGAATTCACTAACTGCTTCTCATAGTCTAGACCTAAATTTTTAATAAATCGAGAAATCCAGTTTTCTTTCATCTGTCCATCTTGAGTCATTTGTGCAACTGGTCTGTTTGTCTGTTGTTCATTAGATAAATCTGTTGACTGTTGATGAGAAACAGGATTCTCAGAATCAATCCTTTGAACATTTTTTGTAAAACGAACGTGCTCATTGTCTAGAGTTGTTTTAATATTCATTTTAGATTGTGTATTCATCTCCACGGAAGTCTGAAATTGAAACATTAAGCTCTTCATCATGTGTAAATTATCTAATAACTTCAAAGATACGGTTTTGGATTCGTTAGATAATTTAGACAAGTTAGATTGATCATGATGACTTGGATTGAATTTAGCAATTAAATCTGTTTGTGGCTGAGGTTCTTTCACTTGTTGTAAAGCTGATTTCACCCATTCAGTTACTGATTTATATAATTGGTTTATCAGTTCATGTAGAGGTTTTCCTTGTTGTATTTGCCGGATTGCTTCCATTGTTGTTTCAGTTATGGGCAACCCTTTATTTAAAAGGAAAATCCCGGACTGTAACGATTTTTGTATTAAATTACGATCTTTTGTAAGGGGAATGATAGATTGAAATTTTGTTAAATTTTCTTTTGTAAGAGGAATTTCTTCTTTATGTAAGGTTTGTATCAGCTCTCTATTGGACGGTGTGTTCTTAAGATTAAATACATTTAATAATTCTGGTACAGATTCTTTTGCAATAGGCAATACCGATTGTTCAACAGGTTTCAATAGCAATAACCCATCAGAAGTTTTTGGTTGTACCTGTAACAACTTATGATCCCCTTGTGATAATGCAATTTCTAACTTGGCTTTTAATTGTACACCATTAATTTGAATTAATGCTTCTTGATTGTTCAATAGCTGAAGCACTAAACCTTTCACAATCTGCCCCTCTTTTAACTGAAGAGTTTTAGTATCTGATAACTTTAAATCACCTAATAAATTACGCATTAAAACATTAAAGTTCATTATAATCTCCCCAATAATCATTAGTAAGTCTATACAATTTTTATCGGTAAAAAAGCCCTAAAATTGAAGTGAACCATTCACTTTTGACTTTAGGACTCAACTATGTAACATAATTATGTTATCACTACGTGTACAAAAAGTTCTTACCTCTATAACTGCTTTAGAAAAGAGTTTGTTGTATGTTAATGATATTTTTAAGGAAAGTCCGTCTATGTATCGGACAAGGACCATAGTTTGTTATATGTTCTCTATGTAGCTTTGTTCCGTAACCTTTGTGCTTCGCAATATCATATTCTGGGTATTCCATATCCCACTGCAAACACATTCGGTCCCTAGTCACTTTAGCAACAATGGAGGCCGCTGCTATAGACTGACTTAATGAATCCCCCTTGATGAGTGATAATTGAGGTATGGAGGTACTAATTTTCTCGGCATCTATTAATAAGAAATCAGGTTGGATATCTAATTTTTCAACGGCTTGTTTCATCGCTAAACGTGAAGCTTGTTTTATATTTATGTCGTCAACTGTACTTGCATCCACCTTGCCTATGCTAATAGCCAATGATTTTTCCATGATTTTTTCATAACATACTTCTCTTTTTTTAGGACTTAGTTTTTTAGAGTCATTAATACCTTCAATTATTAAATCTATAGGTAAAATAACAGCAGCAGCCACAACATCTCCTAATAAACACCCTCTACCAACCTCATCAATGCCTGCTATGTATTGTTTGTTCTGCTGCCAATAAGTTTTTTCATAGCTAATCATTCAAATTCTCCGGAGTCTCCAATGAAAATCTACCTAAGGTACCGGCTCTCATTTCCCTTATAATGATACTTGAAGTTTTTTCTAGATCAATGATTCCTCCACGTTTAATGCAGCCACGTTTTTGTCCGATTTCTTCCATAACAGTCACAATTTCGTTCGGATCATTTAAATCTTCAGGAATATATTCAACATCATATCTTTCCTTTAGTCGTTCAGGATAATTTTCAAGAAAATGTCTAATAACATAAAATGCTACATCATCCAGATGTAATAAAGTTTCCTTAATCGCGCCCGTTGCTGCTAATCGCATCCCTACATTTTGATCTTCAAATTTTGGCCATAAAATACCAGGTGTATCTAACAACTCCATTTCTGAGCCAATTTTGATCCACTGCTGCGCTTTAGTAACGCCTGGTTTATCTCCTGTTTCCGCTATTTTTTTCCCTGCTAAACGATTAATCAATGTTGATTTACCTACATTAGGAATTCCGACAATCAATGATCGGATAGCACGAGGTTTAATACCCTTTCTCAATTGGGCATCAATTTTGTGTTTTATCAATTGTTTTGATCGAGGTAATATTTCTTGTACTTGTGTACCAGAAATTGAATCGATCGGTAAAGCGTCTAAATTTTGATTTTTGAAATATTTTACCCATTCAGTAGTAACAGAAGGATCTGCTAAATCTGCTTTGTTTAAAAGCACAATCCGAGGTTTATCCTTTAATATTTCATCAATCATTGGATTTCGACTGGATAGAGGAACTCGAGCATCTAATAATTCAATCACGACATCAAGCAGTTTTAATTTACCTTCGATCTGTCTTCGAGCTCTAGTCATATGTCCAGGAAACCATTGAATTGTCATTGCAATTCACCAACCTCATGTGATACGATTCCTAGATCCTGTAAAGGCCAAATCACTAAGTCTGCTCGACCAATAACTTGCTCATAAGAAACAAACCCAATCCTTCGACTATCTTGACTATTAGGACGGTTATCCCCCATCACAAAAACTGTGCCTTCTGGAACGATAGCTTCAGGGAAATCCAAATTATTATAGCTTCCACCATTTTGTTTGGCTTTTTCTATCTCTTCTTTAATATAGGGCTCATCTAATCGTTCTCCATTAACAAATACTTCATCACCTTTAACTTCCACCGTTTCTCCTGGTAATGCAATGACCCTTTTAATAAAATCTTGTTCTTGATTTGCTTTAAAGATGACCACTTCACCACGTTCTGGCTCACGAATAGTGTAAAGGATCTTATTAACGATTAACTTATCACTATTAAAAAAACTAGGCTCCATTGATTGTCCTGACACTACGGTTGGAGTAAATAAAAAAGATCGAATGATGACAACCAATGCCACTGCGATTAATATTGATTTAATCCATTCCCAAGATGTATTCATAAAGGAACTCATTTGTTTTGTTTCTTCATTATCTATTTTTTCATCCATATCCATTGACCTTTCTAATTTTGGGAATATATTGAATAACCCTAATAAAAATGATATAACAATGATAACAGGGCTGTAAAATTGACCTTTGAACTAGCTAAACAACCAGCCAAGGAAAGTCATATTTTCCTATCTGATAAAAAAAGGGACTTGTTTTAGCAAGCCCCCTTCTTTTTTATCTTCTGATCTCTTTAATTCTTGCTGCTTTACCGCGAAGAGCACGTAAGTAATACAACTTAGCACGACGAACTTTACCACGGCGAACAACATCAATTTTATCAATTTTAGGTGAATTTATAGGGAATGTTCTTTCAACTCCAACGCCGTAAGAAATTTTTCTTACTGTAAACGTTTCGCTAATTCCGCCACCACGTCTTTTGATAACTACACCTTCAAAAACCTGAATACGTTCACGAGATCCCTCGATTACTTTAACGTGTACTTTTAAAGTATCACCAGGACGAAAGCTTGGTAGATCTTGACGTAATTGATCTTGTGTAATTTCTCTAACAATATTCATGAGTTAATTCCTCCTTCCGAACAGATGTTCATACCGTCTATAATATAGAAATCAGTTCTATATGTTCTACGAGCAGAGGACCACCTTAGTCAATCACAACAGATAGTATTTTACCATATCATACTTGAAAACTCAATGTAAATTTTATTCTTCTGAACTTTGAAATTTAAGTTCATTTATGTATTTTAATTGTTCCTTACTTAAGTTCAATTTTTCAAGAAGTTCTGGCCTGCGCTCCAAAGTTCTTCGTAGAGATTCTTTTTGTCTCCACTCATCAATATTTTTATGATGACCTGATAATAGCACATCAGGAACATCAAGTCCTCGAAATGATGCCGGTCTTGTATATTGTGGGTATTCTAACAGCCCTGAACTAAAGGAATCACTACCAGCAGAGGCTTCATTCCCTAACACACCAGGCAGTAAGCGAACAACGCTATCAATGACAACCATTGCTGGGATTTCTCCCCCTGTTAAAATATAATCGCCAACAGATATCTCATCTGTAACTAAATGTTCTCTTATTCTTTCGTCATAACCTTCATAGTGACCACAGATAAAAACAAGATGTTCCGCTTTAGAAAGAACCTCTGCTTTTGATTGATCGAACTTTTCTCCTTGCGGACACATTAAAACAATTTTAGAAGTGGTTTCACCTTCATTTATCAGGTTTTCTACAGCAGAAAATATGGGCTCTGGTTTTAATACCATTCCTGCCCCACCACCATATGGATAATCATCTACTGTGTTATGTTTATTATTTGCAAATTCACGAAAATTAATAGTATTTAAGGAGACAAGTCCCTTTTCGTTTGCTTTACCAAGTATGCTTTCATTAAAAACACCGTTAAACATGTGCGGAAATAAGGTTAAAACATCGATTTTCATGATTATAACATTCCTTCCATCAATCGAATCATAACCATTTTCTCTTTCACATCCACACGTAATAAAACATCATCTATGATTGGGACTAACAAATCATTTCCTTTTTTTCGTTTGACTACCCACACATCATTCGCACCAGGTGTTAATATGTCTATAATTTCACCAAGCTCCTCGTTTTCATCAGAGAATACCTTACATCCGATAATTTCATGAAAATAATATTCTTCATCTGGAAGCTCTACCAATTGATCTTCAGAAACATATAATATAAGGTTTTTCAGTTTTTCAACCTCATTGATATGATTAAAATCATTAAACTTCACAATAAACACTTCTTTATGAGGTCTTGCGTTTTCAACAATTAAGGCTTGGTATTTATTTTCATTTTCAAGTAAGACATATAACTTGCTTCCTTTTTTAAATCGAACTTCAGGAAAATCAGACTTTGAAATTATCTTGAGATCCCCGCGTAAACCGTGAGTATTTACGATTTTACCTACTCTGTAGTATTTTTTATTTTCCTCCAATATCATTCACTCCTAACATCCACAAAAACTCTTCATTAATATACCCATAATTAAGGGAGTAAATATGTCTATATACAAAAAGGTTAGGAAATATAATCCCCTAACCTTATTGTATAATATCAATGTATACTCGCTTTTTATCTTTTACAGCTGCAGATGATACAACTGTACGAAGCGCTTTTGCGATCCGACCTTGTTTACCGATTACTTTACCCATATCATCGCTATGGACAGACAATTGATAAACTGTTTCACGATCTTTTTGTACTTCATTCACATGAACATCTTCTGGATGGTCTACTAGTGCCTTTACGATCGTTAAAATTAACTCTTTCATAAAAAGCCCCCTCCGTATGAAGACATTATTTTTGAAGCTTTTGCTCATGAAAAGTTTTCATGATCCCTGCTTTACTGAATAAATTACGTACAGTATCAGAAGGTTTTGCACCTGTACCAAGCCATTGAAGTGCTTTCTCTTCATTGATACTTACAGTTGCAGGCTCAGTTAAAGGGTTATATGTTCCAATTTCCTCGATGAAACGTCCATCACGAGGAGAACGTGAATCAGATACTACTACACGATAAAACGGTGCTTTGTGTGCACCAATACGTTTTAAACGGATACGAGTTGCCATTATATTTTCACCTCCTTAAAAAAAAAACTACAATGTTCATAGGATAAACCCTTTAAATAAAAAACTACTCTTAACCAAATGGGAATTTAAATCCCTTTCCTAAATTCGGTTTCTTTCCTTTTTTACCTGGTCCACCCATCATAGAAGAAAACTGCTTCATCATTTTTTTCATATCTTCAAACTGTTTTAGTAACCTGTTTACATCTTTTACTGAGGTTCCACTACCTAATGCGATACGTTTACGACGACTTGCATTTAAGATCTCTGGTTTTCTCTTTTCCTCTGTGGTCATAGATTTGACTATTGCTTCTACACGTCCTAGCTGTTTTTCATCTACATTTAGATTTTTCATGTTTTTCATTTTGCCCATTCCAGGCATCATATCCATAATTTGATCTAGCGGCCCCATATTTCTGACCTGCTCCATTTGCTCCAGAAAATCCTCAAATGTAAATTCAGCCTTGCGCATCTTACGTTCCATTTCTTTGGCTTTTTCTTCATCGATATTCGTTTGTGCTTTTTCAATTAAGCTAAGCATATCCCCCATACCAAGTATTCGAGAAGCCATACGATCAGGATAAAAAGGTTCTAGTGCATCGATTTTTTCACCCATTGCCGCAAATTTAATCGGTTTACCTGTCACCGCTTTTACAGAAAGCGCAGCACCACCACGAGTATCACCGTCTAACTTCGTTAAAACAACGCCACTTAATTCAAGTTGTTCATTAAAGCTCTCTGCTACATTAACAGCATCCTGACCTGTCATGGAATCAACAACAAGCAGTACTTCATCAGGTTGAACCGTTTCTTTAATTTCCTTAAGCTCATTCATTAAGTCTTCATCGATATGTAATCGTCCGGCTGTATCAATGATGACATAATCATTATGATTTTCTTTCGCTTGCTGTAAACCTTGTTTGGCGATATCCACTGGATTCGCTTTATCACCTAGTGAAAATACAGGTGCATCAATTTGTTCTCCTAGAATTTGGAGCTGTTTGATCGCTGCAGGTCTATAAATATCTGCTGCAACTAAGAGTGGTTTATGGTTTTGTTTTTGTAAGTATTTTGCTAATTTTCCGGTTGTGGTTGTTTTACCTGCCCCTTGCAAACCTGCCATCATGATGACCGTTGGAGGTTTATTAGATTTATTTAATTTACTTTGTGTTTCCCCCATCAAGGCCGTTAATTCTTTATTAACAATATCGATGATAACCATACCTGGCGTAAAACTTTTCATTACTTCTAACCCAGTTGCTTTTTCTTTCACCTTGTTGATGAAATCCTTCACAACTTTGAAGTTTACATCTGCCTCAAGAAGTGCCAATCTGACTTCTCTCATAGCTTCCTTAACATCATTTTCGGAAACCTTTCCTTTTCCTTTAAGCTTTCCAAAAACATTCTGCAATCTACTTGATAACCCTTCAAAAGCAGCCATCCACCTTCACCCCCCAATCCTTCTTATGTTTCATCAAGACTTTTTAATTTTTCTGTGATATCTAACAATTGTTTATTATTTTTCAAATCTAATATGTGATTGTTTAATTGGTTTAATAATTCATTGCGTTTTAAGTAGTTTGAAACTAAATGCAACTTGCTTTCATACTGATCTAGCACTTGTTCCGCCCGTTTTATGTGTTCATATATAGCTTGTCTACTAATTTGAAATTGCTCTGCAATCTCTCCTAAAGAGTAGTCATCTTGAAAATAAAACTTTAAGTATGTTTGCTGCTTCTCGGTTAGTAAGTTTTGATAAAAATCAAATAACATATTGATTCGATTTGTTTTTTCTAACATTTTTTCAGCAGACATTTTCTCTTCTCCTTCTGTCAAGGAAAATATCCTTACAGTCAAACTTTAATTATCATAAAGGATTTGAGAAACAATGTCAAGTGATTTTACTTGATAGGTTGATATTTCAATTTAAAGGGATGATCCTTGTTATAGCACATGTGGAAATAACAAAAAAGAAAATGGTAGTACTAGGATCATTTACGAACACAATTCCTTCCCCAACATCAATAATATCAGCTGCAATATTTCCAGTTGGAGATATTATTTCAATAAAAGCCGTACCTCCAATATGGGATTTAAGTATATTAGTCATAGGATCTTCACAACAACTGCAAACTCCCACACTATTTTTAATGGGTGGTTCTAATGTTATTTCTTGAAAACCTTCCAAACGAACTGCAGAAATGTTACATATTGGTACATCGCCATCTGTAGTAAATAATATAAATTCGTTCACATCAATTATATTTGTGGAAAAAGATCCTGAAGGAGTAAATATGCGCACATTTGTCTGCCCAACCAATTGTTTTAGAACAAACTGCATAGGACATACGCAACAGTCACATTTTGTTTTATTAAAAATAGACATTTAAATTCCGCCCTTTCAAATTAGATACGATATCCTATGAATAGATGAATAGAATGGATTGGGTGTTTTTCTTCTCACTTTAAAAAGGGGCGATTGACCTTTCGATTTCAATTACAGTATTTTAATAATGAAGACATAAATTCTGAGTATCTAATATCGGGGATGATTTCATTTTTAGGTTGTTCAGCTATACGAATGGAGACAATTTGCTGGGGTAAAATAGGGAGTTTCACTTTAAAAGCAGATCTAAATAAGAGTTTAAACATCCCTCCAATCATAAGTTCATTGTTCAAATGATCCTTTACAATTTGTGGATCTTTGTTTGCTAAATCAGAGATGGCATTTCTAAAACTTAGTTCTCTAAATGGAGATTCAGCTGCTCTGTTTATATATTTCTGGATGTTAATTCCATAAAGGGGTACTAAAATATCAATAATTTTTTTAAGAATATGAACTTCAATTCCTTTATGGATTCTCTGAAATACTTTGTTAAGGAAATCATTACCATCTACTTCAATGGATGATAATTCTGTTTTGAACTGAAGAATAAAAGGTGTTTGATTATTTTCTTTTTTGTTAACAATAGGTTCGCAAGCATAACAAAGCGCTCCGATCTCATCTCCACATGCATATACAATGGGATAACTATTTTTGCATACTCGGGTATCCTTTGTACTAAGAGCTACTTTATGAAAAAGATCCTCTAGTCGATCTCTTAAATGATAAGAAACATCATTAAAAACAAGACCCTCCCCACCCAGAAGACCTTTTCGAAGGATATGTTCTCTAATTTCATCTCCTTCTTCTTGCGGAATGCGAATACCTCTATACATTGTGACTAAATCTTTACTCATATAACCACCTCTGAACTTCTCGTATCATTCATAAAATGAATTTAATCACAAAAAGGTGATAGTTATATACAATGAATTGAACACTACGGTTAAGAGACGAATGGCTTCTTTCTTAGATTAAGTCCTGCGTTAATATCTCTATCATGATGAGTGTGGCAAGATGGGCATTCCCATTCTCGAAAATGAAGATTCTTAACGTCTTTGTTTTTGTATCCGCAATGAGAACAAAGTTGGCTTGAAGCGAATGTTTTAGATACAACAATCACATCTTTGCCATACCATTTCGCTTTATATTCAAGCATCGCACGAAACTTTGCCCAAGAGACTTCCGTTATTGCTTTTGCTAGATTTCCGTTTTTGAGATGAAAGGTTATACTTCCTATACTTCAAAAAAACGGACATCACATCTTAACGATGTAACATCCGTTCTTAAATAATTTCTATCTATTCCACAGATTCCTCTGTTTCTCTTTCCTCTTCATCTTTAATTAATCCCGCAAACAATGCGTGAACAAACTGATCTGAATCAAATTCCTGTAAATCATCCATTTGTTCTCCTAAACCTACAAATTTCACAGGAATATCCATCTCATTACGGATCGCTACTACAATCCCACCTTTAGCTGTTCCATCTAGTTTAGTTAATACTAAACCTGTAACGCCTGTTTTTTCTCCAAATAACTTCGCCTGACTTAGTGCATTTTGTCCTGTCGTTGCATCTAATACTAATAATACTTCATGTGGAGCATTTGGAACCTCACGTTTAATGACACGATATATTTTATTGAGTTCTTCCATCAGATTTGTTTTATTTTGCAATCTACCCGCTGTATCACAGAGCAATATGTCAGCTTCCCTTTTTTTAGCGGCTTGTAGAGCATCATAAATGACAGCAGCCGGGTCTGAGCCTGCTTGTTGCTTCACAACATCTACCCCAACACGATCTCCCCATACTTCAAGTTGTTCTATCGCCCCTGCTCGGAACGTATCTCCTGCTGCTAACAAAACTTTTTTTCCTTCAGAATTAAAACGATGGGCCATTTTTCCAATCGTCGTAGTTTTACCAACTCCATTTACACCAACAAAAAGAATAACCGTCAAACCGCTCTCTTGTATATTTAAGCTGTTATCCTCTTTCCCAGATAACAATTCAACAAGTTTTTCAGAAAGGACTGGTTGTAAATCTACTGCATCTTCGATTTTTCTTTTGCGCACTTCCGTACGTAGTTCATCAATCAACTCCATAACTACGTTCACGCCTACGTCGGCGCCAATTAAAATTTCTTCTAGTTCCTCATAAAAATCCTCATCAATTTTTTTACGACGAAGGACTAATGTTTCTATTTTTTCAGTAAATGCAGTGCTCGTTTTACTTAACCCATCCTTAAATTTTGTTGTTACCTCTTCTGTTTTTTTAGAAATTTTATCTTTTAGCTTTTTAAAAAAACTCATAAATACCCTCCATTGTAGTTCTTATTTCTTATATTACTTTATGATGCAGAGAAAAACCCATCTTCCTCTTCATCCAATCGGACAGATACTAATTTGGATATTCCATCTTCTTCCATAGCTACTCCATATAATACATCTGCTTCTTCCATCGTACCTTTACGATGCGTAACAACGATAAATTGCGTTTGCAATGAAAATTCCCTCAAGTATTCAGCGAATCGAGTTACATTCGCTTCATCCAGTGCAGCTTCTACTTCATCTAATACACAAAATGGTACAGGTTTCACATGTAATATTGCAAACAATAATGCTATTGCTGTTAAAGCTCTTTCTCCACCAGATAACAATTGTAGATTTTGCAGTTTCTTCCCAGGGGGTTGTGCAACGATGTCTACACCCGTTTCTAATAAATTTTCCGGGGCATTCAATACTAAATCCGCTCTTCCTCCACCGAACAACTTTGCAAATGCAACAACAAAGTTTTTGCGAATTTCTTCAAAAGTAGTAATAAAACGCTGTGACATCTCTTCATCTAATTGTCCTATAACTTGATAAAGTGTATCTTTGGCTTCAATTAGATCTTGTTGTTGTTGAGTCAAAAATTCAAATCGATTATGAATTCGTTCAAATTCATCAATGGCACCTAAATTGACCTCACCTAGTGAAGTGATTTTTCTTTTTAATTGTTTTACCATCTCTTGTGTTTCTACAACATCCGTAGGGAGAGAATATTTTTGTTTTGCCAATTCAAAACTGAGCTCATAATCCTCAGATAGTTTATGTAATAAATTTTCTAATTCTACATCTAACCGATTCACTTTTACTTCAACTTGATGTAATTTATCTTCAGTTTGTTTCAAGGATACTCTTTGTTCTTTTGTTTCATTTTCTTTTAGCTCTATCGTTTGCAACCCATCAGCGCGTTCTTTTCTTTTAAAAACAACTTGATTAGAGCACTCTTGTTTATTAATTTTAAGTAGATTTAATTTTTCAATTTGTTCTACGTGCTCTGTTTCATTCTTTTCAATCTCTGCTTCAAGCTGCTGTTTCATTTGATCATTTGTGTTCATCTCTTGCTCTAATTGCTTCAATTCCTGTTGAAAACGTTCCAATTGCTCTATGATCGCTTGTTTCTCCTGTGTAATGGAAGCCACTCTCACCTTTAAATCGGTTAACTCATTCTGAACTTCATCTTTGATGGATTGTTTTGTTTTTTTACTCTCTTCTACTTCCTTCATCACATGTTGTGTTTTTTCTTCAGTTTGTTGAGATTTTGTTAATTTAATATGTTCTCCTTTTTCTTTTTCAATTAATTTCTGTGATTTTTGTAATAATTGTTCAATTTCTAATTGATTTGAAGTAATTTGTGATTCTTTATAATCCATTTGTTGTTTACATTGTTGAATTTCAGACTGTATTTTCTGTTCCTGCAAACGAAACTGTTCTCCGAGAGTTCGTGACTCTTCCAGTTCTGTTGAAGTTTTGGAAATTTCCTGCTTTAAATTTTTGCTCTTTTCTTGTAATTGATCAAGTTGAACTTGTGAATTTGTAATCTGATGCTCCAATTCCTCAATCTGCCTTTTACGGCCTAAGAGATTAGTGTTTTTCTTTTGCACACTTCCCCCAGTCATAGAACCACCAGCATTTACTACATCACCATCTAAAGTTACTATTTTAAAACGATAAGAACATGAAGCAGCAATTCGATTAGCATGCTCTAAGCTTTCAGCAATAATCACCTGACCTAATAAATTAGAAACGATAGATGAGTAAGTTGAATCAAACTGTATTAAATCAGCCGCTATACCGATAAAACCTGCATTTTGATTCATTTTATGGATTTCATTTTGAGAAAGGGAGCGTGGTTTGATGACATCTAATGGTAAAAATGTAGCTCTTCCCAACTTCCTTTGTTTCAAGTAGGAGATGGCTTGTCTGCTGTATTGCTCATTCTCCATGACAATAAACTGAAGAGCTCCTCCAAGTGCCGTCTCAACCGCAGTTTCTAGCTTAGCAGGAACATTTACTAATTCAGCTACCGCTCCATGAACACCTCTTAAACCACCAGAAGTTTGCCCCCTTTTTTTTAGTACTTCCTTAACACCATGAAAAAAACCATCAAAGTCATTTTCCATTTCTTTGAAAGTATCTTTTCTAGAAATTAAAGAATTCAACTTTTGCTGCCATTTTTGAACAGTTAACAAAATATCTTCTAATAATCTTTGTTTTTGCTTAACCTGCTCACTGATTTGAATGTATTTATTTTTCGTATCATTAATTTGATCCTGTATTTGTTCTAAGGAAACCATTGTTGTCTCATATTCAGTATGAAGCTCATGATTCTGTTTGGTTAAAAGTTTATGTAATTGTTCAAGTTCTTCTCTCTTCTCATCGCTAATTCTAAGCTGTTGTTTAATATTACTAATTTCATTTTGACTTTGTGCAATTTCATTAATTGTTTTTAATAGTGTTTCTTGTAACTGTTCTTCAGAGTCAATATTTAATTCTGATGTAATACCTAATAAATGTTCTTGTTTTTCTTTTAGGTTGTACTCAGCTTCTTTAAGTTGATGTAAACTTTGCTCTAATTTACTCTCAAATGAATGCTGTTCGGTTTTTACATTTTCATGACGCTGATTTTTTTCAGTTCCTAAAACCTCTTGTTGTGATTTTTGCAGTAATAGATTTTTATGTCGTTCTTTTAGAACCTCACCAAAACCCTCACCCTTTTCTACCTCTTCACTAAGGTTTAATAAGGTATTTTGTAATGCATCCAGTTCTTCCTCAAGCTGTTTTGCAACCATGCGGTCTTTTTCAATCGTTGCATCATGTTGATTTACTATCGTGGAAAGTTCAATTTGTTTATTTTGTAATTGCTTTAATGATTCCGAGGATGCTTCCCAGTTTTGATGTGAATCTTCAATTTTATACACATAGAGTGATATGTCATGCGCTTTTAATTGCGCTTTTAATTGTTTATATAAAACTGCTTGTTCAGATTGCTTTTTCAAAGGTTCAATTTGATCCTCTAATTCTGCAATAAGGTCATATATTCGAAGCAGGTTTTGTTCTGTTTCAGCCAGTTTTTTTTCTGATTCTTTTTTACGAGATTTAAACTTTACAATACCAGAAGCTTCTTCAAAAATACCTCTTCTCTCTTCTGAGCGATTGCTTAATATTTCTTCAATTTTACCTTGTCCAATGATAGAATAAGCTTCTCTACCAATACCTGTATCCATAAAAAGTTCTATAATATCCTTCAAGCGGCAAGCTTGTTTGTTAATGAAATACTCACTCTCTCCGCTGCGGTGTATTCGTCGAGTTACTGTAACTTCACTAAAATCAAGCAATAACTTTTCATCTGTATTGTCCAATGTAAGTGAAACTTCACCAAAATTTACAGGTTTCCTAATCTCACTACCAGCAAAAATGATGTCCTCCATTTTACCACCACGTAGGGATTTTGCTTTTTGCTCTCCCAGCACCCAACGTATGGAATCAGAGATGTTACTTTTCCCGCTTCCATTTGGACCTACAACAGCAGTGATGCCTTGTACAAAATCTAATGCAGTCTTGTCTGCAAAAGACTTAAAACCATATAATTCAATCCTTTTTAAAAACATATAAAGGTCTC
The DNA here is from genome assembly GCF_010078385.1 of Chengkuizengella sediminis. NCBI lineage: Bacteria > Bacillati > Bacillota > Bacilli > Caryophanales > Paenibacillaceae > Chengkuizengella > Chengkuizengella sediminis. Next base: position 293,286 of record NZ_SIJC01000001.1, read on the forward strand.
ACCTCATGAATAAATATAACACAATTTTACCCCAAAAAGTGAACTACTTCTTTAGATTCCCAGTTCATGGATGAACTGGTGTCGATGTTAGCCACATGGACGTGGCTGGTTTTAATCGACCGAATACTTTTTGGGAACCCCTGAACAATTTCCCACATGTGTGAGTTGAAATTTATAGAAGCTAAAAAGAACAAACAACCTAAGTTATAACTACAGTAGTATCAATTACAAAATTTGTTTTTTTAATGAAAAGAGGCGCCAGCAAGTTTTTATACTTGAGGAGCCCTTTTAATAAAAAAATCTTTTATGGAACGTTTTCTACAAACGCTCATAGATCGGTAAATTTATAAAATTTATTTATAATTTAATTTTATAAGTGCTTTTGAAGCAGCCTGTTGTTCTGCTTCTTTTTTTGATCGCCCTGTACCTTTACCTAAAGATGTGTCATTCATACATACTTCAGATACAAACAACCTTTCATGAGCAGGACCACTTTCATCTACAATTCTATATTTTATTACACCCATATTATGCTGTTGAGTAAATTCCTGAAGCTGTGTTTTGTAGTCTTTTAATTGCGGTTTACCTTCGCTTGATAACTTAGGGAAAATATACTTTTCTAAAAAAGACTTCACTGCTTCTAAACCTTGATCAAGAAACAACGCCCCCATAAAGGACTCAAATAAATCTGCCAACAGAGCAGGTCTTGCTCTTCCACCCGTCAACTCTTCCCCTTTACCGAGAAATGCATATGCCCCAAAATCTAAAGCTGAGGCAAACTTTTCTAAGGATGGCTCGCAAACAATTGAAGCCCTTAGTTTTGTTAACTCTCCCTCTGGTAATCGTCGATAGGTTTGAAATAAATATTCAGAGATCGTTAATTCAAGTACTGCATCACCTAAAAATTCTAATCTTTCATTATCTTCATATTTAGATAAGCGATGTTCATTTACATAGGATGAATGAGTAAATGCTTGCTTTAATAATTTTTGATTTTTAAAAAATATATCCAACTTTGACTGTAATTGTTTCAAATCCTGATTCATATATTTCACCACCTAAACGATTAAAGTATGACTACATAGAAAGATTGAGCTGTTTGTTTCTAAATGTTTACTACTTTTAATTATTTTCATTTATATTTTTTTCAAAATGATACTAGCGTTATGTCCGCCAAAACCAAATGAATTAGACAATGCTACTTCAACATCAGATTTACGAGCGGCATTTGCGGTATAATCGAGATCACACTCGGGGTCTTGATTTTCTAGATTTATAGTCGGCGGAATTACACCATGTTTTAAAGTCAATCCAGTGATAACCGCTTCAAGTCCTCCTGCTGCTCCTAATAAATGACCTGTCATTGATTTAGTGGAACTTATAGCTAACTGATAAGCATGCTCTCCAAAAGTTTCTTTGATTGCATTTGTTTCTGAGATATCTCCGACTGGTGTTGAGGTACCGTGCGCATTGATATAATCTATTTCTTCTGGTTGAATACCAGCATCTTTCAGCGCATTCTTCATGCATCGTTCAGCACCATCTGGGGCGGGATCAGTGATATGATATGCATCTCCACTCATCCCATAACCTATAATTTCACCATAAATTTTAGCATTTCGATTCACAGCATGTTCATAGGACTCTAATATCAAAACGCCTGCACCCTCACCCATGACAAAACCATCTCTACCAGTATCAAAGGGGCGGCTTGCCTTTTCAGGTTCATTATTTCTTGTTGACATTGCACGCAATGCACAAAATCCAGCCATACCTGTTAATGTAATTGGAGCTTCTGCCCCACCACATATCATGACATCCGCATCCCCTCGTTGAATCAATTTAAATGAATCACCGATGGAATGGGTACCTGTAGCACAAGCTGTAACAGGTGTTGTATTGGGTCCTTTTGCTCCCGTACGGATAGAGATCTGACCTGATGCCATATTAGCTATCATCATTGGGATAAAAAATGGACTTACACGTTTTGGACCTTTTTTTTGCAATATTGTATGTTGTTCTTCCCATGTTTGAAGTCCACCAACACCTGAACCAACAATGACACCCGCTCTTTCAGGATTTGTGTCTTCTTTTACATTTAAATTAGCGTCTTCCAAAGCATGTGTAGCTGCTGCAATCGCTAATTGTACAAATCGATCCATTTTACGTGCTTCTTTTTTCGCCATATAATCTTCAGGATTAAAGTCTTTTATAGAAGCAGAAATTTTAGTACTCAAATCACTAACATCAATGGATTCAATGATAGAAATTCCTGATTTCCCCTCTACTAAATTATTCCAGAATGGTTCTAGATTAGAACCAAGGGAAGATGTTACACCCAAACCTGTAATCACAACTCTTTGCTTCATTAAATTCACCTCTATATAAAACGTAGTAAGCTTCGTTGATTAACGGTAAGAGCTTCCTAGTTAATTAAATGTACTACGGGAGATTAGAAAGATTATTTACAAAGATATTCCTAAGCATATGTATTTTACATGCATAAGGTTAATTATACCATATAAGTTACATCGTAACAAACGTTAGTTCGCCATATGTATTTATTTCAACAATAAAATCCCATAATATATTCCCTTTATTTACATCATTTTCAAGTATAAAATGATAGATAATAGTCCCGTTAATGAACGGGACTTGAAGATTCTAATTAAATTATATAAGGTTCAATTATTTATGTGATTCTATGTAATTCACAACTTCACCTACGGTATTAATTTTTTCAGCATCTTCATCAGAAATTTCCATTTCAAACTCATCTTCTAATTCCATGATTAACTCAACTACATCTAAAGAATCTGCACCTAAATCATCTTTAAAAGATGCTTCGGGAGTAACTTCAGCTTCATCAACACCAAGACGATCAACAATAATTTTCTTAATGCGATCTACTAATTCTGACATTCAGTTCACCTCCTCCATGGTATTATACTTAAAATCAACTAAAATTTCCATATGCTTTTTATTTACATATACATTCCACCATCTACATGTAATGTTTGACCAGTTATATACGAAGATTCTTCACAAGCAAGGAATTTCACTGCATTTGCAATTTCAGCAGGCTGTCCCATTCTTGCGAGTGGAATCTGATTTAAAATCCCCTCTTCCATATCCCCCTTTAAATGGTCTGTCATATCTGTCTCAATGAACCCTGGCGCTACTGCATTTACAGTAATCCCACGTGGAGCCAATTCTCTTGCAGCTGATTTGGTTAAACCTATAACCCCTGCTTTTGCTGCCACATAATTAGCTTGCCCTGCATTTCCTAATACTCCTACAACGGAAGAAATATTAATAATTCTACCGGAACGCTGTTTCATCATAGGTCTAGTTGCCGCTTTGATACAGTTGAAAACACCCTTTAAATTGATATCGATGACTTGATCAAATTCATCTTCTTTCATGCGCATTAATAAATTATCTCTTGTTACGCCAGCATTATTCACCAAAATGTCAACCTTACCAAATGTTACTATCGCCTTTTTGAACATATCACTAACTTCAGAAACTTGAGAAACATTGGCTTTAATTTTAATCGCTTTTTGCCCTAAGTCCTCTATTGTCTCAACAACTTCAGCTGCAGCTTTTTCATTCCCTGCAAAATTGACGACGATATCCGCACCTGCTTCTGCTAAAGATAAGGCAATGGATTTCCCTATACCGCGAGATGCTCCTGTTACCAATGCAACTTTCCCCTTAAGCATGTGATCCCTCCATTTTAAAGTTTTCTATTGATTTCATGTCATTTATAGATATCACTTTAACTTTACGATTAATCTTTTTAATTAATCCTGCTAGTACTTTTCCTGAACCAATTTCAACGAACGTATCCACCCCTTGATCGAGTAAGTATATAATACTATCTTCCCACAGTACTGGCGCACATACTTGATCAACTAACAGTTTTTTAATTTCTGTTGGCTGTGTTACCATATTTGCTGTGACATTAGCAACAACAGGTACTGTTGGAGTGTTTAAGGTAATTTGATTCAATTCCAATGAAAGCTTATCGGCTGCATCCTTCATAAGAGAAGAATGAAAAGGTCCGCTCACTTCCAACGGAAGCACTCTCTTCGCCCCTGCTTCTTTCCCTTTTTCAACAATCTCTTGAACACCTTCAGTTGTACCAGAGATAACGATTTGTCCTGGACAATTTAGATTTGCCATTTCTACTAAACCTACATTGTGACTAACCTCTTTACACAAGCCCTCTAACTGCTCTCTCCCTAAACCAAGAACTGCAGCCATCGTTCCTTTACCTTCTGGTACAGCCTGATCCATAAACTCTCCACGTAAACGAACGGTTTTTACGGCATCTTCAAAACTCAGCACCCCTGTCGCAACTAAAGCGCTATATTCTCCTAGACTATGTCCTGCTACAAAATCAGGATGAACTCCCGCCTCTTTAAAAACCTCATACAGTGCTACACTTGTCGTTAACAAAGCAGGTTGTGTATTATAAGTAAGTCTTAATTTTTCATCAGGACCTTTAAATATTAAATCAGTTAGTTTAAAATCTAATATTTCATCTGCTTTATCATAAATTTGCCTAGCTCCTTCATGTTGTTCATAAGCATCTAACCCCATGCCAACAGTTTGAGCACCTTGTCCCGGAAAAATAAATGCAATTTTTCCCATTTAATCAACTCCTAAATAATATGGTGTTAAAGAACTCCCGTTTTCAGCATCAAGCTATTATATTCATATGCACTTTTTAGGTTTAATCTTAATTTACCAAATAAGTACGGAAGCTCCCCATGTTAATCCACCACCAAAACCAACAAGTACAATACAGTCACCTTCACCTAATCTTCCCTGCTCATCAGCTTCAGCTAAGGCAATTGGTATAGAAGCAGCGGATACATTGCCGTAATTTTGTAAATTCACAACACATTTATCCTCCGACAATTCCAGTCGATCCAAAGCTGCCTCTATGATGCGGATATTTGCTTGATGAGGAACCAAAAAGTCAATATCTGATTTATTTAAACCTGCTTTTTTAAGAGCTTCTTCAGCTGCTGATCCCATAATTCGAACTGCAAATTTAAATACTTCTCTACCTTCCATCGAAATGTAGTGTAATTTATTTTCAATTGTTTTTGTTGAGGAGGGGTATCTTGATCCCCCACCTTCAACTTTTAACAGGTCGCCACCTGTGCCGTCTGCACCCAACTCAAATGATCGAAAGCCTCTATCATTCGCAACAGGTCCAAGTACAACTGCTCCTGCTCCATCACCAAATAAAATACAGGTATTACGATCTGTATAATCTGTTATTGTAGACAAACTTTCCGCACCTACTACTAAAATATGTTTATATGTACCAGTTGCAATAAAATTGGACGCGTTCGCTAAGCCATAAATAAATCCAGAGCATGCTGCAGATAAATCATAAGCAGCTGCTTTTTTAGCACCTAATTTATCCTGTAATATACACGCTGTAGAAGGAAGAGCCATGTCTGGTGTAACTGTTGTAACTACAATAAGATCAAGATCCTCAGCTTTTATTCCAGCATTTATCAGAGCTCGTTCAGCAGCTTTTAATGCAAGGTCTGACGTTGCTTGATCTTCAGCTATTATTCTTCTTTCCTCAATTCCAGTACGTGCTTTAATCCACTCATCATTCGTTTCAACCATGCTCTCTAAATCTTTGTTCGTTAATATTCTTTCAGGAACGTATTTTCCAGTCCCAATAATTCCAACTGAAATATTATTCATCTTTTTATTGCCCTCATTTCTTACCTATCTCTGAAGCAATTGAATCGACTAGTTTCTTTTCGATCGCATTTCTGGCCTGACCGATTGCATTTTTAACGGCATTTGCATCAGAGGAGCCGTGGCTTTTAATACATACACCATTTACCCCTAATAAGGGTGCTCCACCATAAGTGGTATAATCCATCTTCTTTTTAAAAGCGCTCAAGCTGGGTTTTAGAATAGCTGCAGCTGCTTTTCGAAGCAAATTTTTCGTTAATTCAACTTTCAAAACAGAAAAAACATTACTCGCTGTTCCTTCCATCGCTTTTAATAATATGTTACCTACAAACCCATCACATACAAGTACATCACAATTTCGATTCAATACATCCCTTGCTTCTACATTACCTATAAAATGGATGGGAAGCTGCTCAAGCAAAGGGTATACTTCTTTTGTTATCTCACTACCCTTCCCCTCTTCGGTTCCTACATTTAGTAGCCCAATCCTTGGAGAGTCCATCCCATGAATTTTTGTTCTGTATATATTACCCATTATGGCATATTGCACTAAATGCTCTGCAGAAGCATCCATATTCGCTCCTAAATCTAAAGCAAGCAAGCCAACATTGTCCATCGTTGGTAACATAGGCGCTAAAGCAGGTCTTTCAACACCAGAGATACGACCGATGACGAGCAATCCAGTCGTCATTAATGCCCCTGTATTACCAGCAGAAATCATCGCATCAGCAATTTTATCCTTTACCATTTTCCCTGCTAATACCATAGATGAGTTTTTTTTACGACGTACTGCTCTGACAGGCTCTTCATCTCCTGAAATCACCTCATCAGTGTGAGTAACTGTAATATTGGTAAAAGACGGATCAAGTAATGGGTCAATTTGTTTAGAATCTCCCACTAAAATAATTTCAATATCTTTCCATTGCTTAGCCGCTAACATCGCGCCCTTTACATTTACCTCAGGTGCATGATCTCCACCCATCGCGTCAATTGCGATTTTCATGAGAGTCACTCCCCTCATCATTTATTTTTATGATCTGAACGAAAGATGACAAAATTCCCTTCGAAAACGAGCTCATTACCTACGTATGTAAACACATCAACATTTGCTTTGTCATGATTCAATGATTCATTACGTACATAAGCTTTAGCGATACATTTTTCTCCTAATTTCACGGATCGTATAAAACGAATATCCGCAGAAGCTGTTAATGCTACCTCATCATCTATGACCGCAATCGCTAGTGAATTGCCTTGGGAAAATATATGATGACCTCTTGCTATTTTTGTTTTGGCAAAAACATGTTCATCATTGATTTCAAAAATGGAAATCGCGCTTTTATCTAATTGTAAATCAACTACTTCCCCAATGACTTCATCAATTTGCAGTGAAACCACTTGATCATACGATTTTTCCGCCATTAATTTTATTCTTTCTCGAAGCTCAGGAATACCAAGCTCCATCCGATCTAACCTTATCGTTTGAATACTAACATTAAATTTCTTTGTAAGTTGTTCATCGGTTATAAATGGATTATGTTCAATTTCTTTAGCTAATTCCAATAACCGCTTCTGTTTTGGAAGCCGTCCGATTCTCATCACCACCAAAAATTATTACCTGATACTAAAAGTAGTATATATAAATTTATCACAAAAGTGAAGAAAAAAATAGTACTTCATCGTAATGAAGTACTATTTTTTCAAAAATTAATTATTTTGCTGCAACTTCTCTTCCTTTATACGTTCCGCATGATTTGCATACATGATGAGAAAGTTTCAACTCTCCACATTGCTCACATTTCACCATACCAGGAACTTCTAATTTAAAATGAGTACGGCGCTTATCGCGACGAGTTTTAGATGTTCTCCTTTGAGGTACTGCCATAATTCTCCACCTCCTTAATTCGATGTCCATTCATTATTCGACATAAAAGTCTTTTAATTTAGCTAAACGAGGATCAATTTGATCCTGTTTACAAGTACAGGATGATTCATTTTTATTAATCCCACATGTGGGACACAACCCTTCACACGATTCCTCACAGATAGGAGCATAGGGAAGTTCTAATAAAAATGATTCTCTAATGTAAGGTTCAATATCAACCTCATCAGATGTAACTAGCTGAATACTTTCCTCAGGATCAGATTTTGCTATTTCTGAATTTTGTGTCAAAGCCTCTTGTATGTTAATTTGAAGTGTTTTATTATATTCTTTTAAACATCTGGAACAAATATAACGAATTTGACCATTACATGTTCCCCATACTCGAGCCACTTCAAAATCCATTTTCACTTGTAAATCCACCTCTAAAGGTGTAATATTCAAAATTTCTTTGTGATTTGAAACTAGATCCGTAACAGACAAAGATTGTTGAATGACTACTGGATCTGTTTTTGTAATTAGATCACGTAAATTAATCATTATTGACATTAAGAACCACCTCAAACAGACAAAGTTTATTATAGCGATTTATTTTGTGTTTTGTCAACAATATTTCCTCCATGTTATATTAAAAGTACCCAAAAAAGTGATGAAATATCTAAAAACATGATTAAACTTGCTTTTTGGCTCAAGTATTTTCTTTCATGCAGAATTTATCAGTATAGGAACCAACATCTAAAATTGAGGTGGAGTATATGAAAACCGTTGGCATAATAGTTGAATACAATCCATTACATAATGGACACGTATATCACTTTGAGCAATCTAAAAAAATATCTAATGCAGATGCCGTAGTTGCCGTAATGAGCGGCAATTTCCTGCAGAGAGGTGAACCCTCGATAGTAAACAAATGGGCCCGAACAGAAATGGCTTTACATATGGGAGCTGACTTAGTCATTGAACTACCTGTTGTTTACTCTTCCCAACCTGCTGAATGGTTTGCATTCGGTGCAGTTTCCGCCTTGGATGCAACAGGAATTGTTGATCATTTATGTTTTGGCAGTGAAAGTGGTGAGCTGGAAACATTACAGATATTAGCCAAAGAGCTAAAAGAAGAACCCGTTAGATTTGGAACAGAAGTAAAACAACAATTAAAAAAAGGAATGAATTATCCAGCTGCGTATACTTCAGCCATTCAAAAGATCTTACCTTTTGAAACATCTGAACATATGGACTTGTCTCAGCCTAATAATACTTTAGGTTTACATTACTTAATTGCAATTGAACGTTTAAACAGCAGTATCAGTCCTCTCACCATTACAAGACAAAAGGCAGGGTATCATCAGCAAGAGGTTACCGATCAACAAATTGCTAGTGCTACGGCTATTCGTAAACTCATTTTTGAAAAACAAAATCAATCTTACTTTTCTCAATATATGCCTAATTATACTTATGAAGTGTTACAGCGTGAATTTCAATCTGGTCGCGGACCTATCTACTGGGAGTCTTTAAAGGATCAATTATTATACAAGTTATTAAGTATTACACCCAATGAATGCTCACATTTTTTTGAAGTCACAGAAGGATTAGAAAACAGACTCAAACAAACATTACCTGAGTTAACTGATTCTTCATTTTCGGTTACAAAGTTATTAGAATTATTGAAAACGAAAAGGTATACTAGGACAAAGTTACAACGCACATTGCTTCGCATCTTACTCAATCACTATAAAACTGATATCACAATCGATAAATTAAAAAAAGGCACCCCATATTTAAGGGTGCTTGGATTTTCAATTAAAGGACAACATTTGTTAAAGAAAATGAAGAAAACAGCAAAAGTACCCATCATAACAAAAGTAAATAAAAATCATACATCACTATTAGAGATGGACATACGTGCAACCTCCATATATTCACTTTCTTATCATAATCCATCTGCTAAAGAGATGTTCCAGGATTACTATCAACCTCCAGTCATCCTGTAAAAGGTGCCTTATTAGGCTCCTTTTACAATCTGGGAATCATAGGATGCCCTTTATTTTTTGGATATTGTACCACCTCTATTAGGAGTGACTAGGAGTAAGCTGGTTTAAATATTTCAGCGCTTCCTCCAATGTCGTTACAGTTACTACGTCCATATCTGATTTGATTTCTTGTGCTTTTTCGGCAGCGACTTCATAATTCTCTTCAGGTACAAAAAACACTTCAGCCCCTTCCTTATCAGCCGCCACAATCTTACGGTCGACTCCTCCGATAGCTCCAACCTGACCATCTGCATAAATCTCACCCGTACCAGCGATGAGATGACCTTGTGTAATATCCTCAGGTACTAACTGATTATATATCTCAAGTGAAAACATTAATCCTGCAGATGGTCCTCTAATATTACCTGCATCAATGATGTGCTGTAAGTCAGCTAAATAAATCCCTATTCCAGGTCTTTCTTTAATTCCTTCTGAAACCTCATATTCACTCCTAAGATCAACCAAAGTTAATTGTACTGCTTCGTTTTGCTCTTCTCTTTCATATGTAACTGAGATCATATCCCCGACCTGATTTTTTCCAACAACTGAATATATATCCTCCGTGGTTTTAATGATCTCTTCATTAATGGATAGAATTTTATCCCCAGATTGTAACACACCCTTTGCAGGGTATCCCTCTACAGTGCCTAATATCACAACGCCATCTATAATCGATTCATAAGCAACTCCTGCCTTATTGTAAGCTACTTTTATAGCATTACTTTGTGAATTTATCATATTAAACGTTTGTCTTTCCATATACTCTTCTTCTGTTTCATTTCTAAAGATATCTTCTTTTTTTACTACTACAGCGTGAGGATTAACGAAAGAATATAAATAGTAAAATACATTGCTATAATTCATGCGCACAGTAGTTAACATGAATGCTCCTTCGGCATCAATATAACCATTTTCAACATTAACCATCGGTTCCAACATTTCAGCAGATCCTGGCTCATACACAACATAGGGTGTTGGCATTAAAAATATAATGTATAAAATGGCGGAAACTATGAGAAAAAATTTGATGTTTTTAGAAAATTTCATGTCCCATATTTTGTGTGTCTTCTTCTCATTCTGATGCTCCATATTCAATTTCCTCCCAGATGGTCTATTTGGACAAACTTTAGCGTAAACATGTACCATTGTAAAGCAAATGAGGTGAAAAAGCATGTCACGATTGAATTTTAACATGAATCATCGCTTTTTTACATTTTTACTAGCCATGTGTGCAGCCTTCCTTGTTCTATTCATTATTATATTTCCAGAAGAGGCTTTTCAATCCTCTTTACAAGGATTAAATATTTGGTGGAAAATTGTTTTCCCATCCCTACTCCCTTTTTTCATCTTATCTGAAATTTTAATCGCTTATGGTGTTATTCGTATGTTTGGAGTTTGGTTAGAACCACTAATGAGGTTTTTATTTAAAGTCCCTGGAATAGGAGGTTGGGCGCTCGCAATGGGGTGGACTGTCGGATATCCTTCTAGTGCACAGATCACATCAAATATAAGACAACAAAATCTAATTACAAGAGATGAAGGTGAAAAAATACTAGCTATCTCTCACTCAAGCAGTCCCATATTTATTATCAATGTTATTGCTATAGGATTTTTTCATCACATGCAGCTTGGTTTATTCATTACGATCATCCATTTTATTTCATTATTAATACTCGGGTTTGTACTCAGATTATACTATGGAGACACTTCAAACAGACCCCTTACTCAGAACAATCATTTCATCGTAAGAAGTGTAAGGGCGATGATTCAAGCACATCAACAGGATGGGAGAACATTTGGTAAATTACTTGGAGATGCTGTCATCTCCTCTACACAAAACTTATTGATGATTGGAGGCACCATGATGTTGTTTGCCGTAATCATCAAGATGGTTACCTTAACAAACCTTTTGTCCCTGATTAATAAGCTGTTAACACAGTTTTTTAATATCATGAATCTGTCTGAAAATACATTGGCTTCCATCACTACTGGATGGTTTGAAATAAATCTTGGTGCATATCAAATTAGCACATTACAATCGATTCCTTTTATTTGGCAAATTGCTTTTATTTGTAGTTTGTTAGCTTGGAGCGGTTTTTCCGTTCATCTACAGGTTAAAAGTCTTATTCAAAATACAGATTTACGTTATCGTTCGTTTTTAGTATCACGGATGTTACAAGCACTATTTTCCTTTGTGTTAACCTTTTTACTTTGGAAACCATATCAGATTTTATTTTCTGATGTACAACCTAGTTTTGTTAACACCACTCCAAAATACGTGGAAGCCCCTAATACAGTATGGTCCATTTGGGAAAACACATTTATTTTTATACTCATCCTACTTTGTACAATGCTCATTCTATCCATATTCATTGCAATTTTCAGAGCGATTTTCCATAAATTCGTTTGATAAGGATCATCATTCACTTCGTATCCCTTTTATGGAAACAAACGTCTTCACTTTTGTAGGTAATTATACTTTTCTCTCAATGCTTTTTCTACTTCTTTTGGAACGAGATCGGTGACAGTTCCATCATATTTAGCTACCTCTTTTACGATACTCGAGCTTAAATAAGAATATTGTGGGTTTGTCATCATAAAAAAGGTCTCAACGTCCTCGTTTAGCTTTCTATTTGTAGAGGCCATTTGCAATTCAAATTCAAAATCGGAAACAGCCCTTAAACCTCTAACGATGATTTGTGCGTTTTTTGAATTCATATAATTAGTCAGTAAGTCGTGAAAACTATCAATTTCCACATTCGGCAAATGCCGAGTAGCTTGATGAAGTAAAACCTTCCGTTCTTCCACAGTAAAAAGCGGATTTTTTTTAGCATTATTCAACACTGCAACAACCAAAGTATCAAATTGCTTAGCAGCCCGGTGAATAATATCTAGATGTCCATATGTAACGGGATCAAAACTCCCAGGATATACAGCTATACTCTGTTTCTTTTGCATTTTTTCAACACCTCATTTTATTCATTCACTATATAATCATACACCGTAACAGCGGTATCACCATAAACTAACCGACGGTTGCATTGGAGGTTACCTATTTGTTCGTTATATGTGTATACCGTGTCATGTTCTACAACAACGACAGCACCTTTATGAAAAAGGGAAAGCGAGTCCATTTGTTGCAAAATATCCTCCGTCATTTCTAATTTATAGGGTGGATCTAAAAACACCAAATCAAATTTCAATTCACGTTTCGCACAAACTTTCAGAGCTCTTTTTGCATCATTTCGATACACTTCTGCTTTCTCAATTTGGCCTACAGCACTAATATTCCCCTTAATCACTTCAATGCTTTTTGGGTTAATATCTATAAAAATTCCTCGATCTATCCCTCTGCTTATCGCTTCTATACCCAAGGCTCCTGTTCCGGCAAATAAATCCAATACAGTCCCACCTGAAAAATAAGGACCGATCCTACTAAAGATAGCTTCTTTTACTTTATCGGTAGTCGGCCTCGTATGACTCCCTGGAACCGCCTTTAACTTTCTACCTTTAGAGACTCCCGATATTACTCTCAACACATTCACCTGCTTATATTTTCTTTCAATATGTACGTTGCTATCGTATCATATTCTGCATGTCTTTAAAATACATCCACAAATAGTTGGTCATTCTTATGTATATTTTCTCAAAAAAGGGCAAAAATTATAGTTAACGGCATCAAAAATGTCGTAGATAACCGCGGAGAAGACTTACGTTTCCCCATAAGCTCTTCATCCGGTTTCTCCTCTCCCATGAGGTACCTGTGCGAGCAGGTACCAAAAGAAAAAAACGCAGGATAAAACCTGCGTTTTTTCTGTTTTCATGATAATACCAATGGTTTTAAAGTTCTATTTTGAATTTTTAAATTTCTAACTCCCTATTCACCTCACGTACATACCCTAATACTTCAATACGTTTATTATGAAAAATTACAACATCATTTTCAGAGGTGTATGTAATAACAAATGACCCTTGTTTTATTAAATAGCTCAGCTTTACCTTTTTTCCATCAATACATATAAGTGCCATCTTACCAAAATAAAATTCTTTTCGTTATCGATAATTACAATGTCACCGCTCAATATATTAGAACCTAACATCTTATCGTCAGTCACTTTGTATAATAAAAGTTTTCCTTTCATGTGCAGTTCCTTCTAGTGTAACTTTACATTTAAAGTGCTTTTAAACACTTGGATAATAACGATATTCAATTTATTAAATATTTCTTTAATTACTTTGTTTTCATATTTACAACTTGAGGGAATAGATATAATATTAAATTGCATTATTTTTTTCATTTGTCCCTGATGATTGCTCTCAACAATTATCAGGGGTGTTCTATATATCACCTCCTTTAAGGAAAATAAACCGTACCCTACTAAGGTATTTTCAAATTGATTATTTAAAAGCTTAAATATTGTTATTGATTTCATCCCCCCTGAATTTCCGTTTCATCAAGATTTGAATGGCTTAAAGAGCCTAGATATAGACTTAAAGATGTGCATGCACTGGGAACCAACCAAAACATTTTCTTTCATTTTTATTCACCTCTAACGGAACATTTGTTCTGATTATGTACTTACCTCAGATTATCGGATGTGGAGACGATGATACACATACATTTAACAATCTATTAAAAATTTTGTCCGGATTAAAGCATCGATTAAACTGGAAGCAAAACTCATCAAAAATATTCATCAAAATGTGATTCAAATATCCGCTAATGCCAGTGTCAATATGTAATCTGAATTAATATAATGAAAGCAAGCAGTCACAAATGCTTTTATTGAAATATCCCATATATAAAGCTTCTCCATTTAACGGAAGAAGCTTTTGTTTTTTTCCTGCACTAGCTTAGTAGCTGGTGGGGGATATTGTATAATTAGTTGAGTTCAATTCTTGTAATTTGGCAAGTAGATATTGCAGCATTAGAAAAAGTTATTCCAAGATCACTTAAAATTAAAATACCTTCTCCAACTTGTGAAACTTTTCCAGTGACGATATTTCCGTCTGCAAAGGGTGCTATTCCTCCAATAAATTCAAGATCCACTTCTTTTCCAATGAGCTGTTGCAATTCATTTGTAGCTGGATCTTCGCAACAACTGCATTTCCCTTTAATATCTTTTTGCACTGGTTTTAGATTTAAATCAATATCAAAAGGAGGTATACTTCCAACAGCAGTAACATTACATATTGGAAATGATCCTTGACTGGTATTTGCTATAAAATTTTCAACAGAATTAATTGTAACAGGAGTCACACTGACAGCCGTGGCAATACCCACATCACGTGTAACTAATTTTTGCATGACGCATTGCATCGGACAGACACAGCAATCACAGATTGTTCTATCAAAAGCTCCCATGATTTCACCTCCGTTCATTTTTTATCTAATGTATGTTATGAGTTTTATTAGAGGTTTGACTGGACGTGTGTACCTAGTGTTAAAATTGTACTTTTGCGTATTACCTTAGGACATCGGATGAGGAGATGATAATACACAGAACGATAAGTGTCTAGTTAAATCAAAAAAATGAAAAACCACTGATAAACATCATATCAGCACGTTTTCATTTTAAAGAGTTTTTGTTTTTCTTCACTTGATAAAAAATATATACGGATATTTATTCAGGCCTTCTTTCCTGCGGTGTCTGTTACAAACAATCAGCGCCTAAAGCACTTATTTTGCAACTAGATATAGCAGCTGTAAAAGTCGCTCCCTCCTCATCAAAAGACAGAATGACAATTCCTTCCCCAACATCGATAATTGTCCCTACTTCACAGAAACTATAAGCCTGAATTCCTGTCTCCTCTCCTATCATAGATTGTGCTAAGTTTGTGGTTGGGTCTTCAGTACACGAGCATTCTCCCACGACGCTTTTTTTAATGGGTTTTAATTTGAAATCAAATTCTTCTTCAATCTTAACAGCACAAATATTATGAATTGGAAAAATTGCGGCTTGACATTGAGCCTTTGCGGGCACGATGTTTGCGATAAGGCGATCCTTTTTAATAAAATGCATCGCAAGTTTTTGATCCAGCCTATCATGTCCGCCTTTCCATATAAATCCTTTTAAGTCCATTTAGAAATTCATTTTAAAGGACCCAACTTTTTTAAGAAATAATCATATGATCGAATTTTAAAAGAAAAATGTTCTAATTCAATTTCCCTAAGAACCCCTATTTTTAAATCGATTTTTCTGTTGCTCTATAGCTTTTAATGCTTGTTGACTACTCGGTGGTGGAAATCCCACGGCATCAATTTGACAAGTAGATAGAATGATTTTAAGTTCATGTTTTGCTCTTCTTATCTCTCATATACTTGTCATAGTATTGGTTGCTATCTTTTTTGTGTTCATCACAATAATCTGCTCTTGTTAGGGTATTGCATCCAGTTTTATTGCATGGTCTTTTGGATTTAGTTGGCATGGCTTCTCACTTCCTTTCTTATCGAGGTTCCTTCCTCTTCACAACAAAAAATCACCTTCGCATTAGCAACAATGGTTATCTGTTACTTGCGCCCAATCAATATCGTGTATAGACACATAACATAAAATTAACTTATCTCTATTGGAGGTGAAAAGATGGATAAATGTTGTAAAGGTCTTTTGGGATTATGTTTAGGTCCTTTTATTACATTAGCTGGGCTTGCGATTGGTCTAGGAATTATTACTGGTGCTTTAGTAATAGGAGTTTCAAGGAACCCGAGTATAAGCGATGAACTCATACAACTCGCTATATTCTTTGGGATAATACCTAGTATAATTATTTTTCTAATTGCAACATTTTTTTTATTGTTTTGTCTAATCAAAAAAATATAATTTATATTAATGCTATTTAAAAACCTTTTTGATTGTGTAAATGCAGATATATGAAATAAATAGGCATAGTTGATTCCTCTTTTTTCGAAAAATCTAAATCAGTTATATTTTATTAGATAAAAGGGATAATATAAAAGCAAGCTGTCTGTAATAGTCCTTATTAAGAGTCATCTTAGTAGGGACTTTCTTTTTATCAGCCTGCTTCCCTCCCCTAGCATAATGGATGATATTTTCCCAACAAAAAAAGCACTATATGTGCCCTTCCTGTTATCCGTTTAATCATAAAATTTTATTTTTAAACTGTTAATGTAAATACTGTTGCTTTTAGGCTACGGGAAGCAACAAAGATAAAAGAAGGACCAGATATCCTTGTACAAACAAGATCATACCTATTGATGCCAGCACTTGGATTATTATCCACTAAAGGAAAGTTTGGAAAGTTTGTATGTCTTCCAGTACCTGCATGCACATAATCCATTTCATCATCGATTGTTACAATGGGATCGCCATTTCTCAAGAGCTCATACGTCACTTCAAAAGTTTGTGGATCATCATCGGCACCTGGCTCTACAGCGATTTGAGCGAATGAATCAAGTGACACCTGTGTTCTCTGTGGTTGTTTGACACATACATCGACTGTAGCTACAATTTCAAAATCGCCATCATTAGAAAGCACGATTATATTTTCAGACGCTGGGTCATATGGATCTAATACTGAAAACGTCTCAGCAACAACAAAAGGTTCTTTCTTTAAACCCATAAAATTACCTCCTAACTCATTAAATTTACGTTCACACTATCTTATGAACAATCTAATGAAGTTGCTTGGACTCTTATCTATGGGCTGAATGTAAAAAAGAGCGCCTATGCACGCCCTTCCTTTATATCTCACAATACCCTCATTTTTAGCACTAATCATGTAATTCAAAAGGCAGATCAAGCAGCCGAAAATATCTTTGGTGATATTATCGAAAAATAATTTTGGGGACGGATTGGGGACGAAACTACAATTTTAAGACATTTATAGACATATTACCTTTAATCTAACCCTATAAAATCAGCTTAAATAAGCATAATACATATTCAGTTTTTCTCACACTCCACTTCTCCCATGAGGTACCTGTGCGAGCAGGTACCAAAAGAAAAAAACGCAGGATAAAACCTGCGTTTTTTCTGTTTCTTCAAATGACCATCTTAAAACGAATCCTTTTTATTATAAAGAGAGCTGCTAACATGAGTGTCAGCAGCTAAATGGGGAAAAAATAAAAAACCGTTTGATTCATCCGACTCACATGGTTCATTTTTGTCGAAAATTGATATCCATGAGTCTTAGAGAAACATCTCCGTTTTATGAGTCAAATCTAGGGTAAATTGACTCACGTGAATCACTTAATACTAGAATAACAGAACTCTTCATTTATTGCCACTATTTTTTCTCTATTTTTCTAATTGGTGCTGTTGATTCCCTCTCAACTAACCTTGCTGTAAAAGTTTTTCTTAACCGCACGTCTTCTCTTCCTTCTATTTTGTCAATCAATGTATTAATTAAAGAGTCTGCCATTTCTGACACAGGTACTTTCATGGTCGTTAATTTAGGAGATGTATATTGTGTCAAAATAACGTCATCATATCCAATGATGGAGACATCCTCAGGAACCCTCAATCCTTTTTTATGTAGTGCGTTTAATGCACCTATAGCCATTTTATCATTTGCAGCAAAAATAGCAGATGGCATTTTACCTAATTCCGTCCAATACTCCACTGCAGCGTAACCATCTTCTTCATTAAAATAACCTTCAAATAAATTACTTTCATTTATTACAATTTCAGATTCTAAATGTGCCAGTTCATAACCTTTCAAACGCTCGATAGAACATCTTTTTGATTTTATTCCTGTAATGAATCCAATATGTTCGTGACCCAATTCAATTAAATATTTCGTTGCTTTATAAGCACTTTTTTTATCACAGACATCCATAATAACGATAGAATCATCTCGATCAATTGCAAAATCGAAATCAATCACACCACAATGGTAACCCAATTTAACTGCTTCTTTAATCTTAGGTTGCATATTACTCCAACTCAAAAATATGCCTGCGTCAATGCTCTTTTCATGGAATAAATTTAATGTGTTTTTATCATTTTCCTCTGTAATATCCAACATAATTCGATAACCTCTACTTGAAGCCGTATGAATGATTGTATCAACCATAGGTCCAAAAAAAGCATCAACTAGGAAAGATGGAGAGCTTTTATCCATATCTTTTATTACCAACAACCCTATGACATTTGATTTTTTACTAGAAAGCTTTTTTGCCGTAGCATTTGGACGATAGTTATTCTCCTCCATCACCTTCAGCACTTTTGATTTGGTTTTTGGGTGAACGTTACCGTAATTATTGATCACTCTTGTCACAGTACTGCGTGATACACCTGCTAGTCGTGCAATTTCAAAGCTATTCATGTACAAACATCCAATCTATTATTAAAGTACTAATGTTATCTTAAAATCCGCGAACGTCTATGTCAATACTCCTTCTGAATTCATATAATAAAATTACACAATCACAAATGTTTTTGTCAAAAAAACCATACAACATCATCTCCAAGAAAAAGTTTCTTCTATTATGAAAGAAGCTTTTTCTCATACAAAAAAAGAAACTTGTTACCTAAGCTCCTTTTCATTTTATATCAACGATGGTATCAAACTGAATCCATTCAGAATCATCATTATAAAATTGTAGTTTAATGCGCCTTAATGTCGTATCCATCTTGCTGAAAACGCTGTAATATCATTCCAACTTCTTCCTCAACAAGCTGTGGTTTCCAATATGGGAATATATATTGAAGGAATGTTTTATTTTTAGATTATTCTGTACCTGCGTTTAAATCTTTAAACAAGTCTTTTAACTCTTCATCATTAATTTTTATATTGATCTCATGAATGAGGTTATTGATTTTTCCTTGTGTTTCCTCTGGATTCAACTTTTGAGTGGTCAATTCATCTCGAATTTGATTTTTCATTTCTTCAAACGGTTTCTTTTCTTCTTTCTCTGTAACTTTTATGATGTGAAAAGCATCTTCTATTTGGACGGGTTCTTTTGTGTATTCTCCAACGCCCAGCTTGAGTACTTCTTCCTCAAATTCTGGTTCTCTATCCCCAGGTCTAATAAAACCTAAATCACCGTCATTAGAAGCTGAAGGATCAACGGAATATTCCTGTGCTAACTCTGCAAAACTTTGACTGATCAAGCTTTGTAATGATCTCTTTTGCTGTGTTTATATCTTCAAGTGAAATAAGGTTTACTTTAATACCAGGTTGATCTTTTCCATAATACTCCTTCATTTCCTCTTCGGTCTTTGCATCGCGAATAAGATTAGTGGTGGTTTCTTATATTTGGCTCTGATCCAACTTTTGAGTGATTAGTTTTTCTCGAATTTGACTTTTCATTTTTTCAAATGATTTCTTTTCTTCTTCCCCTGTTACTTTAATGATATGAAAACCTTTTTCCGTTTCAACTAACTTTTCTGTATATTCTCCAACTTCGAGCTTAAACTAGACTTTTCGAAGAAGCAAAAGAGTTAGGAATTGAAACAGAGTTTCATAATATTCTATAATTTCACCTTGTATTTCTACATTCGACACTTTTTAACAAATTTTATAATACAAAATAATTTATAAGCTCGGATTGTGGCTGCTTAATTATTTTGCATCAATGCAAAATAATTTCATACACTCAACTAATGTGTCATAATATCAAAGAGGTTACAATCCAATCATTTGAAATAAAGGTGGAGTTGATATCATGCAAGGAAAAAAATTAACAACAAAGGAATATAAGAGTCCCTTTAGTACTTGGGATGAAGTGGCATCTGTACGTACAAAACCAAGTAGAACCTATAGTCAAACTCAGCAGGAGAAAAGCCAATTCTTTTTTTCTCCTGAATTGGTTCCTATTACTCAGCATCCATTAGTACAAGAAAGAGGTGAGAAAATACAAAAAATCATAACGGTTTATCAGCTTTATGCACATTTAGATTTCACTGAAAACCTAGAACATGAAGCCGTAAATTATGTTTCTTTTAAATTAGGTAGAAATACGCTAGGGTTGGATATGCCTTATGAAATGATAGAAGATGCCTGGAAGTTATACGTAGATGAAGCTTATCATTTTAAATTTTCCGCCCAATTAATTAATCAAGTAGAGCTTGCAACGGGTATAGAGAGGCCATTAATGGAGAAGCCTCGTTTTCTTAGATTATTACATCAACTTGCTTCTGACGTTCCTCCAGAAAAAAAAGATCTCGTTTATTTATTTTTTTCCATTGTTTCTGAAACGTTAATTACAGGTACTCTAAACGTTGTTCCCCGTGATGAACGAATCGTTCCAACCGTTCGTGAAGTCATTGGAGATCATGCTGAAGACGAAGCAAGACATCATGTATATTTTGCCAAAGTACTCCATCAAGCTTGGATACAACTTTCCGAAGCAGATCAAAGGCTGATAGGGACGATGCTACCTAAATTTATTTATGGTTTTCTGGAGCATGATTTAACTCTAGTAAGATGTTGGCTTAAACTATTAGATTTTCCAAAAAAACTGATAGAACGCATTATTGAAGAATCTTATCCACGTGATCAGATCATTCTTGATGTACGAAGTGGATCAAAAATGACACTCAAACATTTCAAGCGAAATGGATTATTTGATGAACCGTATACGAGAGAAGCATTTCAGAAACATCATTTAATTCATTAACTTGTATCAGAATATATTGAGGGGGGAATCATAATGAGAATTCATTATATCCAGCATGTAGCTTTTGAATCTATTGAGTTGATAGAGGATTGGGCAAAAGAAAAAGAATACGAAATTTCGATGACTCAATTATTTAATCAAGACCCGTTACCTTCACAAGATGATTTCGATCTACTTATCATAATGGGTGGTCCAATGAGTGTGTATGATAAAGATGGGAAGTATCCGTGGTTTAAAGAAGAAAAACAATTTATAAAAGAAACCATTGCCAACAAAAAAATGATGCTTGGCATTTGCCTTGGGGCACAGTTACTTTGTGAAGTATTAGGTGGACGTGTTTACCCTCATCATCAAAAAGAAATAGGTTGGTTTCCCGTTTCTTTACATCAAAACGGTACTCATTGTTCCATTTTCAACAACTTCCCAGAGACATTTCATGCGTTCCATTGGCATGGTGACACATTTGACATCCCATCAGACGTAAAACGATTAGTAAGTAGTGAAAACTGTAAGAATCAAGCCTTTCACTATAATGGGCACGTTTTCGGACTACAGTTTCATTTGGAATCAACAGACGAAAGCATTCAAAGACTTATTCATCATTGTAGCCATGATATTACAGAAGGAAAATATGTTCAATCTGCAGAAGATATGGTGCAGAGTAACCATACTGAACACAGTTCAAAACTCCTGTTGCAGCTGATGGATAATATAGAAGTTATCTTTAATGAAATTTTATATGTTGACAATCATAAGCACTGACATAGTAGTTCCATAAGAATCTCAAATATATCCGATCTTTGATATTCCTATGTCTTATTCTCTCAACTAGAAGTAGGTGACTAAAAAAAGAATAAATAAGTTTGCTCTATTATTCCTTTCAAACCTTTTTGATAGATATTGCAAACTATTTGTAAGATTGCTGTGAATCAAGGGACCAGCCACTGCATATACAGATAAATTTAAAACATTGCATGTTTTTATTACAAATTATTTATTTTTTAGCATTAAATGTTTATCATTGTCAGTAGTTAATTGAAAGATGAATAGAAGAATTTTTTCTTCAAACACTTTTAATAAACTATCCCATAGTTGCAATAGTCCACTTTCACAAATATGATTGTGGACTATTGTTGTAAAAACCCTTAATGATTATTCTACTACTAGGGGTACATAAACGATACAAAGAATGAGGGCTCACAAATCATTGCATATTGTTATGTAGATAATTGATTTCCTGCATTTCTTTCAATGCTATTTTTTTAAGAACTATATCCATCATTTTCTATTGAATTCACTATATCAAATGATATATACTAATATTTAGATAGTGATCACTAACAATGATTGCTCTCCCCTTGTCAACAGTCCATTATAATAGGGAAATAATGGACTGTTGGTTTTGAGTACCAAAGTTCACTACAAGAAAAACATGACCTTACTTATGAAATGATTACAGAACCGTGTTTTTCATTTTACATCCACGATAATATCAAACTGAATCCATTCGTAATCATCATTATAAAATTGTAATTTAATGCGCCTTAATGCCGAATCCATCTTGCTGACTATTCCTGTTGCAAATTGATTTTTCCCATTTTCATTAAATAGCTCTATTGTAATCTCTGCACCATCTAACATTGAATCTGACAAACGTTGTGATATCATTCCAACTTCTTCCTCAACAAGCTGTGGTTTCTTCTTCTTCTTTCGCTGTTCGTTATACAAATTAATACGCTCTTTATGTTCTGGAAGCATCATGCGGCTAGATTCCCACAATCCGTTTCCCTCCAATTTTTTACTCACTTATAATGTCCTCCAATCTTAGCTGCTCTGTCTTTAGCTAGACCCGCTTCAGCCACAGAGGCTGCGCGCATAATAATCGCATCCCCATACTTATCCTTTAACCCATCTGTCGCCTTTTCCAACGAACGATCTTTTTCAAATGGATCAAACCAGCTCAATTGATATTCCTGATCATTTACCAACTGTGTTAAAGAAACCCCGAGGCTGCGTACAGGTGAGCCATCCCAATGTGTATAAAATAACTGGCGAACCGTTTCATATACTTCATTCGTTACATTTGTTGGAACTGTTATTTTTTTCTGTCGATGAAACCCAGTCGGACGATCAAAATCAGCTCCTCTACATCCTACAGAAATAACAGAACCCATATAGCCTTTCATACGACACCTACGACAAACCAATTCTGTTATTTCTAATAAAATAACCTCGAGCTCTGTTTTGCTCCAATAATCTCTCGGTAATGTCATTTGGTGCCCAATCCCTTTTTGCTTTTCGTGGGTTTGAGGTGTTACTGGGGAAGCATCCATGCCCTTGGCAATTTTCCAAAGCAACTCTCCGTTTACCCCCCATTTTTCCCGAAGTTTAGAAAGTGGTGTATTTGCTAAATCTCCTATCGTATGAATCCCCAAACGTAATAAATGTGTATTCATTCGGGAGCCCACTAAAAACAGTTTGTGTATGGGCAAGGGCCAAAGTACAGTTTGCAAATCTTTTTTAGGAAGCTCAAAAATTCCCTTTTTATTTTTTTTAGCAAAATTATCACACGCCATTTTTGCAACTACCTTACAATAGCTAATGCCCACCCTTGTATATACACCTGTAGCGTCCATGATCTTTTCTTGAATTTGTTCAGCAATTTGCTCTGGTTTTCCAAATAGATGCTGCGTATTTGTAAGATCTAGAAACTGTTCATCAATAGAATAGGGTTCAACTAAATCGGTGAAGGTTTCCAAAAGTTGAGTAATTTGAGAAGAAACATCAATATATAATTGCATTTGAGGCTTCAGGACAACTAAATCGGGGCACTTACCCATCGCTTCCCCCAACCGTTCCGCTGTCACCACCCCGTGTTTTTTAGCTAATGGACAAGCTGCCAGGACAATACCTGATCTGCGAGCAGGATCTCCGGCCACGACAACAGGTTTGTTTTTATATTGTGGATGTGCTGCCTTTTCAACCGAAGCGTAAAACGATTGACAGTCAACCAGCATAATTACACGCTCTTTTTTATTCATTCCCATCACCCTAAACAGAATATATGTTCCTATACTTATTGTATTCAATATATCGAACATATATTCCTGATTCAACCGGTTAATTTTTACAGCAATGATTGTATAGGGAAGGGGACTATTATTACGATGAATATGTTTTAGTCTATAATTGTTTACATTCTCTTGTTAAATTTGATTCCTATTTGTATAAAATAACTGTAAAATGATAATAAGGATCAATTTTTGAAAGGGGAATCGGTATGGAACATATAAAAATCCCTCATCAACAAGA
Source organism: Chengkuizengella sediminis (assembly GCF_010078385.1). Lineage (NCBI taxonomy): Bacteria > Bacillati > Bacillota > Bacilli > Caryophanales > Paenibacillaceae > Chengkuizengella > Chengkuizengella sediminis. Next base: position 317,827 of record NZ_SIJC01000001.1, read on the forward strand.
ATTAAAATTTAAAGATAAAACAATTTACATAGAAGGTCCAGTTTCTTCAGCCGAATTAAAATCGTTAACCATGCATGAACGTTTAGTTGCCTTTCGTGAACCGGAAGAACAACAAAAAGCGCTAATTGAAATTACCTCCTTACCGGAAGGTAGAATCATCATTGCTCGGAACAAAAATATCGTCGTAGGTTACGTCACCTTCCACTATGCTGATGAATTGGAAAGATGGTCAAAAGGAAATATGGAAGATTTAATAGAGCTGGGTGCTATAGAAGTAGCTTTCCCCTATCGATCTTACGGTTTGGGAAAAAAGATGATTCAACATGCTTTTTTTAAAAATCAATTGGAAAATTATATCGTATTTACGACCGAATATTACTGGCACTGGGATTTAAAAGGCAGTGGCTTAAGTGTTTGGGATTATCGAAAAATGATGGAGAGGTTGATGGAATCTGCTGGTATGACATGGTACGCCACAGACGATCCTGAAATCTGCTCACATCCCGCAAACTGTTTAATGGTGCGCATCGGAAAAAACGTGCCGATGAGTTCAGAGGAGAAATTTGATCAAGTCCGTTTCCAACGCCGTTTCATGTACTAGCCAACCCCAAAAAGTGAAGTAATGTATTGTAGCTTAATCCGAATACTTTTCGGGGACCCCCATAAACCTAAAACCACAAAAGTGAAGCGAAACTTTGAAAGGATTAAAAACATCTAGAAGAAACCGAAAAGAAGCTAAAAAGGAGTCAAGGAAAGTGAGTATAAATTCAGCATTTATTTATCATCCTCAAACCTTAAACTATAAATTTAATGAACATCACCCTTTTAATCAAAAACGTCTAACTTTAACGATAGACCTACTGAAAAAATCCGGTGCTTTAAATGAAGAGAATA